>NZ_JBLMKT010000056.1:0-22082 GCF_047779955.1 Streptomyces lothianensis | reverse complement strand
TTGGTGCCGTCGTCCGGGGTGGTGCCGTCGTCGGGCTCGGTGCCGTCGTCGGGCTCGGTGCCGTCGTCGGGCTTGGTGCCGTCGTCCGCGGTGGTGCCGTCGTCGGGCTTGGTGCCGTCGTCCTCGGACGAACCGCTGCCCGGTTCCGTCGTCTGGGTCTCCGTCGTCTCGGTCGATGTCGACGTCTCGTCGGCGAACGCGGCGGGCGAGGCCGCGAGCAGGGCGGCGGGGGCTATGACGGCCGTGACGGCGGCGGTGGCCAGGGAGCGGCGAAGCTTCATCAGTCAACCTTGCTGAATCCGGAGCGCTGCACACAGTGCGCGGCGCTGTGCATGGTTGACCTGTGATTCCTGTGAATGGTTGTGCCGAATTCACGGGATCCTTATGTGGCTTGAATCACAGGATCCTCGTGAGTCGTACGTGATTTGATGTCCCGCTACTTCGCGGATCAGCGGATCAAGGGTGGGGGCCCAGTGCAGTACACGAACACGGGTGGAGACGCGGGCACGAACGCGCCGGACGACATGCGCACGGCCGCGCCGGACGACAACGCGCGCGCCACGACCTGCCCGCAGTGCGGCAGAACCGTCCCCGGCGGAACCCGCTTCGTCACCTGGTGCGAGTCCTGCGACTGGAACGTCGACCCGCAGGTGGAAGAACCCCCGCCGTTCGGTCGCGTCGAGCGCCTGCGCCGCAGCCTCGCCCGCCGCCACGGCGAGCGGCTGGCCGCGGAGATGGCCGGCGGCAGCGCCGTTCCGCCGCACGGTGATGCCGCGAGCCTCGCCGCGTACGCCCTGTCCCTCGCCGTCCACTCGCTGACCGTGCTGCTCGCCGCCACCGGTCTCGGCCTCATCGTGCTGGGCTGGGGCATCGGCTTCTATCCGGTTCTCGGAGCCCTGGCCCTGCTGATCGCCTTCGTGCTGCGCCCCCGCTTCGGCTCGCTGCCCGCCGACGGCCCCGTGCTGCACCGCCCCGACGCGCCCCGTCTGTTCGAGCTGATCGACCGGGTGGGTGCGGAGGTCGGCACCCGGGGTGTCGACGCGGTCGTGGTCGGGCCGGAGGTCAACGCGGCCGTGTCCACGTACGGCATCCGGCGCCGCCGCGTCCTGCACCTGGGCCTCGGCCTGTGGGAGCCGGCCACCGTGCCGCAGCGCATCGCCCTCCTCGGCCATGAGCTCGGCCATTACGCCAACGGCGACGTGCGCCACTCCCACATCGTCGGCATCACCCTGGACACGCTGGAGGGCTGGGTCGAGATCCTGACCCCGACGCCCACGCAGAACGAGCTCTACCATGCCGAGTTCATCGCGTGGAAGGTGCTCGAGGCCCTGGGCGCCGCCCTCCTTGCGGTGCCCCGCGCGGCCTGCCTCGGGCTGCTGATGCTGCTCGACGTGCTGACGCTGCGGGCCTCCCAGCGCGCGGAGTACCTGGCCGACGCGGCCGCCGCGCACGTCGGCTCCTCCGAGGCCGCCGCAAGCGGGCTCGACCTGCTCCTCGTCGCCGATGCGGCGGAAGGCGAACTGCGCAGGCAGGCGGTCGTCGCGAACAGCGGACCGCGGCGGAGCGGCCGGCGCACGGCTGCCGCCCACGCAGGGCTGTGGGAGCGGCTCACGGAGTGGTTCGAGCAGGTCCCGGAACGCGAGTACGAGCGGCTGCGCCGCGTGAGCGCCCGGCGCGGTCACAGCGTGGAGTCGACCCATCCGCCGACCCACCTGCGCAGAAGCCTCGTGGCCGCCGGAGGGCTCAAGGCCGCCCGGATCGTGCCCTCCGATGCGCATATGGCCGACATCGGGGCCGAACTCGCCGCCGCCCGCGAGGAGGTGGCCCGCCGGGTCATCCGGGACTACGTGGAGTGATCCGCAGCCGGTGTTGTTGAATGAGCCCGTGTTGCGCGACGTGTTGGGCGCGCCGGCCCGGCGGAACGAGCGCCGGTTGTTTCAGGTCCGCCGCCGGCGGGCCCAGTCCTAGGTGGGGAACGTACGTTGAAGAAGTCGAAGCTGTCCCAGGCCCTCATAGCGGCCACCGTCGTCGCCACGCTCGGCCTCACGGCCGCGTGCTCGGACAGCGGGAGCGAGGACGAGGGCAAGGGCAAGGACAAGGACAAGTCGAACGGCGCGTCGAAGGAGACGGGCGGCGGCGAGGGCAAGGACGACGGCGGCACCGAGGGCAAGGGCGACGGCGGCACCGACGGCGGCGAGGGCGAGGGCGACAAGGGCGGCGCTCCGGCGCTGACGCAGGCGCAGCTGAAGAAGGCGCTCGTCACCACCGCCGACCTCCAGGGCTACACGCTCACCCCCGGTGACACCGACGGCGGCCTCGGCAAGCCGGAGAAGGTCTCCTCCGACTGCCAGGTCCTGGGCGACATCATGACCGGCACCACGAACCCGCCGAAGAAGGCCGGCGCGGGCACGACCGGCGGTGACGCCAAGTTCACCAAGATGATCTCCGTCTCGCTCCTCGCCTACGAGCAGGCCGACGCCGAGAAGCTGCTCGGCGACCTGCGCACGGCCACGAAGAAGTGCTCGGACCTCAGCGCGGAGGGCGAGACGGTCAAGGTCGAGGGCCTGCCCGAGCCGAAGGCCGGCGACGAGGCCGTCGCCTTCAAGATCACCTCCGGCGCGGGCGCCGAGCAGGTCGTGGCCCCCGTCACGGTCGTCCGCAGCGGCTCGACCCTGGCCACGATCTTCGCCATGCCCCTCGACGGCAAGCCCGGCGACGCCCCGTCGGACGTCATCGAGGCCCAGGTGAAGAAGCTGGAGTCGGTGAAGTAACCCGACGCGCCTTCACCTGAAGGGGGACCGGCCCTCGTGCGGCCGGTCCCCCTTTTTTTGGTTCCCCCTTCAACTCATTGTGATGATCTCGTGACTGTGCGACATGCGTCATGTCGGACATGGGGGGGGTGACGCTTGTTCAACTTTCCTGTTGACTGCGCGGACTTGTTCACTTGGGGAGGGTGACGGTCGGCGTGTGGGGAAGAGGTTTCCGGGGCGGGGCGTGGTTGGTGTGGCTCGCGATGGCGGGGCTCATCGGCCTGCTGGTCGTCGCGGTTTCGAATGACGAAGCTTCTGCCGTCGAGGGATGCGCGGGCGTCGAGTCGGACTTCAACGGCGACGGTGTACGGGATACGGCGATCGCGGACCCTGAAGCGGCCGTGGGGGGTAAAGCCGACGCCGGTGTGGTGACGGTGGTGTACGGCGGTGCCGCAGGAACGATTCAGCTGCATCAGGACCTTGCGTTCGTACCAGGCGGAGCCGAAGCGGGCGACCAGTTCGGGCACGCTCTGGCGCAGGCGGACCTCAACGGTGACGGCTGCAGCGACCTGATCGTCGGGGCGCCGTACGAGGACCCTGGCCCGGCCGTCGACGCGGGTGCGGTCTATGTCGTCTACGGCGCGCCGGGCGGTCTGGGCACGGGCCCCGCGTCGACCAGTTACAGCCAGTCGCAGACGCGGGTGCCGGGCGAGTCCGAGACCGCCGATCTGTTCGGCTACGCGGTGGCCGCGGGCCGTTCCGGCGCGGGCGAGCCGTATCTGGCGATCGGCACCCCCGGCAAGGACGTCGGCGGACACCGGGACGCGGGTGCGTTCTTCTACGTCAGGGGCAGTGTGATCGCCCAGGTGGACCAGGGGTCGCCTGGCGTACCCGGGGGAGTCGAGCCGGACGACCGGTTCGGCGCATCGCTGGCCGGCACGCCCGGCCACCTGGCGGTCGGCGGTCCGGGCGAGGCGATCGGCACCGAGGCGTTCGCGGGTGCGGTCTGGCTGTTCGGCCACACCGTGGACAGTGCGGGACGGCCCGCGCCGCTGTCGGCGCCCAACCAGACGAACCCGCCGGTGAGCGCTGCCGAGGCCGGGGACCGCTACGGGACGTCGCTGGCGATGGTGCCGGTGCCGGATTCGTCCGGGACGTACAAGGGCGGCTCGTATCTGGTGGTAGGAGCTCCGGGCGAGGGCAGTGGCAGCACTGCCTCGGTGGGATCAGCCTCGGTGTACCGCGTGACTGCGTCGGGTGAGGTGTCGGTGCTGGTGGCCGTTCTGAACCAGTCGGGGGAGGGCACGCACGAGTCGCTGGATCCGGGCGACTTCTTCGCCCAGGAGTTGGCCGCCGCGGTGCAGGGCACCACGTTGCGGGTGGCGGTCGGTGTCCCCGGCGAGGAATCCTCTGCCGAGCATCTGGACAAGGGCGGCGTGCAGATCTTCGCGATCGAGGCCGACGGCACGCTGACGGACGAGTGGCTGGACCCGGGCTGGGGAATTCCGGGCGCGCCCGCACACCAGATGTTCGCGGGCACTTCCCTGGCGGCGACGCCGGACAGCTTCCTCGTGGGTGTGGCCTACGGGCCGGGGGACGCGCCCGGTGCGGTCTACGGATATCCGTGGACGGTGGCCAGCGGGGGAGCGCCGACGGTGACGTACCGGCCCGGTGAGGGCGGGATTCCCGCCGGTGGCAAGGCGTTCGGGGCGGAGATCCGGTGACCTGGCGGCGCGGGGATGTCGGAAGTGCACGGACCAGAGACACAGGGGTGGGGATGAGACCGGCGAACGACGCCAGACGGCTCTGGCGTTCGGGCCTGGTGGTCGGGGCGCTCGGCGCGCTGCTGGCAGGTTCCGTGGCCGTACTGCCGCAGACGGCGGGACAGGCGGCGGCAGCGGCGTATGACGCCGATCTGGCTCGGGCCCAGGAGCAGGGGCAGGCCTTTTCGGAGGGGCTGGCGCAGGCCGCCGCCGCGGAGGCGGACAAGCCCGTCGAGGTGCTGTCGCTGCGGCAGGAGCGTCGGGAGGTGTTCGCCAACCCGGACGGCTCGTTCACCGCGCAGGAGTACACCCAGCCGGTGCGTACCCGCCAGGGCGGCAAGTGGGTCGCGGTCGACGCCACGTTGGAGCGGCGCGAGGACGGCCGGTACGCGCCGAAGGCCGCGGTCGTGGACCTGGAGTTCTCCGGTGGCGGTACGGGCGCGTTCGCCCGGATGCGGAAAGCCGGGCGTGAGTACGCGCTGACGTGGCCGGGCGGAAAGCTGCCCGAGCCGGTGGTCGAGGGCGACACCGCGACGTATGCCGATGCCCTGCCGGGTGTGGACCTGGCGGTGCGGGCCGACACCGAGGGCTTCAGCCACTACCTGATCGTCAAGAGCGCCGAGGCAGCGGAGAACCCCAGGCTGGAGCAGATCGAGCTCGGTCTGTCCGCGAAGGGGCTGAAGGTCGCCGAGGGCAAGGACGGTGTGCTCCGGGCCAGTGACGCGGCGGTGGGTGGCACGGTGTTCGAGGCGGGGGCCCCGGCGATGTGGGACTCCTCGGGCACCGGGAAGCA
Source organism: Streptomyces lothianensis (assembly GCF_047779955.1). Lineage (NCBI taxonomy): Bacteria > Bacillati > Actinomycetota > Actinomycetes > Kitasatosporales > Streptomycetaceae > Streptomyces > Streptomyces lothianensis. The sequence continues at coordinate 16,776 of NZ_JBLMKT010000056.1, read as the reverse complement.
GGCCGGGACGCAGGCACGCTCCGCGCCCGGCGCGCGCCAGGTCACGCCGCTGGATACGGCGGAGGGCGGTCGTGCCACGCCGTTGGACGCGGCGGAGGGCGGTCGTGTCACGCCGCTGGAGCTGTCGGTGGGCAAAGGCCGGCTGACGCTGCGGCCGGAGGTGAGCCTGCTGCGCGGCAAGGACACGGTGTATCCGGTCGTGATCGACCCCACGCCGAAGACGACGTCGCGTACGGCGTGGACATCGGTGATGTCGACGAGCTCGTCGGCGCAGGACTGGAAGTACTCGGGGGACGCGGGCATGGGCAAGTGCCCCGCGAACTACAACCCGACGCGCTGCGCGAACGTCGGGACGCGGCGCCTGCTGTTCACGTTCCCGATGTCGTTCTACGCGGGCAAGCAGATCCTGCACACCCAGTTCTCGGCGCGGCTCGCTGGGGTGTACTGGAACGACGCGCGGGCCGAGCCGGTGGACCTGTACCGGATTGGCGGCGCGAACTACAACGTCACCTCGTCCAGCAACTGGTCGAACACGAAGGACGACTGGGACGACTATCTGGCGACTCTCGATGAGAAGATCTCACCGACGTCGTGCTCCAGCTCCGCGAATCTGCACTTCAAGGACGGTGAGCTGCTGTCGGAGGCCAAGGCCGCCGCGTCCGGCCGCTGGTCGCGGATATCGTTGGGGCTCAAGGCCAAGGACGAGTCGACGTACGGCGGCTGGAAGCGGATCTGCGGGAACACCTATCTGAAGGTCACCTACAACACCCCGCCGAAGCAGGTCGACTACCGGCTGATGTCCTCCAACCCGGGCGGCAAGTGCACCTGGGGCAGCGGCCGCCCGTACACGGATGTGCTGCCGCAGCTGCGGGCCGAGGCCCGGGACCCGGACCACAACTCCTCCAGCACCGACCCCGTCAAGATGCAGTTCAAGGTGCTCTGGAAGGACAAGGACGGTGTCGACCGGTCGTATACGTACGACACCGGCTATAAAGCGCCCAACGCGGGCACGGTCTTCGTGCACACGGTGAAGCAGCGGCCCTCGGGTACGCCGCAGATCCCGCAGAACGCGGTGATCTACTGGGATGCGCGGGCATACGACGGTGACGCGTGGGGGTCGTGGAGCTCCGCGGGGACGCCGCAGCGCTGCGAGTTCATCTGGGACTCCACCCGCCCCAAGGCGCCACAGGTCGGCTCGGCGCAGTATCCGGCGGACGAGGCGTGGCACCACGGCGTGGGCACGGCCGGGACGTTCACGTTCACTCGGGCGGACACGGATGTGAAGGAATTCCGGTACAGCTTCGACGGCCAGGGGCTTCAGTCCCTGTCGGCGACCTCTGGCAGCGCATCGGTGACCTGGACGCCCACCACCGCCGGCCGGCACTGGGTCACGGTCGAGGCGTATGACAACGCCCTCAACTCCAGTGTTCCCGCGCAGTACGAGTTCCTTGTGACGGACGGTAAGGAGGCGGCCGGTCAGTGGAACCTCGCCGATGAGCCGGGCATCGACCTCGCCCATGACGAGTCGGGCCGCCATCCGGCGCACCCCGGCACGGGGGTGACGTTCGGTGTTACCGGTCCGGGCGGCAAGGCGGACAGCGCCGCGCACTTCGACGGCACCACCGAGGGGTACCTGGACGCGTGGGGCACGGTGATGGACACCGGGCAGAGCTTCAGCGTCAGTGCGTGGGTACGTCCCACCGCCCTGGACAAGGACATGGCCGTGGTCAGCCAGGACAGCACCGGCGAACCCGGCTTTGTCCTCGGCTACGACGCCACCGCGCAGGCCTGGGCGTTCTCCACACCCGATCTGGACGTCCAGGCGATGACCCGCTGGACGGCCACCGCGACCGGCGTCGAGGTGGTCAAGGACAAGTGGACCCAGCTGACCGGCGTCTTCGATGCCAACGCGGCCGCCGGGCCCGAGCTGCGGATCTACGTGGACGGCAACGAGGCGGGCAAGGCGGCACGGCACACGGTCTGGCCTTCGCTGCGCAGCTTCCAGATCGGCCGGGTCCTCGCCAAGTCCGGCTACCGGGACCACTTCACCGGCGACATGGCGGAAGTGCGGGCCTTCGACCGCGTACTGCCGCCCGCGCAGGTGGCGGAACTGGGCGCCATCAAGCCGCAGCGCAAGGGCTACTGGCCCCTGGACGCGGCCGTCGACGGCAGCCTCGCCAACGTCCAGACGGGCAGTGAACCACTCACTCTGCACGGGAACGCGTCCGTGTATCGGCCGGCCGATCCGCTCTTCGATCCGGCGGCACTGGTCGGCGACGGACACCTCGTCCTGGACGGTACGGGCGACTGGGCGTCGACCACGAGCCCCGTGGTGAACGCCGCCGACAGCTACACGGTCGCGGCCCGTGTCCAGCTCAGCACGCTGGACGCCACCGAGACACAGACCGTGCTGTCCCTGCCGGGCCAGAACGCGGACCGGGTCGCGGTGCGCTACCAGGCTGCCACTGGGCAGTGGGAGCTGGCGCTCACTGACACGGACAGTGCCACGGCCAAGGTGACCACGGTCACAGATGACCTGGTTCTGCCGAGCAATGACGGGTCGGGCCAGCATCTGGCCGTCGTCTTTGACTCATTCACCCACGAGGTGCGGCTGTATGTCGAGGGACGCCTGACCGCCTCCGCCGTGGGATCGGATCACACCACCTGGCCGTCGAGTGGCGGTCTGCAGGTCGGCCGTTCTGCCCAAAGTGACGGGAGCAGCTATCTCGCCGGTGCGCTGGACGAGGTGCGGATCTATGCCGGAGCCGTCGATCCGATCGGGATCGAGCGGATGTGGCAGCTGACCGGCGACGTGGATCTGTAGCCGAGTGCGGGGGTCCGGGGCACGCGTGTCCCGGACCCTCACCCGCCCTGTTCGTACTAGCCGTCCCTCCTTCCTCCTGCCTGTGCTGCCCCGGATCTCGTCTTCGCGGAGTTGTTTCTGATGCCGTTGCGTGGCCGTCCGCTCTCCTCTCGTATGCCCAGCCGTGCGCTGGGCGCCACCGTGCTTGCGGTGTTGCTTTCCCTGTCCGCGGGCACCGTCCAGGCCCTGCCTACCAAGCCGGATCCCGGCAACGACCGCCCGGGCGTGGAGGCCAACCCCGATCCCGTACGCGGCACGAACGCCAAGGCCAAACCCAGACCGGTCGACGCGGCGGCGAAAGCCGCGGTCAAGCGTCTGGACAAGGCGGAACTGCCGGACAAGGGACGGGCGGAGGTCCCGGTTACCGCATCGGAAGCCGCGAACAAGGCGAAGGCGCCGAAGCCGGTGAGGGTCGGTGGCCTGCCCGTCACCGTCACGGCCACGCCTCCGAAGAGCGACAAGCAGGACAAGGCCTCGCTGAACGCGAAGAGCGCGCCGAAGCCGAGCCCGGAGCAGCAGACCCCGTCCGCAGAATCGCCGGGCACCGTCCGCGTTGAGGTCCTCGACACCGAGCACGCACGGAAGACCGGCTCGGCGGCCCTGCTCAAGGTGACGTCCACCAAGGGCGGTCCCGGCGGGGTGAAGGTGACACTCGACTACTCCGCCTTCGACGAGGCGTACGGCGGGGCGTACGGCTCCCGGCTGCACCTGGTGGAACTGCCCGCCTGCGCCGCCACGAGCCGCCTTGGCAGCAAATCCTGCTCGGGCCGGCCCAAGGAACTCGGCTCGGTGAACGACTCCGACACGAAGCAGGTGAGCGCACAGCTCACGCTCACCGACGCGGACGTCGCCCCGACGGCCGTGCCCAGCGCGCGCGTACAGGCCGCGCAGACCTCGGGGTCCACAGTGATCGCTTTGATGGCGGGCGACTCCTCCTCGAAGGGAAACTACAAGGCCACCCCGTTGTCCCCGTCGGCGAGTTGGAGCGTGGCGAAGTTCTCCGGCGGCTTCTCATGGAACTACCCGATGCGTGCTGTGCCGACCCCGGGCGGCCTGACGCCGTCGGTGGGACTTGGCTATTCCTCGCAGTCCATAGACGGACGGACCTCAGCCACCAATAGCCAGGGCTCCTGGATCGGTGAGGGCTTCTCCTACGAGCCCGGCTATGTGGAGCGGTCCTACAAGCCGTGCGCGGATGACGGACATGAGTCATCGGCCGAGCAGTGCTGGGCGGTCGAGAACGCCACCATCATGCTCAACGGCAGCACCACCCAGCTGCTCAAGGACGATGTGACCGGGAAGTGGCATCTCGCCGACGAGTCCGGGGCGAAGATCGAACAGCTGACCGGCGCCTCCAACGGTGACAACAACGGCGAGCACTGGAAGGTCACCACCCCGGACGGCACCGAGTATTACTTCGGCCTGGGCCGCCTGCCCGGCTGGAGCAGCGGCAAGGAGCAGACCGCCTCCACCTGGACGGTGCCGGTCTTCGGCGACGACTTGGGTGAGCCCTGCTACAACTCCACGTTCACCAGCGCGCACTGCAAGCAGGCTTGGCGGTGGAACCTCGACTACGTCAAGGACACCCACGGCAATGTCATGTCGTACTTCTATGGGGCGGAGACCAACCACTACGCCCTGAACGGCAAGACCGATGTCAACGGCACCGCTTACCACCGCGGCGGCTACCTCAAGCGCATCGACTACGGCCAGCGCGACGGCGCCGTGTACTCCGCTGCCGCCCCGGCCCGGGTGGTCTTCAACACTGCCGAACGCTGCCTGCCCACTGCCGACTTCGACTGCGCGCCCGCGAAGTTCACCACCGACAACGCAGCGCACTGGCCAGACACCCCGGTGGACCGCTACTGCAAGGCGGACACGAAGTGTGACGTGAGCCAGTCCTCGCCCACATTCTTCACACGCAAGCGCCTGACCGGCATCACCACGCAGATGCGGACCGGCGAAGGCACCTACCAGGACGTGGACGCCTGGACGTTCACCCACACGTTCACCGACAACGGCGACGACACCAAGACCCTGTGGCTCCACAAGATCGACCACGAGGGCAAGGTGGGCGGCAGCAGCAAGTTGCCGTCGCTGGAACTGCAGGGCATCCAGCTGAAGAACCGCGTCGACAGCAATGACGACAACATCGACGCCTTCCACCGCTTTCGTCTGACGACTGTCCTCAGCGAGACTGGATCCCAGCTAGACGTCACCTACGCCCCCACCGAGTGCACGGCCACGGCACTTCCCAAGCCCGGTGAGTCGACCAAGCGCTGCTATCCGGTGATCTGGGCTCCACCGGGCTCGATCGACCCAAGGGCCGACTGGTTCCACAAGTATGTGGTCGAGGAGATCCGCGAGACCGACCGGACCGGTGGCGGCGACGATCTCGTCACCCGCTACGACTACCAGGGAGCGGCTGGTTGGCGGCATGCCGAATCGGACGGCGTGACCGACGAGAAGTACCTGACGTGGGGCCAGTGGCAGGGCTACGGCAAGGTCACCGTCACCAGCGGCAACGGTGAGACCACCTCGACTCGGGCCGACTACACCTTCCTGCAGGGCTTGAATGGTGACAAGAAGCCTGGAGGTGGCACCCGCACGGAGACGGTCACCGACTCCACCGGAAAGACCTATACCGGTCACAAGGAGTTCACCGGTTTCACCGTCGAGGCCAAGACCTATGACAAGGCCACTGGCGGAAAGGTCGTCTCCAAGGTCGTGAGTGAGCCGTGGAAGCACGACACGGCCACCCAGACCAAGTCTTGGGCGACGACCAAGGCCACCGTCGTCAAACCGCGCACATCCCGCGGCTACAAATTGCTGTCCGACGGCAGTTGGCGGCAGACCAAGTCGGTTTCGTACTACGACACGTCTGTGCCCACTGTCCGCCTGATTCGTACCGAGAGCTTCGGTGACGTGTCCAAGGACGACGACGACACCTGCACGCGGCTGTGGTACGCGGACAACCCGACCAAGAATATCTACACGCTGCCCTCCCGCAGCCAGATCGTCTCCGTCGACTGTTCGGCGAGCCCCGACTACAGGACGCAGATCCTCGCGGACAAGCGGACCTCGTACGACGGCGGTGCCTTCGGCGCGGCGCCGACCAAGGGAGAGGTGACCAGGACCGAACGGCTCACTCAGCACGACGGCACCACCGCCACCTACCAAGTCACCGGTACCACCAGCTACGACGAGTTTGGTCGCCCGACTGCCCAGACTGACGCAGGCGGCGCGAAGACCACCACCTCGTACACCGAGACATCCGGCCTGCTCTCGCAGACCAAGGTCACCAACGCGCTCGGACACGTCACCACCACCGACTATGCCCCTGCCTGGGGCCGGTCGACCGGTCAGAGCGACCCGAACGGCAAGCGCACCGACCTGGCCTACGACCCGCTCGGCCGTTTGGTCAAGGTCTGGCTGCCCGACCGTGAGATGAGAACCAACCCGAGTATCAAGTACTCCTACCTGGTCAGCCGCGACAAGCCCACCGCAGTGAAGACCGAGCGGCTTGAGAACGACGGCAGTTACGAAGCCGCGTACCAGCTCTACGACGGCTTGATGCGCCCGCGGCAAACGCAGGCCGAAGGACTCGACGGCACCCGCCTGGTCGCTGACGTCTTCTACGACGGCACGGGCAAGCCGAAGAAGACCAACGCCACCTACAACGCTGTCGGCGCTCCCTCACGGGACCTTCTCCTCGTCGCCAATGGTGAGGTCGGCGCCCAGACTGTCTCCCAGTACGACGGGCTGGGCCGCACCACCGCCACGATCTTCCAGGTCGCCGGCGTCGAGCAGTGGCGCACCTCGGTCGCCTACAACGGTGAGCGCACCTACGTGGACCCGCCCAACGGCGGCACCGCCACCACGACGATCACCGATGCGCAGGGACGCACCACCGAGCTGCGCCACCACACCAGCCCGGGCACCGGTCCCTCCGCTGGCTATGACGCCACCAAGTACGCCTACGACCACGCGGGCCGCTTGGCGGCGGTGACGGACGCCAAGGGCAACACCTGGCGCTACGAGTACGACCAGCTCGGCCGCAAGACCAAGAGCATCGACCCGGACGCGGGCACCTCGACCACGGCCTACGACGGCCTGGACCGCCCGGTCTCGACCACGGACGCCCGCGGCAACAAGATCTCCACGGTCTACGACAAGCTCAGCCGCCCGCTGACCACGTGGGAAGGCGAGCCGAACACGGGCACCAAGCTCACCGAGACCCGCTACGACCGGGCAGGCTGGCTCGGCCTTGCTTACGCCTCGCTGCGCTACACGAGCGCAACCGAGTACATCGCCACGGTCACCCAGTCCATGGACGCCCTCTATCGGCCGCTGAAGACGGCCTACTCGGTCCCGGAGTCCGAAGGTGCGCTGGCCGGCATCTACGTCTTCACCAACACCTACAACCTCGATGGCACCGCCGGAGGCATGGGCATGCCGGGTGCGGGCGGCCTCACCGACGAGGCCATCGCCTTCGGCTACGACGCGCTGCAGCGTCCGACATCTATGACGGGCAAGGACACTTACGTTGCCGGTGCTGGCTACACACAATTGAGCCAGCTCAAGAACTTGCATCTGCCCACGGCAAGCGGCAAGTACGTCGAGCAGACCTTCTCCTACGAGAAGGGCACCAACCGCCTGACCGAGTCGAAGGTCAACATCGAGGGCACCGGACTGGCCAAGCAGTCCCAGTACTCCTACGACCAGGCCGGAAACATCCAGTCGATCTCGGACCTCGCGGGCGCCTCCCCCGACGTCCAGTGCTTCGCCTACGACACCCGACAGCGCCTAACTGAGGCGTGGACCCCTGAGTCGAGCCAGGCCCAGGCCACCGGCTCCGGCACGGTCGGTGGCCAGCAGGGCGGGCAGCTCCCTGCCGCCTGTGGTTCGACCGCGGGTAGCAGCGCCTTGGGCGGCCCGGCCCCCTACTGGACGTCATACCAGATCGACGCGATCGGCAACCGCACCAGCGAAGTCCGTCACGACACGGGTCTTGACACGGCCAAGGACGTGACCCGCACCTACACCTACGGCGTGGGCGACGCTGGCCCGCACGCGGTCACCAAGGTCACCGAGAACACACCCACGGGTGCCAGCCAGTCCACGTACACCTACGACGCGACCGGCAACACCACCACCCGCACCATCGGCGGCGACACCCAGACCCTGACGTGGAACGCCGTAGGCAAGCCGACCAAGACCACCGAGGCCGACGGCAAGGAGACCACCTACCTCTACGACGCCGGCGGCAACCGCGTCGTGCGCCGCGACGCGCAGGGGACCACGGTCTTCCTGCCCGGGATGGAACTCTCCCTTGCCAAGGGCAGCAGCACGGTCAAGGCCACCCGCTACTACTCCTTCGCGGGTCAGACCATCGCCGTCCGCGAGGACGACGGCACCCTCTCCTACCTCGCCTCAGACCACCAGGGCACCAGCAGCCTCGCCATCAACGCCACCACCGGCGAGGTCGCACAGCGCCGGTTCAACCCGTATGGCGCCGAACGCGGCGAGGCGACCGGCACGTGGCCGGGTGAGAAGGGCTTCGTCGGCGGCACCCCCGACACCCAGAGCGGCCTCACTCACATCGGGGCCCGTGAATACGACCCGGACCTGGGCAAGTTCATCTCGGTCGACCCGCTCATCGACTACACCGACCCCCAGCAGATGAACGGCTACGGCTACGCCAACAACAGCCCAGTCACGCTATCCGACCCCAGCGGGCTTCGTCCCGATGGGGCATGTGGGGGCGCCAGCAGCCGATGCAACGGGAACATCGAGACGTGGACGAAGACCTCGTCCGGTTGGAACTGGAGCCAAACGCCAGTTCCACCGTCGCTCAATGACGAGAGTGTTGCCGCGTACCTCATCACTGTGGCATTGGATGCGCAAGGTGCGGAACATGTGCGAAACAAGGACACGGTCTCGCATGATGAGTTCCGTAGGGCGCTGATCAAGTATCAGGGAGTCATGGACGGTCCCATCAACGATGCCCAGTGGGAGATGTGGCTGTTCGGATTCGATGAGGACGTAATCGACAATTTTGGCCCCTGCCTGATATTTGACTGCAATAAGCCTGTTTCATCCGATGATCTTCGGGAGATTCCTCTCAATAGAGAGAGTTTTCTTGAGATGTTCGGCAGGGCCTATGCCGAGGGTAGGGGAGCGCGGGCAGGTCTTAGCGGCGCTTCGCGGATGGCCAAGGGGCTGAGTCGAGTCCTGGGAGGGTGCACGAAGTGCTTCCTTGCCGGCACGGATGTGCTCATGGCAGATGGCACCACCAAGGATATCGAGGACGTTGAACTCGGCGACGAGGTGCTGGCCACAGACCCGGAAACCGGAGAAACCGGCCCCCGGGAAGTCACGCGCCTCATCGTCACGGAGCACGACAAGCACTTCAATGAGCTCTCCATCGTCACGGAAGACGGCACCGAAAATCTCACAGCGACATACGAGCACCCCTTCTGGTCACCATCCGAGAGCCGATGGGTCGAAGCCGGTGACCTCGAAACTGGCATGACCCTGCTCAGTGACGACGGCACCACTGTCATCGTCAGCAAGAACCGCCCGTACACGCAGCATGCCCGCACCTACAACCTGACCGTCGATGACCTGCACACGTACTATGTGCTGGCAGGTGAGACTCCGGTACTCGTTCACAATAGCAACAGACTTTGTGGTCCAGTGGCTGGCAATGGGGCCTCTCTGGGTAACCTGACTGGGTCCGAGGTTGCGAGAATCCAGAATGCGGCGGACCGCATTGGGCACCCCATCTCCGTCGTGGGGAGTCGCGCAACGGGGAACACGCATGCCCAGTCTGACTGGGATTACGTGATCACCGGGATCAATAGTCGAACCAAGCACTCCGTCAAGAGCTCCCTGCCTCAAGGGCCGGTAGAACTTGGGCGTGGCGGTAGGATCGACATATTCACGTGGGAGCTCGCCAAGGGCGCGCCACACATCACCTTCTACCCGCGAGGAGCGCAATGACCGAGGTTGAACTGCTCCAGGAGACTTCGAGCTGCGCACTTGTTCGGCGATCTAGCCGCAGATTTCCAGGGCTCCTGGTGCAGGGGGACACGCTTCGGTCGCTGAAGGGTGTGGCGGATGGGTTGCTAGAAGAGTTGAGATCAGGTGACTCAGAGGATGCCCAGTACTCGGCCAGGGAACTTCAGGAGGGTCTTGGAGAATTCATCGCGCACTACGAGGCGATGATGCGTGCGGCCGGATATGAATTGCCGTATTGAAACGGGTCGGGTGTTACTGAGGTTGAACTCGTGGAGTCGTGGGGGCTGACGGCTCGTCGCTCGTGCGGTATCACCGAGGCATGCGGTATCCACAGGGGGGCGGGCTGACCGCCGAACGGCAGCAGTTTCGCGAGGAGTTACGGCTGAAGGCGGCCGAGAGGTTCGCCCGGGGCGAGGCCAGCTCGGTGATCGCCAAGGAGCTGCGGGTCAGCGTCCGCTCCGTGCAGCGGTGGCGGCGGATGTGGGACGAGGACGGCCCGCGGGCTCTGCGGTCCAGGGGCCGGCATCGCTGCCGCGCCTGAGTGACAAGCAGTTCGCACAGTTGGAGGCGGAGCTGGCCAAGGGGCCGGCCGCGCACGGCTGGGAGGACCAGCGCTGGACCCTGAGCCGTGTGAAGACGGTGATCGGCAGGCGCTTCCACCTGACCTACACCATCCAGGGCGTGCGCAAGCTGCTGGTCCGCAACGGCTGGTCCTGCCAGGTCCCGGCCCGACGCGCGATGGAGCGGGACGACGAGGCGGTGGCCGGGTGGGTCAAGGAGGTGTGGCCCTGCGCGGAAGGCTCGCGGCGGTGAGTGGAGCCTGGCTGGTCTTCGAGGACGAAGCCGGATTCTCCATGACGCCGCCGCAGGCGAAGACCTGGTCCCGGCGCGGCCGGACCCCGGTGGTGCGGGTCCGCGGCCGTTCCCGCAGACGGATATCCATCGCCGCGCTGACCTGCTACAAACCCGGCCACAGATCCCGGCTGATCTACCGGCCACGCCGGGACGACGGCCGCCGCGACGGCCGCAAGAGCTTCTCCTGGCGCGACTACCGCGACCTGCTGATCGCCGCCCACCAGCAACTCGGCGGCCCGATCGTGCTCGTCTGGGACAACCTCAACGTCCACAAGGCCGCCGGTCTGCGGGAGTTCGCCGCCTCCCGGGACTGGCTGACCATCTACTACCTGCCGCCCTACGCACCCGACCTCACCCCCGTCGAGGGGATCTGGTCCCTCCTGCGACGCGGCTGGCTCTCCAACGTCGCCTTCAACACCCCCGAACACCTCGTTCAGCGCATCCGGCGCGGACTACGGCACATCCAGTACCGCAGCGACCTCATAGACGGCTGCCTCGCCGAGACCGGCCTGACCATCAGACCCGCCTGAGCGACCCAGCGACATCACGAGTTCAACCTCAGTAGGGAACTCGGGGAGACTCCCCCGGAGGGTTTTTGGCGTGAAGCCAGAGGGTCACCCGGTAGCGGGATGATTCCCTAATGCGTATCTGAGCTCTTTCAGCGTTGCCCCTCGAGGGGGAGTATGGGTTTGGCGATTGACGTCATCCGAGTCGGGCGGCAGCGGGCGTGACGGAAGATCCCGCCAGGTCTTCAGCCGTGCGACGCCGCGTTCGACCGGGACTCGGGTCCGGGCGAGCGCCCGGATGACGGTTCTCTGGGTGGGGGGTAGGTCCTGAAGAGGGCGGCGTTTTACCGCGGTGGTCACCCAGGGACCGGCCCCGATGTGGGCGAGGTCGGCCAGGATAGGGACGCCCTGGCGCTCGCAGATCCGGATGATGCGGTGGGTGCGGGCCGCGGTCAGGTCATGGCCGCGGCCGGCAGGGCGGGCGAGAGTCACAGCAGTTGCCCGGCTGGGTCGGGCACGACCTGCACGTTCACGCCGTGCCGACGGTGCTTGGCGGAGTAGTCCGCCTGCGGCCGTCGCCGACCCGGTCGCATTCGGCGAGAGCGCCGTCCAGCAGCACGAAATCCGGGTCCGCCTCGCGCAGCACCTTGAGCAGGCCGGGCGCCCTCTCGGCGAGCAGGTCTATGACCGCGGTGCTGTAGGCGTACGCGGTGCCCACTGAAATGCCGAAGCTGGCAGCCAGTTGCGCGAGAGTGTCCTGCCGGCGCAGATACACCAGGCCGACCAGGGCCCGCTGATGCGGCGGGAGTTTGCAGCGACGGTCACCCTCGCGGGTGACGACGAGCATGGTGACCCACTCGACAAGCGCGTTCGGTAGGTCGAGTGCGGCAGGATAGGAAACCAACGAGGCTCCTGCGCCGGTGAGTGGAGACTTCGAACACCTCCCTCAACGGCACGGGAGCCTCGTGCGTTGCGTAGCCCACCACCGTCACCCGATCAGTGAGCCTTTTCCAACCTCACGTTTATGCGTAGTGAAGGGCGAGGACGGCCTTCACGATGTCGGTGATGCGGTCAGGGCAGCAGCGGAGCTTCCGCAGGAGCCGCCAGCCCTTTAGGACGGCCATGGCCTGCTCGCCGACGCAGAGGATCTTGGCGTGGGTGGTGTTGTGCCGTCGCTTCCATCGCTTGAGCGGTCGGCCCCGGAACGGGACGCGGACCAGCGGCCGGCGCCTTGATATGCCTTGTCGGCCCGGCACCTGAGCCCGGTGTCGGCCAGCGCGTCGACGATCCCATGTGCGCGGGCGGCGGTCAGGTCATCCGTGGAGCCGGGCAGAGCGGGCGAGGCCCACAGGGCCTGCCGAACGGATCGGTCAGGACCTGCACGCTCATGCCGTGACGCTTGTGCTTGCCCGAGTAGTACGGGCGGTCGGCGGCGACCCGGTCGATCGGCAGCAGCGTGGCGTCCAGGATGACGAACGCCTTCGTCCGGGCCGTCTTCATCGCTTCCGCGAGGCTCGGGGCGCGTGCGGCCAGGACGTCGATGACCTCCTGCACGTACCGGTAGACGGTCGCGATCCCGATGCCGAACCCTGCGAAGAGCTGGGCGTAGGTGTCACCGCACGCAGATGGGCCAGGACGAGCAGGGCCTGCCGACCTGCGGTCAGCCGCCGCCACAGCGAGCCGATATCTTGGCGGTGAAGCGCCCGCGCTCGACACCGTTGAGCTGGACAGCACGCACGGCGCGGAATTCATCGACGCGGACATGCAGTTGCAGAAGTATCGGGCCCAGCTCGACGCGATGGAGTCGGTAGCGCTCAAGGCAGACGCGTCACGCGACTTCATCCGCGCCATCGCCGACGAACTGTAGGAGGCCGCCGCAGTGCCGAGCATCTCCTGGGAAGACCCTTTCTGTGGGGAGGGAGCGAACTGTTTCCGGATCGGGACGGACGCCGAAGGCAACAGCTACATCGCCCTCGCCGGCCAGGAGGGCGCGTACATCCGCGACAGCCGGGACGCCCTGCGCCAGATGATCCTCGACATCAAGGACGGCAAGGCGGACCACCTGCTGTAGCGGCATGGGCTCGGTACGGAGCGAACCGGCGCCGAGTGTGTGCCGCAACCAATGCGTCGGTACGCGTGGGGGGGGACCCCTTGCCTGGGCAGAGTCCCGCGATTCGGCAGGCCAGGGAGTCGCAGGGCTCGCCGCTAAGGGAGCAGGGTGAAGGCGGGCACGTGGGCTGGGCGCACGATGCTGAAGTGGCGGCGATCCAGTGTGGCGATGTTGGCCGCATGGAACTTCTCTGCCACGGCCACGACGAAGGCATCCGCGGTACCCAGCGGGAGGTCTGCGTACCGCTCCACCAGGTCGGCCGCGCGTGAGGCCTCGGACGAGGTGACCGGGACCAAGTCGTACACGCCGTCTGCCACATCACGCAGAAACCCCGCTTCGGCCTTCACGCCTGCCCGGCTGGAGAGCATGTAGCCGATCTCCGCCACGAGCGGGGACGGCAGCAGGAGTGGGCCCGGATGGTTCTCCAGCAGGCGTACGCACGCGGCGTGCTTGTAGTCCTTGCGATTGGCCGCCGCGACCACGGGGCCGGTGTCGATCACGATCACGCGGTGTGCCGCTCCTGACCGTCCCACGCCTCACGCACGATTTCCTTGGCCCGCGCCCCGAGGTCGGGGGCCCCGTCGAAGGAGGCGGTCGTGCGGAAGCGCCGACGCGGGCGCTCGCCACGCTCCACTTCGGTCCACTCGCGAAGCAGCTCTATGGCATCCAGCAGACGGTCCTCCGGCAGAGCATCCAGCAAGCGGTGTGCTTCGTCGCGAACGGTCATATCAGCCAGTGTACGGTCGGCGACGCCGACGGGCGTAGGTCTTGTCAAGAGCCTTGACATCTCCGGAGGGCGGAGCCTGTTGGCGGCGGGAGATTTCGGCTGCAGCTGCACGAAAGCGGGTAGACGGCGACCCTCCGATAGGGCGTCATCAATCTGTGACCAGCGCTGATGCAACCCTTCGGGCGCCTCGCAGGTCACCTCTGCACCGCCACCCTCATGTGTGCCGGCGGACATCGCACGCCCCCGTACGAGAGAGTGATCATGAAACTTGTCCCGAGACCGTCCGTCGGACGCGGCCCCGCGGCCACGGCCGTGCTGCTCGCCGCGGCGCTGACCACCGCCGGTGCGGCGGGGCTGGCGCAGGCGGCCGAGGAAGCGCCGATTCCTGTCACCATCACCGGCACGGAGCGGGTCGACCTGGCGGTTGACGGCGCCGAGGTGGAGCCCGGGCAGCCGCAGGTCAGCCTTCACCTGGAGGGGCCGGGTGAGGTCGACGAGGACGCGGTGACGCCGACGGCGATCCACGACGGGCCGTACAAGGTGACCATCGACGCCACCGAGCTCAAGGGGTTCGCGAAGGTCGAGCTTCCGTGCCCAGTGCAGGACGACAACGCCTTCGTCGCGGTGTGCGAGCGGAACCTCCTGTACCCGGCGGACATGGGCAACCCGTACTGGAACGTGCGCCTCGATCTGCTCGACACCGCGAAGGCCGGGGACGCGGGCAGGATCAAGGTGACGGGTGAGGGTGAGGGGCTGTCGTTCGGCCGGCACGCGGTCGACGTCCTCGTCGACGGTGCCACCCCCGTCGGCGGTCCCGCCTTGCAGGTGAAGAAGCTGCCGCGTGCGCCCAAGAACTTCGCGGCGGGCGACACCTACGCGGCCCCGCTCGGCTTCCGCAACGCCGGTGAAGCTTCCGCCGACGGTGTGCTGCTGCGCTTCACCGGCACGCGCGGCATCACGTATCCGCAGACCTACTCCAACTGCACCTACGCGGAGGAGAACACGGCCAGCGCGAGCGCGCTGCGCAAGGTCGTGGAGTGCTCCTTCGAGGGCGAGTTCAAGGCGGGCACCGCGTACGCCGTCGAGAAGCCGGTGCAGGTCGGTACGGAGAAGTTCGCGCGGTACGAGACGTTCGCGTACGAGTTCTCGGCCGCCGGTGAGCAGGGCGCGGGCGCGCGGATCGCCGGGGGGACCAAGGGCACCGGCTCCGAGCTGAAGCTCAAGGAGGTGTCGGGCGACTCCGGCTACACCACCGGTGGCGGCACCCAGATCGACCTGGCGGCCGGCAGCAAGTTCGACCTCGACCTGAGCGGCGTCAAGGTCTCCGGCAAGCAGGGCGAGACCGTCAAGGCCGACGTCACGCTCGCCAACCACGGCCCGGCCTGGTTCCGTACGGTCTTCGCGGGCGGGGACGAGCCGATGAGCTTCGACGTCGCGATCCCGAAGGGCGCCTCCGTCGTCACGAGCCCGGAGGAGTGCGAGCCCCAGGAGACGGAGAAGGGCGTCGACGAGTCCCGCTACCGTTGCTTCACCCCCACGCCCATCCTGGAGAACTCGAAGCGCTCGTTCGCGTTCGAGCTGCGGATCGACGAGGTCGTCGAGGGCGCGATGGGCAAGGTCACGTTCGGTTACGAGACCGCCAACCCCGACGAGGCCAACCCCGCCAACGACGACGGCTGGATCGTTCTCAACGGCACCGGTGACGAGGAGACCCCTGGTGACACCGGCGGCGCCTCCGGCGGCAACGGTGACAACGGTGACAACGGCGGTTCCGGTGACGGTCAGGACGGCGACGGCTCCGGTGACGGTGAGAACGGCGGCACGGACTCCGGTGGCTCGCAGGGCGGTACGACCGGTGGCGGGGACGCCGACACCGAGGGCGGCCTCGCGTCCACCGGCTCGATCGCGCTGATGACCTCCGCCGTCGCGGCCGCCGCGATTGCCGCGGGTGGTGCGTTCTTCGTGATCGCGCGTCGGCGTAAGGCCACGAGCTGAGCCCCAGTAGTAGTACGTAGACAGCGAAGAGCCCCGCGGAAGCAGCTTCCGCGGGGCTCTTCGCTGTCGGCTCCGACGTCAGGGCGGCGTCGGAGCCCGGGAGCGGCGCCGGGGGAGTGCGCCGCTGGAACGTGGGCCGGAGTGCGACCCGGTGCGCGTGGGGAGCGCGCGTGGTGTGGACCAATGGTGGTGGGGTGGGGTGTCGGGCGACGGGGGGTGGTGTCGTCCTGTACGCATCGTGCGGGATGATATGTCGGCTGCGCAACCGTTTCGGCAGCGTAGAAAAACGGGACGCAACGGGACCGTCGGCCGGCTCCGGGCGTCCCCGGAGCCGGCCGATCTTCATCGTGACCGGGCTGCTGTCCCCTGCCGTCCGGTCACTGACTGGAGCGAGGTCCCACGACGCAGGACGCGCAAGCAGTCCGTACGTCTCATCGCTCCAGCGGAGCCACGCGTGGTTCTGACGGGCCCGCGCCTGGCTGGCACGGACACCGGGACCAACGAGGCCCGGCGGCGGACGGTCACGCGCCGTACGGGTGAGAACGGGACCGAACGCAGGTCCGGATCGGGAGGAGCGCGGTCGGATTCATGTGGTCATGCCCACGGGTTCACGTGGTCATGCCCACGGGTTCACGTGGTCACGCCCACGGGTTCACGTGGTCACGCCCACGGGTTCACGTGGTCACGCCCACGGGTT
>NZ_JBLMKT010000024.1:0-24041 GCF_047779955.1 Streptomyces lothianensis | reverse complement strand
CACCCTACGCAGCCCCCGAAGATCCCGGAGAGCTACGGGCAAAGCTAAATGTCAGCGCCACGCGGTAGCGTCATGGCATGAGCTACCCGATGCCGGGGCCCGGGCACGAGGCCCCCTCGGACGACCAGGTGCCCGCGCCGCCCGCGGCCGACGTGCCCGGACCCCTTGCGACTGACGTGCCCGAGCACCCTGCGGCCGACGCGCCCGAGCCTTCCGCGGCCGAGGCACCCGATCCCCAGGCGCCCGATCCCCGGGCGCCCGATCCTCACGCACCCCGCCCGCTCGGCGTGCCGCGCACCCTCACCGGGCACGCCGAGGTGGACGCCGGGCTCGAGCGGCTCGGCGATGTGGACCACCTCGCCACCGACGGGCACACCGAGGTGTACGAGGATGTGCACGGGCGCCTGCGCGACACCCTGACCGCACTCGACGCCCGCCAGGGACCACCCGCCCCGGGCCGGGGACCGTCCACCGCCCGGCCGCCCATGCCCGGCGGCGCCCCCGCACGACCGTACGACCACAGGAGCTGAACCGAACGTGGCAGGAGTGGCACGCCGCCGCCTCGACGCCGAACTCGTCCGCCGCAAGCTGGCACGCTCGCGCGAGCACGCCAGCCAGCTGATCGCCGCGGGCCGCGTCACCGTCGGCCGCAATGTCGCGAGCAAGCCCGCCACCCAGGTGGAGACCGCAGCGGCCATCGTGGTCGCCGCCGACGCCGGCGATCCCGACTACGTCTCGCGCGGCGGACACAAACTCGCGGGCGCCTTCGCGGCCTTCGTCCCGCAGGGCCTGGCCGTCGAGGGCCGCCGCGCCCTCGACGCCGGCGCCTCCACGGGCGGCTTCACGGACGTGCTGCTGCGCGCGGGCGCCGCCCAAGTGGTGGCCGTGGACGTCGGCTACGGGCAGCTCGCCTGGTCCCTGCAGAGCGACGACCGGGTCACCGTCAAGGACCGTACGAACGTACGGGAGTTGACGCTCGAATCCGTCGACGGACAACCCGTCGACCTGGTCGTCGGCGACCTGTCCTTCATCCCCCTCGGCCTGGTGCTGCCCGCCCTCGTACGGGTGGCGGCGCCCGGCGCCGACCTCGTCCTGATGGTGAAGCCGCAGTTCGAGGTCGGCAAGGAACGGCTCGGCAGCGGCGGCGTCGTCCGCAGCCCCGAACTGCGCGCCGAAGCCGTGCGCGCGGTGGCCGGGCAGGCCTGGCAACTCGGTTACGGGGTGCGGGGCGTGACGGCGAGCCCGCTGCCCGGACCGTCCGGAAACGTCGAGTACTTTCTGTGGCTCAAGGCCGGTGCACCAAAGCTGGACCCGGCCGATGTGGAGCGAGCGGTGGCGGAGGGACCCAGTTGACGAGCCAGAGCCAGACAGCTTTTGCGGGCAGGGCAGGGGCACAGCGCGCGGTCTTCCTGCTCGCGCACACCGGCCGTCCGGCGGCCATCCGCAGCGCCGAACTCGTCGTCCAGGGACTGCTGCGCTGCGGCCTCGGGGTGCGGGTCCTCGCGGACGAGGCCGCCGATCTGCCGCTGCCGCCCGAGGTCGAAGTGGTCGCCGAGGCCACTCCCGAGGCGCTCGACGGCTGCGAGCTCCTGATCGTCCTCGGCGGCGACGGGACGCTGCTGCGCGGCGCCGAGTTCGCGCGCGCCTCCGGCGTGCCGATGCTCGGTGTCAACCTCGGACGCGTCGGCTTCCTCGCCGAGGCCGAGCGCGATGACCTCGACAAGGTCGTCGACCGCGTGGTCACCCGGGCGTACGAGGTCGAGGAGCGGATGACGCTGGACGTCCGGGTCCGCTCGAACGGCACCGTCGTCCACACGGACTGGGCGCTGAACGAGGCGGCCGTGCAGAAGGTGTCCCCTGAGCGGATGCTCGAGGTCGTCCTGGAGATCGACGGGCGGCCCGTCAGCGGCTTCGGCTGCGACGGCATCGTCTGCGCCACTCCCACCGGGTCCACGGCCTATGCCTTCTCGGCGGGCGGCCCCGTGGTGTGGCCCGAGGTGGAGGCGCTCCTGATGGTGCCGATCAGCGCACACGCCCTGTTCGCCAAGCCGTTGGTCACCTCGCCGTCCTCGGTGCTCGCGGTGGAGGTCCAGTCGGACGCGCCGCACGGGGTGCTGTGGTGCGACGGGCGGCGCACCGTGGAGCTGCCGACGGCGGCCCGCGTGGAGGTCCGCCGTGGCGCCGTCCCGGTCCGCCTGGCCCGCCTCCACCACGCCTCCTTCACGGACCGCCTCGTCGCGAAGTTCGCGCTGCCCGTCTCGGGGTGGCGGGGGGCACCCCAGTAGACGGATTGGCGGGCCCCGTCGCACCGAGTGCCCCGGACCTCGTAAGGTCGTGTCCGTGTTGGAGGAGATGCGGATACGGTCGCTCGGAGTCATCGACGACGCGGTGGTCGAGCTGTCACCCGGCTTCACCGCGGTCACCGGTGAGACCGGCGCCGGCAAGACCATGGTCGTCACCAGCCTGGGCCTGCTGCTCGGCGGTCGCGCCGACGCCGCCCTCGTACGGATCGGCGCCAAGTCGGCCGTCGTGGAGGGCCGGGTCAAGGTGCCCGCCGAGGCGTCCGCCGTGGTGCGGGCCGAGGAGGCCGGGGCCGAACTCGACGACGGGGCGTTGCTGATCAGCCGTACTGTCTCCGCCGAGGGGCGCTCACGCGCGCACCTCGGCGGGCGCAGCGTGCCCGTGGGACTGCTCGGTGAGCTGGCCGACGACCTGGTGGCCGTGCACGGCCAGACCGACCAGCAGGGGCTGCTCAAACCCGCCCGGCAGCGGCAGGCACTCGACCGGTACGCCGGGGACGCGGTCGCCGTGCCGCTCGCCAAGTACACCGCCGCCTACCGCCGCTTCCGCGCCGTCGACACCGAACTCGAGGAGATCACCACCCGGGCCCGCGAGCGCGCCCAGGAGGCCGATCTGCTGCGCTTCGGCATCGAGGAGATCGCCGGCGTGGAACCACGGGCCGGCGAGGACGTGGAGCTGGCCGCCGAGGCCGAGCGCCTCGGTCACGCCGAGGCCCTGGCCTCCGCCGCGACCGCCGCGCACAGCGCGCTCGCCGGTAACCCCGAGGATCCGGAGGGCGTCGATGCCACGCTCCTGGTCGGCGGCGCACAGCGCGCCCTGGACGCCGTACGCGCGCACGATCCCGCGCTCGCGGCCCTGGGCGAGCGGATCGGCGAGATCGGCATCCTGCTCTCCGACGTCGCCGGCGAGCTCGCCGGATACGCCGACGACCTCGACGCCGATCCGCTGCGGCTCGCGGCCGTCGAGGAGCGCCGCGCCGCCCTCGCCCAGCTCACCCGCAAGTACGGCGAGACCATCGACGCCGTGCTCGCCTGGGCCGAGGACAGCGCCACCCGGCTGACCGAACTCGAAGGCGACGACGAGCGGATCGGCGAACTCACCGCCGAACGTGACGCCCTGCGCGGCGAACTCGCGGGCCTCGCCCAGGCGTTGACCGATGCGCGCGGAGAGGCCGCCGAACGCTTCGCCGCCGCCGTCACCGCCGAACTCGCCTCCCTCGCGATGCCGCACGCCCGCGTCAGCATCGCCATAGGCCAGAGCGAGGACCCGTCCGGCATCGAGGTCGGCGGCCGCGCCGTCGCCTACGGGCCCTCCGGCGTCGACGAGGTCGAGCTGCTGCTGGCTCCCCATCCCGGCGCGCCGCCGCGGCCCATCGCGAAGGGTGCCTCCGGGGGTGAGCTCTCGCGGGTCATGCTCGCCGTCGAGGTGGTCTTCGCCGGTTCCGACCCCGTACCGACGTACCTCTTCGACGAGGTCGACGCGGGCGTCGGCGGCAAGGCGGCCGTCGAGGTCGGGCGCCGCCTGGCGCGGCTCGCGCGTTCCGCGCAGGTCGTCGTCGTCACCCATCTGCCGCAGGTCGCGGCCTTCGCCGACCGGCAGCTCCTGGTCGAGAAGACCAACGACGGATCGGTGACACGCTCGGGTGTGAAGGTGCTCGAAGGCGAGGAACGCGTCCGGGAGTTGTCCCGGATGCTCGCGGGCCAGGAGGATTCCGAGACGGCCCGCGCGCACGCGGAGGAACTGCTCGCCGCGGCCCGCGTCGAGAGCTGAGGGCGCACGATCCGGAGCCGGGGGCGCGCGTCGAGCGGTGACGGGCGGCGCGCGCCGGGGGCCGACCGGCGGCACGTGCCGAAAGCCGTCCGCCGGCGCGTCGGGAGCTGCCCGGCGGCACGTCACGCTCACCCGTGTGGGTGGTCCCCGCGTGCGGCCTGCCGCCGCCGCCCCGGGTGTTGCCGCCGGGCGGTGCCGGAACGTGCGTACGGGCTGGCATCCTTGGCGGAGCACTGGGGCCGGTCCGGCGGGACGGGCCCTGAAGGCGTGCGCCGGCCGGGCCGCGTACGCCGGCCCGACTGAAGGGCCTTCCACGCCGATTCGGGAGCACCAGCCACGTGAGCCAGCCGAGCAGCCAGCCGCAGCAGGGCAGGACCCTGCTGCGTACCGTGCAGGTGCTCGGCGGCGGCAGCGCAGGCAGCTCCGTGCACGTCCGCTCGCTGACCGGCGGCCTGGTCGCGCGCGGCGTCCGGGTCACGGTGTGCGCGCCCGCCGGGCTCGACGAGCGCTACGGATTCACCGCGGCCGGGGCGCGGTTCGTGCCGGTGCCGCGGCGCGCCGATCCGGTCTCGGTGGCGGCGCTGCGGGCGGTGTGCGACGAGGCCGATCTGGTGCACGCCCACGGGTTGCACGCGGCCGTACGGTCCTCGCTGGCCCGGCCCGCACACGACAGCCGGCGCGTGCCGCTGGTGGTGACCTGGCACACCCGGGCCCATGCGGACGGGCCGCGGGCCCGGCTGTCCGGGTTCGTCGAGCGGCGGGCGGCGAGGGCGGCGAGCGTGGTGCTCGCCACTTCCTCGGAGCTCGTGGATCGTGCGCGCAGCCGCGGGGCGCGCGATGCCCGGCTCGCGCCGATCGCGTTCCCCGCGCCCGAGCGGCCGCCCGCGCCGGGACACGACGATCCGGACCGGCTCAAGCACAAGGTTCGGGCCGAACTGGGCGCGGAGGACCGGCCGTTGCTGCTCGCCGTCGGCTCCCTGGAGCGGCACCGGGGCTACGAGGGGCTGCTCGACGCCGCACGGAGCTGGCTGCGCCTCGATCCCGTACCGCTGCTGGTGGTGGCGGGCGAAGGTCCCGAACGTGCGGCGCTGCAGCGGCGGATCGAGGACGAAGGGCTCCGGGTCCGGCTCGTCGGACGGCGCGACGATGTGCCCGAGCTGCTCACGGCCGCCGATGTGGCGCTGCTGCCCAGCCGTTGGGAGTCGCGGTCGGTGCTCGCGCACGAGGCGCTGCACGCGGGCGTGCCGCTGGTGGCGACCGCCGTCGGGGGAGTCCCGGAGCTGGTCGGGGACGCGGCGGAACTTGTGCCCTACGGGGACGCGCGGGCGCTCGCCTCGGCGGTCGAGGGCCTGCTCGCGGATCCCGGGCGGCGGGCGGCGCTGCGGGAGCGCGGGCTGGTGCAGGCGGCGGGGTGGCCGACGGAGGATGAGACGGTGGCGCAGGTGCTGAGTGTCTATGACGAGTTGACGCTGGGGCGCTGAGGGTTCGCCCTCGGGTACGGGGTGGGGGTCAGCGGCTGCCCACCAGCCGCCGTGCCCGCAGCGCCAGGCTCAGGGCCAGGACCGTCTGCGGGTCGTCCAGGTCCGTGCCCAGGAGTTCCGCGATGCGGGCCAGGCGGTTGTAGAGCGTCTGGCGGTTCAGGTGCAGCTCGCGGGCCGTCTCCGCCTTGCGGCCCGCGTGCGTGAGGTAAGCGGACAGCGTGGGCAGGAGCGGCGGCTTCGAGCGGGCGTCGTGCTCGATGAGCGGCCCGATCGCACGGTCCACGAAGGCCGCGAGATCGGGGTGTTCGCGCAGCCGCCACAGAAGCAGTTCCGTATCGAGGCGCCGGGCGTCGTACCAGGGCCGGTCGGACAGGCCCTGCGCCGCCGTCGCCGTCTCGGCCGCGTGCCGCAGCCCCGCCGAGGCGGCCACCCAGCCGCCCGCGACCCCGACCACGACCACGGGCGCGCGCTCCGCCGCCTTCAGCCCCGCCCGTTCGACTCCGGCCCGCAGCGCCGCGGCCACCCGGTCGGCCACCGCCGTACGTTCGGATTCCGCGCGCAGCCCGAGCAGCAGCGGCACCCGGCCCTCCACCGGGCGTACGCCCACGAGCACCGGCACCCCCACGGAGGCCAGCTCCTCCGCCACGGCCCGCGCCAGCGCCGCCCAGCCGCCGCCGGGCGCGAAGGCGAGCGTGTCGTCGGGCAGCCGCATCACGACGGGCAGCAGCGGCCCCTCGCCGGGCTTGAAGCCAAGCACCCGGGCCTGGGCGGGCGCGTCCTGTGCGGTGATCCGGCCTTCGGCGAGATCGGTCAGGAAGTCGCCGCGCCCACGGGCCGCCAGCTCCTCCTCCTGACGCGCCTGCATCAGGACCACCGCGAGGATCCCCGCCGCACGCTCCGCCGCGATCCGGTGTACGGGAAGCAGCGGCCCGCCCACCCCGAGCAGCGCGATCCGCGCCCGTACGGAACCGGGAGCCGATCCCGCACCGGCGGGCGCACCCGAGCCGCCCACCCCGGAGGACCCGCTCACCCCGGCGGACGCACCCGCACCGCCAGGGCCGCCGCCGGGCACGTCCACGAGCACTGCGTTCGCGGGCGCCCCCGTCTCCTTGGACCGGCCGCGCAGCCCCTCCCAGACCTGCAGCGGGTCCACGCCCGCGGTGCCCGGTCCGGCCGCGTACAGGAGCTGGCCGTCGGCGGTCTCCAGGAAGACCGGGTTCGCCGTGAAGTCCGCGAGGATCGACAGGACCTGCGGCACCCCGCCCCCGCCGAGCAGCGCCCGTGTGCAGCGGCGGTGCACCTCCTCGGCCTGCTGCAGGAGCGCGTAGTGCCCGTTGACGATCTCGGTGTGCACCTCTTCGGTGACCGTCACGAACGGCACCTCGCGGTGCAGCTGTACGAGGGGCAGTCCGGCCGTACGCGCGGCCTCCACGAGCGCCGTGGGCAGCCGGGCGAAGCGCGGGCCGAGTTCGACCACGAGCGCGGCGATCTGCCGCTCGGCCAGTTTCCGTACGAAGGCACGCTGCTCGGCCGGGCGGGAACCGAGGCCGAGCCCGGTGGTGAGCAGCAGCTCGCCGCCCTTGAGCAGGGAGGCGATATTGGGCACCTCGCCCGCGTGCACCCAGCGCACCGTGCGCTGCAGCCGCTCCGCCCCGACGACGACCTCGGGCAGGCCGCTGCGCAGCCCGGGCAGTTCGAGCGCGCGCCTGACCGTGATCCCGCCGCCTTCGGCGGGCCCCTGCATGTTCATCCCCGGGACGCTACAGCCCAGGTCAGCGCCACGTAAACGCCCGGCTCGTACGCGTACCCGTCCGGCCCCTACGCGTACCCGCCCGGCCCCTACGCGTACGAGCCCGGCCCGGGCCCGTGCACACCCCGCCCGGCCGGGGGCTCACCCGCCGTACGCCCCCGAAGCCGTCAGCCTCAGTGCCGTGTCGATCAGGGGCACATGGCTGAAGGCCTGCGGGAAGTTCCCCACCTGGCGCTGCAGCCGCGGATCCCACTCCTCCGCCAGCAGACCCACGTCGTTGCGCAGCGAGAGCAGCTTCTCGAAGAGTTTGCGGGCCTCGTCGACCCGGCCGATCATCGCGAGATCGTCCGCGAGCCAGAACGAGCAGGCGAGGAAGGCGCCCTCGTCGCCTTCGAGCCCGTCCACGCCCGCATCGCCCCCGGCGGTCGGATAGCGCAGCACGAAGCCGTCCTCCGTGGACAGCTCGCGCTGGATCGCCTCGATGGTGCCGACCACCCGCTTGTCGTCCGGCGGCAGAAAGCCGACCTGCGGGATCACGAGCAGGGAGGCGTCGAGTTCCTTCGAGCCGTAGGACTGCGTGAAGGTGTTCCGCTCCGGGTCGTAGCCCTTCTCGCAGACATCGCGGTGGATGTCGTCGCGCAGCTCGCGCCACTGCTCCAGCGGGCCGTCCGCGTCCCCGGACTCGATCAGCCTGATGGTGCGGTCGACCGCGACCCAGGCCATCACCTTGGAGTGCACGAAGTGCCTGCGCGGTCCGCGCACCTCCCAGATGCCCTCGTCGGGCTGGTCCCAGTGGGTCGCCAGATAGCGGATGAGCTTGAGCTGGAGCAGCGAGGCGTAGTCGTTGCGCGCGAGGCCGGTCATATGCGCGAGGTGGAGCGCCTCGGTGACCTCGCCGTAGACGTCGAGCTGCAGCTGGTGTGCGGCGCCGTTGCCGACCCGTACGGGCTGGGATCCCTCATAGCCGGGCAGCCAGTCCAACTCGCTCTCGCCGAGCTCGCGTTCCCCGGCGATCCCGTACATGATCTGCAGGTTCTCCGGGTCGCCCGCCACCGCGCGCAGCAGCCACTCGCGCCAGGCGCGGGCCTCATCGCGGTAGCCGGTGCGCAGCAGCGAGGAGAGGGTGATGGCGGCATCGCGCAGCCAGGTGAAGCGGTAGTCCCAGTTGCGGCCGCCACCGACGTCCTCGGGCAGTGAGGTGGTGGGGGCGGCGACGATGCCGCCGGTCGGCGCGTAGGTCAGCGCCTTGAGCGTGATCAGGGAGCGGATCACGGCCTCGCGGTAGGGCCCCACATACGTGCAGTGCTCGACCCACGACCGCCAGAACTCGGCGGTCGCCGCGAGGGCGTCCACCGGCTCGGGCACCGGCGGCGCCTCCTTGTGCGAGGGCTGCCAGCTGAGAGTGAACGCGATCCGGTCGCCGGGACCGACGGTGAAGTCCGAGTACGTCGTCAGGTCCTTGCCGAAGGTCTCGGTGGGGGTGTCGAGCCATACGGAGTCGGGGCCCGCGACGGCCACCGTCCGCCCGTCGACCTTGTGCACCCACGGCACGATCCGCCCGTACGAGAACCGCATCCGCAGCGCGGAGCGCATCGGCACCCGGCCGCTGACGCCCTCGACGATCCGGATCAGCTGGGGTGCGCCGTCGCGCGGCGGCATGAAGTCGGTGACCTTGACGGTGCCGCGCCGGGTGTCCCATTCGGACTCCAGGATGAGCGAGTCACCGCGGTAGGAACGGCGGTCGGCGGGTGGCGGACGGTCCTCGGCCTCGTGCGCGGGGCCGAGCCGCCAGAAGCCGTGGTCCTCGGTGCCGAGCAGGCCCGCGAAGACCGCGTGCGAGTCGAAACGGGGCAGGCACAGCCAGTCCAGCGAGCCGTCTCTGCAGACCAGCGCCGCGGTCTGCATGTCCCCGATGAGTGCGTAATCCTCGATGCGCCCGGCCACGTGCAATCTCCAGTCGAACGGCCACTTCCGCCCCTCTCGGGGCGCTTGCGTTGCAGTCAAGGGTCGTTGACGAGCTTCACTGCTGCGTCAGGCAACGTTTGCCCGTCGCGCAAGCGTTGCCTGACGCAGCACTGGGGTCCGGGAGCGGGCGGGATGGTGCCGTTTGCCGGCCGGCTCGCAGCGTGTTCCGAGCAGGATACGCGCACACTAATGATCTGTCCGGGGGTGGAGGCAAAGCGCTACGGCCGAACGGGTGAGGAGGCTTTAAAAGCCCGTGACGCCCGTGATGTCGGGTAAGTCCAGTCAACTGGCTTCCTGTACGGGCCGTCAACCCACGGCCACGGAACGTGCGCTGCCGGCGAGTGTGGCGGAGGGGCCGCGGGGTGGCCGGAAGCAGGCTCCCCGTGTCGCTGATACCCTGGTAGCCCGTGGACCGGTGGTCGGCTGCAAGCAGTCAGGGCCCCCGAACCGCAGCGACGGCACCTCCCCTCCCGCACCGGCGGAGAGACCGGGAGCGGCCGGTACGCACACCACTTCGCGACCACGGGAGCCCCCTCTTGGCCATGCCGCCCAAAGCCACGACGACCAAGCACATCTTCGTCACCGGGGGTGTCGCCTCCTCCCTCGGCAAGGGCCTCACGGCCTCCAGTCTGGGTGCGCTCCTGAAGGCCCGGGGTCTTCGGGTCACGATGCAGAAGCTCGACCCGTACCTGAACGTCGACCCGGGCACGATGAACCCGTTCCAGCACGGCGAGGTGTTCGTCACCAACGACGGTGCCGAGACCGACCTGGACATCGGCCACTACGAGCGCTTCCTCGACGTCGACCTCGACGGCTCGGCCAACGTCACCACCGGCCAGGTCTACTCCTCGGTCATCGCCAAGGAGCGCCGCGGCGAGTACCTCGGCGACACCGTGCAGGTCATCCCGCACATCACCAACGAGATCAAGCACCGCATCCGCCGCATGGCCACCGACGACGTCGACGTCGTCATCACGGAGGTCGGCGGCACGGTCGGCGACATCGAGTCGCTGCCGTTCCTGGAGACCGTCCGCCAGGTCCGCCACGAGGTCGGCCGGGACAACGTCTTCGTCGTGCACATCTCGCTGCTGCCCTACATCGGCCCCTCCGGCGAGCTGAAGACCAAGCCGACCCAGCACAGCGTGGCCGCGCTGCGCAACATCGGTATCCAGCCGGATGCGATCGTGCTGCGCGCCGACCGCGAGGTGCCGACCTCCATCAAGCGCAAGATCTCGCTGATGTGCGATGTCGACGAGGCCGCGGTGGTCGCCGCGATCGACGCCAAGTCGATCTACGACATCCCGAAGGTGCTGCACTCCGAGGGCCTCGACGCGTACGTCGTACGCAAGCTGGACCTGCCGTTCCGCGATGTGAACTGGACCCAGTGGGACGACCTGCTCGACCGGGTGCACAACCCCGACCACGAGGTCACCATCGCGCTGGTCGGCAAGTACATCGACCTGCCCGACGCCTACCTCTCGGTCACCGAGGCGCTGCGCGCCGGCGGCTTCGCCAACAAGGCCCGGGTCAAGGTCAAGTGGGTCACCTCCGACGACTGCCGGACCCCGGCGGGCGCGGCCGAGCAGCTCGGCGACGTGGACGCGATCTGCATCCCGGGCGGCTTCGGCGACCGCGGCGTCAACGGCAAGGTCGGCGCCATCACCTACGCCCGCGAGAACAAGATCCCGCTGCTCGGCCTCTGCCTCGGCCTGCAGTGCATCGTGATCGAGGCCGCGCGCAACCTCGCCGACATCCCGGACGCCAACTCCACCGAGTTCGACTCCGCCACCGCGCACCCGGTCATCTCCACGATGGCCGAGCAGCTCGACATCGTCGCCGGTGAGGGCGACATGGGCGGCACCATGCGGCTCGGCATGTACCCGGCGAAGCTCGCCGAGGGCTCCATCGTCCGGGAGACCTACGACGGCAAGGAGTACGTCGAGGAGCGCCACCGCCACCGCTACGAGGTGAACAACGCCTACCGCGCGGACCTGGAGAAGAAGGCCGGGATCCAGTTCTCCGGCACCTCCCCGGACAACAAGCTCGTCGAGTACGTCGAGTACCCGCGCGAGATCCACCCCTACCTGGTCGCCACCCAGGCGCACCCCGAACTGCGCTCGCGTCCGACCCGCCCGCACCCGCTCTTCGCGGGCCTGGCGAAGGCGGCGGTCGAGCGGCAGCAGGGGCTGCGCAAGGGCGGCAAGTCCGGCAAGTAGGAGTGGTGAGTCCGGCAGGCGGGCGGTGTCCGGTCTGATCCGCCGGACACCTGCTTGATCCGCAGGCGATACGGTTGCCGGGGTACGGGCCTCTCGCGAGGCGCGTGCCCCGGTTTCTGCTGGTGAGGGCTTGTGGGAGGACCTATGACGATCAAGGACACCGTCGAGGAGTGGCGTGTCACCGCCACAGAGACGCCCTTCAGCGGCAAGAAGACCAGCGTCCGCAGTGACGAAGTGGTCATGCCGGACGGCTCCGTCGCACGCCGTGACTACCAGGTCCACCCCGGCTCCGTGGCCGTGCTCGCCCTCGACGACCTCGGCCGGGTCCTGGTGATCCGTCAGTACCGCCACCCCGTGCGCCGCAAGCTCTGGGAGCTCCCGGCCGGACTCCTCGACGTGCCCGGCGAGAACCCGCTGCATGCCGCACAGCGCGAACTGTACGAGGAGGCGCACGTCAAGGCCGAGGACTGGCGCGTGCTCGTCGACGTCTACACCACGCCCGGCGGCAGCGACGAAGCCGTACGGGTGTTCCTCGCACGGGATCTCTCCGAGGCCGAGGGCAAGCGCTTCGAAGTGGCCGATGAAGAGGCCGACATGGAGGTGCGGCGGGTACCGCTCGACGAGGTGGTCCGTGGCGTGTTCGCCGGCGAGCTGCAGAACAACTTCCTGATGACGGGTGTCTTTTCGCTGCTCGCCGCAGAGCGGGGCGAAGGCCTCGACGCGCTGCGGCCCGCGGAGGCACCCTGGCCGGCCCGCCCGTTCGAGGCCTGAGTCCCCTTCCTCGCAAGAGGCCTCTGCGGTGTGACCATCGGCTGATCCGATCGGGTGATATGCCCGCCGCGCTCCTCGGATTTCGTCACGATGCGTGAACTACGCTCGATGACGACGGAGTGCGCCGGTGCCGACACCGGTGTGTCCGTCTCTTCCCCGGCCGCAGCCGCGGTCGTGGCGGTGCGGCTGGACGGGAGCATGGCCCGTGACGGATCAGGCGGTGGACGGCTCCGCTGCGGAGCGGTTCGAGGCTTCGGTGTCGGAGCGCGGCGAGGACGAGTTCGAGGGCAGGGGCCGGGAGTTCGTCGGCCGGCAGCGGGAGCTCAAGGAACTGCGCGCCGACATCGAGCGCACCGGGCTCGACACCCTGGCCGGGAAGAAGCCGCCCCGCGCCCGCGTCCTGCTGATCGCGGGCCGCCCCGGCAGCGGACGCACCGCACTCGCCGAGGAACTGGCCGGGCAGCTCGCCGACCGTTACGCGGACGGTGTGCTGCGCACCCGGCTCACCGAACCCGACGGAAGCCGGGTGCCGACCGAGCGCACCGCGCGTGAACTCCTTCATGCCCTCGACTTCCCGGCCACCCCCGGTGCCGACGAGGACGACCTCGCCGAATCCCTGCGGACCGCGCTCTCCGTACGCAGGGTGCTCCTCATCCTGGACGGCGCGGCCGATGCCGAGCAGGTCGAACCCCTGCTCCCCGACGCACCGGAATGTCTGGTCGTCGCCACCGCCGAGGGGCCGCTCACCGGGATCGCGGATGTCCGCCCCTGCGCCCTCGGCGGTCTCGACACCAAGTCCGCACTCGACCTGCTCAGCGGCTGCACCGGATCGGTGCGCATCACCGTCGACCCGCGGGCCGCCGAATCCCTCGCCGAGCTCTGCGCCCACCAGCCCGCCGCCCTGGTGCTCGCCGGCGGCTGGCTCGGCGCGCGGCCCAAGGCCTCCGTCGCCGAGCTCGGCAAGGCGCTGCGCCAGGTGCCCGAGGACGAGACCGGCGCAAGGGACCCGCTCGCCCGCGTCTTCCGTTTCGTCTACGAGTCGCTGCCCTCGCCCTCCGCCCGGATACTGCGACTGCTCAGCCTCGCGCCCGCCGGGCTCGCCGATGCGCACACCGCCTCCGCGCTCGCCGGCTGCTCGGTCTCCGGGGCCCGTACGACTCTGGAGGACTTCGCCGCCCTCGGGCTGCTGCGGCCCGTCGGCGCGGCCGGTGAGCAGTACGAGGTGCCGGGTGCCCTGCACCCGCTGCTCAGGGCGCTCACCCAGGCACAGGACCGGCCGGCCGAGGTGCAGCTCGCCCGGGCCCGGATGCTGGAGCGGACCGTACGGCTGCTGCAGTCCTGCCGTGCGGTCACCGAACCCGACGGTTCACCGGCCCGCAAGCGGCTCGCCGGACTGCCCCGCGCCCTGCGCTTTCCGCAGCCCGCGGCCGCCGCCGAATGGCTGCGGACCCGGCAGGGCGCGCTGCTCGCCGCCGCGCGGCTCGCGGTGGCCGACGGCGAACTCGACACCCTTGCCCGGCGGTTGATGGCCGCGCTCACCCGCGCCCTGGTCGCCCACCGCGGCGCCGAGGGGGCCGCGGCCGAGCTCTACGGAATCCACGGTCTGGTCCTGGACGTGGCCGAGCGGGGCTCGCTGCCCCGCGAGAAGGCCGCGGCCCTCCTCAACCTCGCCGACCTGGACGCGCAGACCGGCCGCACCCGGGAGGCGCTCGCCCGCTACCGGGCCGCCCTGGACACCGCGCGGGCGGCCTCGGACCCGTATGCCGCCGGGCGCGCGATGGAGTCCATCGGCGGCGCCTACCAGGAGCTGGGGGACTGGCAGCGGGCTGCCGACTGGTTCGGGCGCGCCCTTGCCCAGCGCCTCGCGCGCGGTGAGCGGGCCGATGCGACCCGGCTCTACGGGCGGCTCGGCACCGCCCACACCTATGCCGGCCGGTACGGCGAGGCGCTGCGCAACTGGCGCTCGGCCGCGGCAGGCCATCGCAAGGAGGGCGATCTGCCCGCGTACGCCAGGGCGCTCAGCGAGATCGCCCGGGTCCAGGAGTACGCGGGGCGGCCCGAGGAGTCGCTGCGCACCTGTCAGGAGGCCGTCGAGCTGGCCCGCAAGGCCGCGGACGTACGGCTGCAGGCCGCGCTGCA
The DNA here is from genome assembly GCF_047779955.1 of Streptomyces lothianensis. Taxonomy (NCBI): domain Bacteria; kingdom Bacillati; phylum Actinomycetota; class Actinomycetes; order Kitasatosporales; family Streptomycetaceae; genus Streptomyces; species Streptomyces lothianensis. The sequence goes on along the minus strand of NZ_JBLMKT010000024.1, from coordinate 9,648 downwards.
TGTGCGGCTCGCGGACACGCTGGACCGACTGGGGGACACCGCGGCGGCCGGACTGCACCGGACTGCCGCGGAGCGCATGCTGGGAGAAGAGCTCCACGGAGCGCGGTAGCGCGAGGGCCCGAAGCAGCGTTGTGGGCAGCGTGAGCCAATGGCCTACGAAATCCGCAGTGCATCAAGAGCAGATTGAAGCTTTCAAAGGCTAGACAGCGCGACATCCTTCATTAGACTGGATCCGCCGCCTACCCCCGCGGCCACGGCCCGCTGCGCTGTCTGCGTCCGGGTTGTATGTCTATGCCCGTGTTTTCCAGAGTCAAGGACCGTGATCGACGATGAAGGTCGGCATCCCCCGCGAGGTCAAGAACAACGAGTTCCGGGTGGCGATCACCCCCGCCGGCGTGCACGAGCTGGTGCGCCACGGCCACCAGGTCGTCATCGAGCACGATGCAGGCGTCGGCTCCTCGATCACCGACGAGGAGTACATCGCCGCGGGCGCGACGATCCTGCCGACCGCCGACGAGGTCTGGGCCACCGCCGATCTGCTCCTCAAGGTCAAGGAGCCGATCGCGGAGGAGTACCACCGTCTGCGCAAGGACCAGACGCTCTTCACCTACCTGCACCTCGCCGCCTCCAAGGAGTGCACCGACGCGCTCCTGGAGTCCGGCACCACCGCCATCGCCTACGAGACGGTCGAGACCGCGAACCGCGCCCTGCCGCTGCTCGCCCCCATGTCCGAGGTCGCGGGCCGCCTCGCCCCGCAGGTCGGCGCCTACCACCTGATGGCCTCCGCGGGCGGCCGCGGTGTGCTGCCGGGCGGCGTGCCCGGCACCCACCCGGGCAAGGCCGTCGTCATCGGCGGCGGTGTGTCCGGCTGGAACGCCACGCAGATCGCCGTGGGCCTGGGCTTCCACGTCACCCTGCTCGACCGTGACGTCAACAAGCTGCGCGAGGCCGACAGGATCTTCGGCACCAAGGTGAAGGCGATCATGTCCAACGCCTACGAGCTCGAGAAGGCCGTGCTCGAGGCCGACCTCGTGATCGGTGCCGTGCTGATCCCCGGTGCCAAGGCGCCGAAGCTGGTCACCAACGAGCTGGTCTCCCGGATGAAGCCCGGAAGTGTCCTTGTCGACATCGCCATCGACCAGGGCGGCTGCTTCGAGGACTCGCACCCGACCACCCACGCCGAGCCGACCTTCAAGGTGCACGACTCGGTCTTCTACTGCGTGGCCAACATGCCGGGCGCGGTGCCCAACACCTCGACCTACGCGCTCACCAACGCGACGATGCCGTACATCGTCGAACTCGCCAACCGAGGCTGGGCCGAGGCGCTGCGCCGTGACCCAGCGCTCGCGCTCGGCCTCAACACCCACGACGGCAAGGTCGTTTACGGCCCCGTCGCCGAGGCGCACGGCATGGAGCACGTCGAGCTGAGCACGCTGCTCGGCTGAATCCGGGGCACTCCCGGCCGAACCGGCCGCGTTTCGCGGCCAGTCGGTCAACCCCGCGCGTCAACCTGACGACGACGGCCGGACCTTGTTCGCAAGGTCCGGCCGTCTGTGTGTCCCGTCACGTTCGGGCGGGAGGAGCAACTCGCCTCGAACGTAACGGTTCAACCGATTCGCGCACCTGTGAACCCCACGGCGTGGCCTCTGTACGCCCCAGGTCCACCCTTGACAGGCTGCTGTTCCTTTGCCGACACATCGTGCCGGGTCCGGCGGATTGTGTTGCTGCGGACCGGTGACACGCCATAGAGTCGCCAACCGTCGGCATGGTGTCACGCTGACCTATCGATAAATGTTCCTGGTCACCCAAGGAGGTAAGACGACTTGTGAATGAGTCGACATTTACTCCCGGGGGTGGCCAACCAGGAATGTCTGCGCAGGGATCGGTCCCCCCGGGATCCGGAACTGTCACCGCCGCCGGGGCAGTCGGCTCAGTGGCCGTACGCACCTTCGCCGAGCGGCAGAACACACAGCAGAGCCTCCCCCCGCAGAGTCTGAACGCCCACCAGAGCATGGATGGCCATCAAGTGAACGCCATGGCCGGCGACCGGAGTGGTGAGACCCCGACGCATTTCGCCGATTACGACGAACTGCCCGAGGGGCACTTCTACGACCCCGACGCCGAGTACGAGCCCGACCCCGAGTACGCGGCCACGCTGGCCCCGGACGCTGCCCGCCAGCGCCGGGAGCGCATCGGCCCGACCGGGCGGCCGCTGCCGTACTTCCCGATCCCGGGTCCGCTGACGGACCACGGGCCCGCGAAGATCATCGCGATGTGCAACCAGAAGGGCGGCGTCGGCAAGACCACGTCGACCATCAACCTGGGCGCGGCACTTGCCGAGTACGGACGCCGCGTGCTGCTCGTCGACTTCGACCCGCAGGGCGCGCTCTCGGTCGGACTCGGCGTCAATCCGATGGAGCTCGACCTCACCGTCTACAACCTGCTCATGGAGCGGGGCATGGCAGCTGACGAGGTGCTCCTGAAGACCGCGGTCCCCAACATGGACCTGCTGCCGAGCAATATCGACCTGTCGGCCGCGGAGGTCCAGCTGGTCAGCGAGGTGGCCCGGGAGTCCACGCTGCAGCGCGCGCTCAAGCCGCTGATGCAGGACTACGACTACATCGTGATCGACTGTCAGCCCTCCCTCGGTCTGCTGACCGTGAACGCGCTGACCGCCGCGCACAAGGTGATCGTGCCGCTCGAATGCGAGTTCTTCGCGCTGCGCGGTGTCGCGCTGCTCACCGAGACGATCGAAAAGGTGCAGGAACGTCTCAACCCCGAGCTGGAGTTGGACGGCATCCTCGCCACGATGTACGACTCGCGTACGGTGCACAGCCGTGAGGTGCTCGCGCGCGTCGTCGAGGCCTTCGACGAACACGTCTACCACACGGTCATCGGGCGCACGGTCCGCTTCCCGGAGACCACGGTCGCCGGTGAGCCGATCACCACGTACGCCTCCAACTCCGTTGGTGCCGCCGCCTACCGTCAGCTCGCCAGGGAGGTGCTCGCCCGGTGTCACGCCGAGTGAGTCTGCCCGGGGCCGACGAACTGTTCCGTACGACCGGGGGCATGGCGCTGCAGTCCTCCTCGCCGCGCAAGCAGGCGAACGGCGAGCCGCGGGTGCCCGCGCCCGCCGGGGAGAGCGATGCGGCGGCCGCGGCAGCCGGCTCCCAGGAGGCCGAGCACACGGCCGCCGAGGCGGAGTCGCGGACGGCCTCGCGGACGCGCTCCGAGGACGAGCAGGGCGCCGAGGACGGCACGCGCGCCAAGCGGCGCGCCGCGCCGGAGGCGGCTTCCGGCGGGCAGCAGCCCGGTCCCGTCGCGGCGTCCTCCGCCCCCTCGCAGCCGGCGGCCTCCGCGCGCAAGCGGGCGCGGGCGGCGCGGCGGCCCAGCGGGCGTGAGCGGCACGACGAGAAGATCACCGTGTACGTCTCCGCCGAGGAGCTGATGGACCTCGAACATGCGCGGCTCGTGCTGCGCGGCGAGCACGGGCTCGCGGTGGACCGCGGGCGGATCGTGCGCGAGGCGGTCGCCGTGGTGCTGGCCGATCTGGAGTCCCGGGGCGACGCGAGCATTCTGGTGCGGCGGCTGCGGGGGCGCTGAGCCTCGGGTGACCGTCGCTGTGGCGGTTGGTGGCGGTCTGTAGTGGTTGGTGGAGGTCCGTGACGGTTCGTGGCGGCTTGCGGTACGGCGTCCGAGGGCGCCGCTCGCCGGGGCGGTAGCCTGCGGTCTGCCCTTGCGGCCCCGCCCAGCCTCCCGCCGTACCTTGGACGACGATGACCGACGCCCCGACCACCCCACCGCCTCGCCGCGGCCGCCGTCTGCTGGGGCGGGGGCCCGAGGCGGGGCCCGCGCCGGGCGCGGGTTCGGCTCCGTCGGTCCCGGACGCGGGTTCCGTGGCACGGGCGGGCGCCGGTGAAGCCGTGGCCGAGGCGGTCGTTTCCGCCGCCCAGCCCTCTCCTGAGACCGGCGGCCTGCCCCCGGGCCTCGGAGATGGAGAGCAGGCCGAGACGGTCGATTCGGTCGATTCGGTCGAGGCGACCGAGGCAGCCCAGGAGCAGCCGGAGAACGGTGGCACGGGCCAGGAGGGTGCCGGACCCCCTGCCGGCGACGGCAGGTTCAAGGTGCGGCTCGCCAACTTCGAGGGTCCCTTCGACCTGCTCCTCCAGCTCATCGCCAAGCACAAGCTCGATGTCACCGAGGTCGCGCTCTCCAAGGTCACCGACGAGTTCATGGCGCATATCCGGGCCATGGGCGCGGACTGGGATCTCGACCAGACCACCGAGTTCCTCGTCGTCGCCGCCACGCTGCTCGACCTCAAGGCCGCCCGGCTGCTGCCCTCCGCCGAGGTGGAGGACGAGGGCGACCTCGCGCTGCTGGAAGCCCGCGACCTGCTGTTCGCGCGCCTGCTCCAGTACCGCGCGTACAAACAGATCGCCGAGATCTTCAGCGGCCGGCTCGAGGGCGAGGCGCGCCGGTACCCGCGGACCGTCGGACTCGAACCGCACCACGCCGACCTGCTGCCCGAGGTCGTCATCCGCATCGGCGCCGAGGGCTTCGCGAAGCTCGCCGTGAAGGCGATGCAGCCCAAGCCCAAGCCGCAGGTGTACGTCGAGCACATCCACGCCCCGCTGGTCTCCGTACAGGAGCAGGCGCAGATCGTGGTGGCGCGCCTGCGCGAGGCGGGTCAGGCGAGCTTCCGGGAGCTGGTCGGTGACACCGACGACACCCTGACCGTCGTGGCCCGCTTCCTGTCCCTCCTGGAGCTCTACCGCGAGAAGGCGGTGGCGCTGGAGCAGGACGAGGCGCTCGGCGAGCTCCGCGTGCGCTGGACCGGAGCGGACGGGGCGGAGTCCCTGGTCACGGACGAGTTCGACCGGGGGCCTGAGCTTCCCGACGACAAGGCCGTCAGCAAGACCGCGGGTAGGACCGCGGGCAAGGCGGGCAGCGCCGACAGCTCGGTGGACAGCACGGACAGCGCGGCGGACAGCACCGACAGCGCGGCGGACAGCACCGACAGCAAGGAGAAGGTGTGAGCACCCCCGAAGAGAGTCCCGCCGGCCTCCTGGACGTCGCCGCGCTCGACCTGAGGCCCGCGCTCGAAGCGGTGCTGATGGTCGTCGACGAGCCCGTCACCGAGGAGCATCTCGCCAAGATCCTCGACCGGCCGCGGCGCGCGATCGCCGATGCGCTGCGCGAACTGGCCGACGAGTACACGGTGCAGCGCCGCGGCTTCGAGCTGCGCCTCATCGCCGGAGGCTGGCGTTTCTACACCCGCCCCGAGTACGCGGCGGCCGTGGAGCGCTTCGTCCTGGACGGCCAGCAGGCCCGCCTCACCCAGGCGGCCCTGGAGACCCTCGCGGTCGTCGCGTACCGGCAGCCGGTCAGCCGTTCACGGGTTTCCGCGGTACGCGGCGTGAACTGCGACGGCGTGATGCGCACCCTCCTGCAGCGGGGCCTCGTCGAGGAGGCGGGCACGGAACCCGAAACAGGTGCGATCCTGTACAGGACGACGAACTACTTCCTGGAGCGGATGGGCCTGCGTGGCCTGGACGAGCTCCCGGAGCTCGCGCCCTTCCTGCCCGAGGCGGAGGCGATCGAGGCCGAGACCCAGGAGGCGGTCCCGTCGTTCGACCCGGATGAACCGGATACCGACGAAGGCGACAAGACGGAACTTTGATGCGTAGCAACGGCAGGAACAGCGGAAACAACGGCGGGAGCCGTGGTGGCAACAGCGGTGGCCGTGGCAAGTCAAGCAGCGGCGGCCGCGGCAACTACCGCGGTGCCGGCAACAACCGCGACGAACGACAGGGCGGACAGGGCGGACAGGGCGGCGGCGCGGGCCGTCCGCGCAAGCCGCGCCCCGAGGAGCGCCGCTACGACGTGAGCCCCGGCGACGGCACGGCGGGCGCGCGCAGCGGCCGCGGTGCCTCCGCGCGCGGCGGCGCCAAGGGCGGGCCGCGCGGTCCGCAGGGCGGCCGCGGCTCGCAGGGCGGGCGCGGCGGGCGCACCGAGCGCTCGTACTCGCGCGAGTACGAGACGCGCCAGGAGGAGCGGAACAGGGAGCGGTACGCGGGCCGCAAGGACGTGAAGCTCCCCAAGACCTTCCCGGGCGCCGAGCAGGAGGGCGAGCGCCTGCAGAAGGTGCTCGCGCGCGCCGGCTACGGTTCGCGCCGCGCCTGCGAGGAGCTGATCGACGAGGCGCGGGTCGAGGTCAACGGCGAGATCGTCCTCGAACAGGGTCTGCGCGTGCAGCCCGAGAAGGACGAGATCAAGGTCGACGGCCTGACCGTGGCCACCCAGTCGTACCAGTTCTTCGCGCTCAACAAGCCGGCCGGAGTCGTCTCCACGATGGAGGACCCGGACGGCCGTCAGTGCCTGGGCGACTATGTGCAGAACCGCGAGACGCGGCTCTTCCACGTGGGCCGCCTCGACACCGAGACCGAGGGCATCCTGCTGCTCACCAACCACGGTGAGCTGGCGCACCGCCTCACGCACCCGCGCTACGGCGTGAAGAAGACGTACCTGGCGGCCATCACGGGCCCGCTGCCGCGGGAGATCGGCAAGATGCTCAAGGACGGCATCCAGTTGGAGGACGGCTACGCGCGGGCTGACCACTTCCGGGTCGTGCAGCAGACCGGCAAGAACTACCTGGTCGAGGTCACGCTGCACGAGGGCCGCAAGCACATCGTGCGCCGGATGCTGGCCGAGGCGGGCTTCCCGGTCGAGAAGCTGGTGCGCACGCACTTCGGGCCGATCGGCCTCGGCGACCAGAAGTCCGGCTGGCTGCGCAGGCTCAGCAACACGGAGGTCGGGATGCTGATGCGCGAGGTCGATCTGTAGACGTCACGCGTCCCGTGGTGAGACGGCCGGCCCTTCGGGGCCGGCCGTTTTACGTGCCCGCAGGCACCCCGGTTCTCCTTCTTGTGCCCGCGCACACCCGGGTTTATAGTCAGGTCGACTATTAAAAAGGGGGGTAGGGGAATGAACTCGCACGCACTGCAGGGCTACGACCCCCACGCCTTCGAACCCTTCGCCGTCACCGTCGACCTCGCGGTCTTCACCGTGCGCGAAGGCGTACTGCAGGTGCTGCTCGTCGAACGCGGCCAGGAGCCGTATGCCGGGCGCTGGGCGCTGCCCGGCGGCTTCGTGCTGCCGCGCGAGTCCGCGGAGACGGCCGCCCGGCGGGAGCTCGCCGAGGAGACCGGCCTCGTCGACACCACCGGCCTGCATCTGGAGCAGCTGCGGACCTACAGCGCACCCGACCGCGACCCCCGGATGCGCGTCGTGTCCGTCGCCTTCGCCGCGCTCGGCCCGGACCTGCCCGAGCCGCGCGGCGGCGGGGACGCGGCACAGGCACGGTGGCAGCCGTTCGCCGGCACCGGCGTACGGGCGCTGGCCTTCGACCACGACCGGATCCTCGCCGACGCCTACGACCGCATCGGCGCCAAGTTCGAGTACAGCTGCCTCGCGACCTCCTTCTGCCCGCCCGAGTTCACCCTCGGCGAGCTGCAGCAGGTCTACGAGACCGTCTGGGGCACCGCCCTCGACCGGCCCAACTTCCGCCGCAAGGTCCTCGCCACCCCCGGTTTCGTGGAGCCCACGGGCGGGGCGGCCCGCCTGACGGGCGGGCGCGGCAAGCCCGCCGCGCTCTACCGGGCGGGGGACGCGAGCGCCCTCCACCCGCCTCTGCTGAGGCCCACACCCGCCCCTGTCGCGCCTTCGGAAGGACGTACACCGTGAACCACTCCGTGCAGCAGGCCGCCACCGGATCACTCATCGGGCTCGCGCTGGGCGATGCGCTCGGATTCCCCACGGAATTCAAGAACGTGCCCCGCATCCTCGCCGACCACGGGCCGTGGCGCTCGCTCGAACTGCCCAAGCCCGCGCTCGTCACCGACGACACCCAGATGACGCTCGCGCTCGGGCATGGGCTGCGCACGGCCATGGACCGCGGGCTCCTCGGGCCCGCCCGGATGGAGCACGCCGTACGGCCCGAGTTCGTCGAGTGGTACCACTCGCCCGAGAACAACCGGGCCCCCGGACGGACCTGCATGGTCGCCTGCCGGATGCTGGACAGCGACCGTCCCTGGCAGGAGGCCAGCCAGATCGGCTCCAAGGGCTGCGGTGCGAACATGCGCGTGGCGCCGGTCGGGCTCGTACCCGGCCTGAGCGAGGAACAGCGGGCCGGGGCGGCGCAGCTGCAGTCCGCGCTCACCCACGGGCACCCCACGGCCCTCGCGGCCTCCGACCTCACCGCACGCGCCGTGCACCTCCTCGCGCAGGGCGCGGAGCCCGCGGGACTGGTCGGGCTGCTGCGCTCGTACGCCCTGGAGAACCGGTCCGTCTACCACACGCGCTGGCTCGGCGACCTGTGGACGCGCAGCCACGACCCGAGCCCCGAGCACTTCATCGAGCGCGGCTGGGACGAGTGCCTGGCCATGCTCTCGGGACTCGCCGAGGCCGTGCGCTCGGCGAACGAGGAGACGGACCCCTGCCTGGCGGTGGGCGAGGGCTGGATCGCCGAGGAGGCACTCGCCGCGGGCCTGTTGTGCTTCCTGCTCTTCCCGGCGGACCCGGTGACGGCGCTCCGCCGCGCGGCGGTCACCTCCGGCGACTCGGACTCGATCGCCTGCCTGGCGGGCGCTTTCGCCGGGGCGCACCTGGGGGCTTCGTGCTGGCCCTCGGAGTGGGCGGACCGTATCGAATACCACGGTGAGCTGATGGGGCTCGGGGCGCTCTGGGACGTGTGAGGCCGCGTTCCTCAACCGCGGATCGGGCCAGGGGGCGTCACCGGCCTCGCCGAGCGGCGGCGGACGCGGAAGAGGAAGTCCTCGATCCCTGCCGTGTCCGGTGCGTCGGGGAGCGGGGACCTCGTGAGCGCCGCGTCCGATTGCTCGGCGAGGGTGGTCATCCGGTTCTGGAGCTCCGGCCAGGAGACCTCGCCGCGCTTCACGGCCAGGAGGTCCTCGCGGGACTCGCCGACGTCGATGACGAGCTCTCCCGTACGGAGCAGTTCGCGGCAGGACATCAGGAGGCGCAGCAGGTGCATCGCGTGCTTCCAGCGCGGGGCGCCATGGATGCGGACATCCGCTTCGAGCTTCTTGCGCTGGCTCAGGGCATAGCGCGTGAAGGTCTCGTGCGCCTGGCGGGAGAGGAACGCCCCGCGGAGCGAGAGCAGCTCGCGGCCGGTGGCGTCGATGTGCTCGACGAGCGGGGAGTGCAGGCACTCCAGGATGTTGGGATTGGCGCGCAGGGCCAGTTCGCAGAAGCGCTCCAGTTCCCAGGAGAACTGTTCCTCCCGTGGGCCCTCGACGTGTGTCGGCGGCTTGCGGAAGTGCCAGAAGAGCGGGGTCGGGGCGAGGAACACGCCCCGGCGGTCCGTATCGCTGGTGTCCGTCGCCAGGCCGAAGGCGCGTGAGCCCATCACACAGGAGTAGACCGTGTGGTCACGGACCAGGAGTGTGGGGTCCTGTGCCACGGCCGTGTGCTCAACGGGCGGGCCTGCGCGGCGGTCCTCGGGATGATCCTCAGGGCTGGGCATGGCCGGAGGCTACGTGAGACGGGGCGATCGCTCGGGGGAATTTCCGCTCGCCTTGCGGCCTTGCGGCCTTGCGGCCTTGCGGCCTTGCGGCCTTGCGGCCTTGC
>NZ_JBLMKT010000048.1:0-24576 GCF_047779955.1 Streptomyces lothianensis | reverse complement strand
GTACTGCAGGGGGGACCCTGTGGGAGAGTAGGACGCCGCCGAACTAAATTTGATAGAGCCTCAGTCCCTGGACATTGTCCGGGGGCTGAGGCTTTTTCGCGTTCTGCCCGTTTACAGTCGTTCCATGCGATACGACCTGGTGATCTTCGACAACGACGGCGTCCTCGTGGACAGTGAGCCGATCTCCAACACGATCCTGGCCCAGTACCTCACCGAGCTCGGTCACCCCACCACGTACGAGGAGTCCCTCAGGGACTACATGGGAGCCGCCGTGCACCGGGTGCACGATCTCGTGCGGGAGCGGACCGGGCAGGAGCTTCCGGCTGACTTCGACCGGAACCTGCACCAGCGTGTGTTCTCCGCCTTCGAGCGGGAACTGACCGCTGTGCCCGGCACCGAGGACGTCCTCGCCAAGCTCACCGCCGACGGCATCGCGTACTGCGTGGCCTCCTCCGGCAGTCATGAGCGGATCCGGGTGGGGCACCGCACGACCGGGCTCGACGAGTGGTTCGAGGAGGAGTGGATCTTCAGCGCGGAGGATGTCGGCCGGGGCAAGCCCGCGCCGGACCTGTTTCTGCACGCCGCCGCGCAGATGGGGGTACACCCCGACCGCTGTGCGGTCGTCGAGGACAGCCCGCTCGGGGTGGAGGCGGCGCGGGCGGCCGGCATGGACGTGTACGCCTTCACGTCGATGATGCCCTCCGAGCGGCTCGTGGGCGCCAACGCGTACTTCTTCGACATGGGGCAGCTGCTCGAATTGTTGCGGTGATCCATCTACCCGTCGGTAGGCGGGAGCCCTACGCTGTGCGGCCATGACCGACGCGCGCCTGCGGCATGGCAGGGCCTCCCTGGTGTTCAGCTTCTTCGTGCAGGGCGTGACCTTCGCCCTGCTGGTGACCCGCATACCGGCGATCCAGGACCGGTACGGGATATCCGACGGGCTGCTGCCCGCGTTCCTGGCCGCTGTGCCGGTCCTCGCGGGCGTCGGCAGCGTGGCCACCGAGCGGCTGGTGAAGCGGATCGAGCCACGGGTGGTGCTGCGCTGGTCGCAGCCGGTGGTGCTGCTCTCGCTGCTCGGGGTCGGCGCGGGCTCGCGGATGTGGGAGGCCGCCCTGGCCCTCGGTGTGTTCGGCCTCGCGGTGGGTGCGCTTGACGCCTCGATGAACATGCTCGGCGTGAGCCTGCAGCAGGCTTACGGGCGCAGCATCATGCTCGGCTTCCACGCCGTGTACAGCCTCGGCGGGATCGTCGGGGCCTCGCTCGCCTGGGTCGGGGCGCACTGGGATCTGGCGCTCTTCGTCTCGTATCTGCCGGTGGTCGTGGTGCTGCTGCCGGCGGTGCTTGCGGGCAGCCGGTGGTACGCGGGTGGCGAGACCGGGGACGGTGCGCGGGCGGAAGACGGAGCGGAAGGGAGAGTCGAAGGGGGAGTGGAAGGCGGGGCGCGCGGAGCTTCTCCTGTGGTGTTCAAGGCGCTGCTTCCGCTGTGCCTCATCATGACTTTCGCGTATATCGGCGATTCGACCGTGGCCAACTGGAGTGCGAAGTATCTGGAGGACGTGCTGCACAGCTCCGAGGAGCTGGCGACCGTTCCGTACAACGTGTACATGGTGACGACGCTGCTCGGGCGGGCCGTAGGGGATCTCGGGGTGCGGCGGTTCGGTGCGGTGACGGTGGTGCGGGCCGGGACGCTGCTCGCGGCGCTCGGCTTCGGGGTCGTGGCGGTGGCGCCCGGGGCGTGGGCGGGGATCGTCGGGTTCACGCTGCTCGGGCTCGGGCTGTGTGTGATCGTGCCGCAGACGTTCGCGGCGGCCGGACGGATGTTCCCCGGGGATTCGGATACCGCGATCGCGCGGCTCAACATCTTCAACTACGTGGGTTTCCTCGTCGGTTCGCCGCTGGTCGGCGGGATCGGGGACGCGTGGAGCTACCGCGGGGCGATGCTCGTGCCGATGGCGCTGGTGCTCCTGACGCTGGTCTACGCCCGCTCCTTCGAGGCCGAGGGCGACCGATACGGTGAGGGGCATGAGCGGCCGCGCGCAGTTGATGTGGGATGAGGCAGTCACGGGGTACGACTTCGGGCCCGAGCACCCGATGGATCCCGTGCGGCTCTCCCTGACCAGGAAGCTGATCGGTGCCTTCGGCCTCGACCAGGAGCTGAAGCTCGTCGCCGCGCAGCCGGCCGGGGACTCGACGCTGCGGCTCGTGCACCGTGAGGACTACATCGAAGCGGTGAAGGCCGCCTCCGCGGAGCCGCGCGCCGCTGATCCCTCGTACGGTCTCGGGACGCCCGATGATCCGGCCTTCGCGGGCATGCACGAGGTCTCGGCGCTGATCGCCGGGCAGTCGGTGGGTGCGGCCGAGGCGATCTGGCGCGGTGAGGTGGCGCATGCCGTGAACTTCGCGGGCGGGCTGCACCATGCGATGCCGGGGAGCGCGGCAGGCTTCTGCATCTACAACGACGCCTCGCTCGCCATCGCGCGGCTCCTCGAGCTGGGAGCCGAGCGGGTCGCGTACATCGATGTGGACGTGCACCACGGGGACGGGGTGCAGGCCGCGTTCCGCGAGGATCCCCGCGTACTGACCGTTTCGCTGCATGAGCATCCGCGGACGCTGTTCCCGCAGACCGGCTGGCCCGAGGAGACCGGGGAGGGGGAGGGCGAGGGGAGCGCGGTGAACGTGGCGCTGCCCGCCGGGACCGGGGACGCGGGGTGGCTGCGGGCCTTTCACGCCGTGGTGCCGGAGCTGATCGCGGACTTCCGGCCGCAGGTCATCGTCACGCAGCACGGTGCCGATACGCACTTCGAGGATCCGCTCGCCCATCTCGCGATCTCGCTCGACGCGCAGCGCCTCGTGCAGGAGGCCTGCCACGATCTGGCGCACGCGCATGCCGAGGGGCGCTGGCTCGCGCTCGGCGGCGGCGGGTACGCGGTCGTCGACGTGGTGCCGAGGTCGTGGACGCATCTGACGGCGATCGCGGCGGGGCGGCCGGTCGATCCGGCCGCCGAGGTGCCCGAGGAGTGGAAGCACGAGGTCTACGCGCGGACCCGGCAGCCGGCGCCGGCGCGGATGACGGACGGGCGGACGCCGAAGTGGCTGGACTGGTCGGCGGGTTACGATCCGGCGGACCGGATCGACCAGACGATCCTGGCGACGCGGCGGGCGGTCTTCCCGCAGCGCGGACTGCTTGCGTGAAGGTGACGGGCCGGGATTGTCAGTGGGGCCCGATAGCCTTGAGGGGCTGGAGCGGCCCCCGGGCGGGAGGGGTCTGTCCCGGGTGATGTCTGTCCCGGGTGAGGTCTGTCCCGGGTGAGGTCTGCCGGGGTGAAGTCCGTCCGGAGCGAGGCCTGTTCCGGGTGGGGAGCTGGTGTTAGGCCAACTGTGGGCTTTCCGCGGATTCCGCGGCCCTCGTGCGGCGAACTGCGCCAGCATCATCGCGTGTTGAGTGTCGGCGCCCTGCGGGCGCACCTCCTGGCCGCCCGGCTCGCCGGCCCCATCGCGACCTCTCGGGAGAAGTCGCTGCGCAACTACCGGCTTTTCGCGGCCCGCGATCCGCGCATGCTGCTCGGGCTCGACCCCGAACGGGCCTGGGGCGCCGGCGAACTGCTCTCCCTCATGGCCGACAAGTGCGGGGTCTCGCCCGATCCCGCGCAGCGCCAGGGAACCGATGTCATCGACCCCGAGCTGACCCTCGCGGGTCTCGACGCCTTCGCCGGACGGCTCGCCGCGGCCGCCGGCCGCCGGGCGCCGGTGCTGCTCGGCACCGGGCATCCGCACCGGCTGCTCGGCTTCTACGGCGCTCTGGCAGACGCTCTGTCGGCGGCGGGATGTACCGTCCTCACCCCCGCGCAGGGTAGCTCTGTCGACATAACGACTCGGTTTGGTCTACGTACGTACAACCTCGACTACGTACGAGGAGTCGCGCTGGTGCGTGCGGACGGCGCGCGGGGCGCCGGGTGTGAGCCGGGCGCGCACAGCCACTCGCCGCTGCCGGTTCGCACCGCGCTCGGGGCCGCAGCGGCCGCGGGCGGGCCGCTGCCCGCGCTGGTCGTCGGGGATCACGGCTGGGTCTGCGGTGCAGGTCAGCTGGGCATCGAGGCGATCGGCCTGGCGGATACGGATGATCCGGCGCTGTTCGTCGGAGAGGCCGAGGGACGGGTGTCCGTCGCCGTTCCGCTTGATGACGCTGTGCGGTCTGATTACTACCGGCCGCTGACGCGCTACGTACTCAATCGGGCGGGTCTGTCACGGTAGGCGCCCCGATCGCAGCGCTCTTCCCCACTCGCACCACCCGCCCCTACTCTGGGGAGTGAGCGCGTGGCGACAAGGAGTCACCGGAAGGGGAAGCCGGTGCCCGTCCATGTGCGGAAGGTTCAGGTGTGTCATGGCTGCTGAGCAGAGGCCTCTGTCCGAGGTGGCGTTCCTGACCGTGGCGGAAGTCGCCGCGGTGATGCGTGTGTCCAAGATGACCGTGTACCGCTTGGTGCACAGTGGTCATCTGCCCGCGATCCGGGTGGGGAGGTCCTTCCGGGTCCCGGAGAACGCGGTTCACGAGTACCTCCGCGATTCCTATGTGGGGGTGGAGACGGCCTGATCGAGGCCGTTCTGGATCCTCGATTACAGCCTTGGAAGCTCGGGCGGGTAGGCTGGCCCCTCGTAGGTCGTGTGGGCCTAGTCTGCCCCGCACCGAGTGAAGAGAAGTGAGCGAGGGTAGTCGTGGGCTCTGTTATCAAGAAGCGGCGTAAGCGGATGGCCAAGAAGAAGCACCGCAAGCTGCTCAAGCGCACCCGCGTTCAGCGTCGCAACAAGAAGTAAGCGAAGCTGAAGCAGCGCTCTGTGGCCCTCCCACCCTCGTGGTGGGAGGGCCACAGTCGTATCGCACCCGATGGGACCTGCGGTTTTCCCCTGATCGTCACCTCATGCAGTGGTCGGTCATCACAGCGCAACATTCACCCGATACGGTGGCGGGGCGCGGCGTGAAGCGGTTCTGAGGGGAAGGCAGGAGCTGATCTTGGGCAAGGTCGTGCTCGTCACCGGGGTGGCCCGGCAGCTCGGCGGCCGGTTCGTACGGAGGATCCAGCGCGACCCCGAGGTGGACCGGGTGATCGCCGTGGACGCGCAGGCGCCCGCGCATCAGCTCGGCGGCGCGGAGTTCGTGCAGGCCGACATCCGGCGGCCCGCGATCGCCAAGGTGCTCGCCGAGCACTCCGTGGACACCGTGGTGCACCTCGACGTCAGCGGCACCCCGCTCGGCGGCGGCAGCCGGGGCTCGGTCAAGGAGACCAACGTCATCGGCACCATGCAGCTGCTCGGGGCCTGCCAGAAGTCGCCCACCGTCGAGCGGCTCGTGGTCAAGTCCTCCACCAATGTGTACGGTTCGGCGCCCCGCGATCCGGCCGTGTTCACCGAGACCACCCCGCCCAAATCACTGCCCAGCGGCGGCTTCGCCAAGGACGCCGTCGAGGTCGAGGGCTACGTGCGCGGCTTCGCCCGCCGGCGGCCCGATGTGGCCGTGAGCGTGCTGCGTTTCGCGAACATCCTCGGGCCGACCGCGGAGACGCCGCTCGCCGACTACTTCTCGCTGCCGGTGCTGCCCACCGTGTTCGGCTATGACCCGCGGCTGCAGTTCGTGCACGAGGACGATGTGATCGAGGTGCTGCGGCTCGCCTCGCACGATGCCGCGCGCGGGACGCTCAACAGCGGGACCTTCAACATCGCCGGCGACGGGGTCCTGCTGCTCTCGCAGTGCTCGCGGCGGCTCGGGCGGCCCACTGTGCCCGTGCTGCTGCCCGCTGTCACCTGGGCGGGGACCGCGCTGCGCACCATGGGGCTCACCGACTTCTCGCCCGAGCAGGTGCGGCTGCTGACGCACGGCAGGGTGGTCTCCACGGCGCAGATGCGCGAGACACTGGGGTTCCGGCCCGAGTACTCCACCGCGGAGACCTTCGCGGACTTCGCCCGCAGCCGTGGGGCGGGGTTGCTGCCGCCCGAGGCGCTGGCCACGGCGGTGGACCGGATCGCGGAGCGGCTGCCGATCGAGGGCGGGCCGGGGCGCACCGAGGCGAACAGCACGTAGGGCAACCGCAGGCCAGGACAGCCGCAGCCAGGACAACCGCGGCCAGGACAGCCGCAGGCAGGGCAACAGCACGTAGGGCAAGAGCACGCAGCCGAACCGTACGCATCCGAGCCGTACGCATTCGACGTACAGCGCCGACTGAGGAGCGCAGCAGCAATGGCGGACGCCAAGGTCATTCCCTTCGACGACGACCGGTCGCGCGGGGGCGGCGGCAAGGGGCACGGGAGCGGGCCCGGGCGTCGGCGGGGGCGGCGTGGGGGCTCGGCGGCGGGGACCGGGGCGGGTGCCGGTTCAGGTGCCGGGGGCGGCTCGGGTTCGGGCCCGGGTGTCGGGTCGGGTGCAGGTGTACCCGTACGGGAGGTGCGTGGGGGCTCGGCGGAGCGGTCGGTGCCCGGCCGGGCGGCGGGGGCGCAGAGCGGGCAGCCGGGCGGGGAGGCCGGTGCGGCGGCGCGGGATGGTGGCGGCTGGGAGCGGCGGATTGCGGGTGGGCTGGCGTTTCTGCGGCGGCGGATCACCGGTGAGTACGACGTCGACGAGTTCGGCTACGACCAGGAGCTCACCGAACAGGTCCTGATGTCGCTGTTGCGGCCCATGTACGAGAAGTACTTTCGGGTCGAGGTGAGGGGCATCGAGAACATCCCGGCCGACGGGGGCGCGCTGATCGTCGCGAACCACTCCGGGACGCTGCCGCTCGACGGGCTGATGCTGCAGGTGGCCGTGCACGACAACCATCCGCAGCAGCGGCATCTGCGGCTGCTCGCCGCGGATCTGGTCTTCATGCTGCCCGTCGTGAACGAGCTGGCCCGCAAGGCCGGGCACACGCTGGCCTGCGCGGAGGACGCGCAGCGGCTCCTGGAGAGCGGGGAGCTGGTGGGGGTGATGCCCGAGGGGTTCAAGGGCATCGGGAAGCCGTTCAGTGAGCGCTACAAGCTGCAGCGCTTCGGCCGGGGCGGCTTCGTGTCCACGGCGCTGCGGGCCGGGACGCCGATCGTGCCGTGCTCGATCGTGGGGGCGGAGGAGATCTACCCGATGATCGGGAACGCGAAGACGCTGGCCCGGGTGCTCGGCCTTCCGTACTTCCCGGTGACGCCGACGTTTCCGTGGCTGGGGCCGCTCGGGGCGGTGCCGTTGCCGACGAAGTGGACGATCCAGTTCGGGGAGCCGATCGCGACGGACGGGTATCCGGCGGAGGCGGCGGAGGATCCGATGCTGATGTTCAACCTGACGGACCAGGTACGGGAGCAGATCCAGCACACGCTGTACAAGCTGCTGGTGCGGCGGCGGTCGGTGTTCTTCTGAGGGGCGTGGCCCGTCCGGAGAGCGGTCAGAAGACGTGAGCCCTCGGGTGGCTGGGCCACCCGAGGGCTCACGGCAATGAGGTGCTGATCGGCCGGATACCCCTTAGTCCGCGTCCTCCGCTTAGTCCGCGTCCTCCGCGTCGATCCCCAACCCCGGCAGGAGTCCGGGGAGCAGCGGGGGCAAGGTGATCTCCGGGGCGGGGGCATCGCTGCCCGAATCCGAGGGGGGCGGGCTTGTCCCGGTCTTCGGGGGGTCCAGGAGGCCGCCGGTGGAGCCGCCCAGGAGGCCCTCGTCCTTCTCGGGGGAGCTCGGCGGGGTGCTCGGTTCCTCCGAGGTGGACGGGGTGGAGCCCTCGGGGCCCGAGGTGCTCGGGTCCGTACCCCCGTCGTCCTCGGTGCGGGTGCCTTCCGAGCCCTGGCCCGGCATGTCGGAGCCGCCGCCGGTGCGGGGCGGCTCCGACAGGAGGGACTCCAGGGGGTCGACCTCGTCCTCTATGGCGTCGAAGACCGAGGTGACCTCGTCACCGACATCGCCGAGCTGCGGGGGCAGCTGGCTGCGCAGCGTGTGCCAGCTGCCGCGGTGTGACTGGGAGAAGGAGGAGAGCGCCTGGATGGGCGCGAGCGAACCGTCGCGCGCATAGGCCTCGCTCAGCAGGCGGTGGCCTTCGGCGGCATCGTGCTTCATCCCGTTCAGCGCGCGCCTGATCTCGCTCAGCGATTCGTGGTCCAGGGCGCCGGAGCGGCCGCGCTCCATCAGCCGACGGGCCTCCGACAAGCGGGTGGACGCCTGGTCGAGGTAGAGCTCGCCGCGGGAGGAGTCATCGCCGGCCAGGCCGAGCTTGAAGTCCTCCATGCCGCGCTTGAGCCCGTACAGCGAGTCGCCCGGCAGGGCGTCGGAGCTGGCGGCGGCCACGCCGCCGAACGCTCCGGCGGCCACGCCGACGGTGAGTCCGCCCGCGGCGATGCCCTTGGACAGGCGTGAACGCGGCCGGAACCGCTTGGGGCCCGCCCGGTGGGCGCCCTTGGAGCGCTGCTCCGGTACCGACAGGTCCGCCTCGCCGCTCGCGAACATCGCCTCCATCGCGGCCACGAGCTGCGCCCGCTGCACGACCTTGACCTCGGGGTCGAGCTCGGGCTTGGGCAGCTCACCGAGCCCTTCCGCGAGGGCCAGCATGCGGCCCTGCTCGGTCGGTTCCGACGGGGCGCTCGCGCGCGCCTGCTGTGCGGCCGCCGTGCCCTGCTCGGACTCGTCCTCCACGGCCTGGGCGAAGGCGTTCGCCCGCCGGTGTGCCGAGACATGTGCGATCACTGGCGGCACCTCCTCTCGTCATGACATCCGACTCCCCAGGGGGTCCTGAGGGTTGCACGCCGGGGAAGTTTCCACTCCAAGGAGTGAGGGGGAGCACTCCGGCAGCGACCACAGGGAGCCTGCATCCCGCACAACGACCGTCGCGGCACTTGGGTTACGGACGAAAGATGATCGGACCGCTGTCTCTTCGCGTGAAGCATCGGCTCGTCACAAGGGGTGAGTTGGGGATTACGGGCCGTGGGGGGCGGTGGATCCGTGAGGGGGAACCATGTGGGGGAAGCGTGGGGGCGGGGCCGCCGGGTGGGAGGGGTGACGGCTAGCGTGCGTCGTCCGGCAGGAGGCGGGCCAGGGTGCGGACGGCCCGGTACTGGAGGGTTTTGATCGCGCCCTCGTTCTTGTTCATGACACGTGCGGTCTCGGCGACCGAGAGGCCCTGCAGGAAGCGCAGGGTTACGCATTCCTGCTGCTGGGGGTTGAGGCGGCGGACCGCGTCGAGCAGGGCCGCGTTGGAGAGGGATTCGAGGACCGAGTCCTCGGGGCTGCGCTCCACCTCGTTGGCGTCGAGCATCTCGCCGGTGGTGACTTCGAGGCGGAAGCGGCTCGATTTGAAGTGGTCGGCCACCAGGTTGCGCGCGATGGTCACGAGCCAGGCGCCGAAGTCGCGGCCCTGCCAGGTGAAGGTGCCGATCCGGCGCAGGGCGCGCAGGAAGGTCTCGCTGGTGAGGTCCTCGGCGGTGGCCTTTCCGCCGGAGCCGACGCGGTAGTAGATGTACCGGTACACGGTGTCGCTGTACTGGTCGTAGAGCCGGCCGAAGGCGTCGGCCTCACCGGCCTGGGCGCGTTCGACGAGCTCCATCATGCGGGCGCTGTCGCTGTCGGCCGCGGGGCGGCGGACCGCTGGAGCGGCCGTACCGCCCGCGTTGCGCCCGCGTCTGCCGACCGAGGCGGTGCTGCTTTCGGCGAGTGCGTAGCAGGGACCGGCCGGGCCGCTTGCAGCAGCGACCGGCACGGCGAAGGCGGGGACGGCGTACGCGGTGGGGACGAAGCCGCGCAACAGTTCCAGTTGTGCTTGGACCGTTGCGCGCAGCGTAGCCAGGCCCGAGGTGTCAACCCCGACGTGTGGGTACACGGGACTCCCAGAGGCAGAGCTTTCCATCACGTGCAGTGCTGGACCGTTCACCCGTCGTGGCGACCGGCGGGGTCCTCAATGCGTCTGAGGAGAATAACGCTTCGTACAGGCAGCGCTACACCCAGTTGCGGAAATCACCGGTTCCGTCTCTTCTGTTACCGAGTACCGGCACTTCAAGTACCACTGAGTGACCGGTTGTTGATCGGATGAGACCGTGATCTGTCTTTGTGCAGGCCAGGTTGTGGCCGGTTTCCGCGGGTCCGCGTCAGCGCGACTGGCGGGGGCCGTGCGTGGGTAAGGGGTACGGATTGCCGGCGGGATGTGTCCGTGCCGCTCCGTGGGGCCGGAGGGCTCAGCCGCGGCGGCGGTGTACGGCGATCGCGGCCGCCGTACCGCCCGCGAGTGCGCCGACACCGGCCGCCGCGGGGATGCCGATCTTGGCGGCCTTGCGGCCGGTGCGGTAGTCGCGCAGCCGCCAGTCCCGCTCGCGGGCGTGCTTGCGCAGTTTGCTGTCGGGATTGATCGCGTACGGATGTCCGACGAGCGACAGCATCGGAATGTCGTTGTGCGAGTCGCTGTACGCGGCGCAGCGGGCCAGGTCCAGGTCCTCGGCGGCGGAGAGCGCGCGTACCGCCTCGGCCTTCGCGGGGCCGTGCAGGGGCTCGCCGACCAGCTTGCCGGTGTAGATGCCGTCGACGGACTCGGCGACCGTGCCGAGCGCGCCGGTCAGGCCGAGGCGGCGGGCGATCACCGTGGCGATCTCCACGGGGGCGGCGGTGACGAGCCAGACCTTCTGGCGCGCGTCCAGGTGGGCCTGGGCCAGGGCGCGGGTGCCGGGCCAGATGCGCTCGGCCAGGTACTCGTCGTAGATCTCCTCGCCGATGGACATCAGTTCGGAGACACGGTGGCCCTTGACGATGGACAGGGCGCTGTCGCGGGCGTCCTGCATGTGCTCGGGGTCCTCGACGCCGGCGAGGCGGAACCATGCCTGCTGCCAGGCGAAGCGGGTGAGTTCGCGGCGCTCGAAGAACTTCCGCTTGTACAGGCCGCGGCCGAAGTGGAAGATCGCGGCGCCCTGCATGACGGTGTTGTCCAGGTCGAAGAACGCGGCGGCCCTGTCGTCGCCCTCGACGGGGAACGGCGGTTCCTCCTCGGCCTCTTCCTCAGCCTTCCCCTCGGCCTTCCCCTCGGCCCTCTTCTGGGCCTCGGCCTCCTGCTTCGCCCGCTCTCTCGCCTGCTCCCGCTCGTACTGCTCGTGCAGTTCCTGCTCGGACTTGCGAGCGGCCTCGGCCGAGGCCTCGCCGGCAAGGACGCTGCGCGCGGTGGCGGAGCGCCGACGGGGGGTGAGCCATCGCAGAGAGGCCATGCCTGTGAGCATAGCCATTTCGGGCGCGTGTACCGGATGCGGGCTGTGAACAGTGCGCTACCGGGGCGTTACGTGGGCAGGGGTGCGGGATCGTCCGGGCAGGCGTGGGCTGCGCGGGTGGGGTCGGAAGGGCGGGGCGGGCTGGACAATAGGGGGATGAGTCCCTTGTTCTGGCGAAAGCAGAAGGCCGATCCCGCGGAGAGCACCGTCACGTTGATCGGGAAGCCCGGATGCCATCTGTGCGAGGTGGCGGAAGGCGTGATCAGGGAAGTGTGCGGCGAGACCGGGGCTTCGTGGGAGAAGTGGGACATCTCGCAGGACGAGGAACTGCACCGCAAGTACTGGGAGCAGATCCCCGTGATCCTCGTCGACGGGGAGCAGCACGACTTCTGGAAGGTGGATCCCGACCGGCTCAGGCGGGCGCTCGGGGCCGCGTAGTCCTTTAGGATCGAGGGCGATTTGGTCTCGGGGGTGAGGAATCGTGAGGAGTGTGTGCGGTTTTGCCCCCTGTTTATGCGACGGTTACCGGCCATCGCATCGGTTCCAGGCCGGAGCCTGAATCTTGCGTGACCCCGGTCACTTTGGCCGGACAAAGCGGACACAATCTTTGTGCACGCGTTCACAAAGACATAGCCTGCATCCGACGGGGCGGTCCAGGGACACACGACCGCCTGCAGCCCCGCTCTACCCGCAGGAGCACCGTGGCAACTGGCCGAACTCACCGACCGGCGACCCGCAGCCGAGGGATTCCCGAGGCCACCGTCGCCAGGCTTCCGCTGTATCTGCGCGCCCTGACCGCGCTGTCGGAGCGCTCCGTTCCCACGGTCTCCTCCGAGGAGCTCGCGTCCGCCGCCGGGGTCAACTCCGCGAAGCTGCGCAAGGACTTCTCGTACCTCGGCTCCTACGGGACCAGGGGTGTGGGCTACGACGTCGAATACCTCGTCTACCAGATCTCCCGTGAGCTGGGCCTCACCCAGGACTGGCCCGTCGTCATCGTCGGAATCGGCAACCTCGGCGCCGCCCTGGCCAATTACGGCGGCTTCGCCTCCCGCGGCTTCCGTGTCGCGGCGCTCATCGACGCCGATCCCGCGATGGCCGGCAAGCCCGTCGCCGGGATGCCCGTGCAGCACACCGATGAGCTGGAGAAGATCATCGACGACAACGGGGTGTCGATCGGTGTCATCGCCACGCCCGCCGGCGCCGCCCAGCAGGTCTGCGACCGTCTGGTCGCCGCCGGGGTCACCTCGATCCTGAACTTCGCACCGACCGTGCTCTCCGTGCCCGAGGGCGTGGACGTGCGCAAGGTCGATCTCTCCATCGAACTGCAGATCCTCGCCTTCCACGAGCAGCGCAAGGCCGGCGAGGAGGGCGTCGAGCCCGCCGTCGAACCCGGCGTCGTGCCGCCCGCCGCCCGGTCGGCCGGCGAGCAGGCCGACCGGAAGGGACCCGACGGGGATGTCCCCGCCGTGATGCCGGCGTGAGTCTCCTCGTCGTCGGTCTCAGCCACCGCAGCGCACCCGTGAGTGTGCTGGAGCGGGCTGCCCTGAGCGCGGACGCCCAGCTGAAGCTGCTGCAGGACGCCGTGGCCGCCGAGCCCACCGCCGAAGCGGCGGCGCTCGCGACCTGCAACCGGATCGAGCTGTACGCCGATGTGGACAAGTTCCACGCCGGTGTCGCCGAGCTGTCCACGCTGCTCGCCCAGCACTGCGGCGTCGGCCTGGAGGAGCTCACCCCGTATCTCTATGTGCACTACGAGGACCGGGCCGTCCACCACCTGTTCTCGGTGGCCTGCGGACTCGACTCCATGGTTGTCGGGGAAGGCCAGATCCTCGGGCAGATCAAGGACTCGCTCGCCACGGCGCAGGAGACGCACACGGCCGGGCGGCTGCTCAACGACCTCTTCCAGCAGGCACTCAGGGTCGGCAAGCGGGCGCACTCCGAGACCGGGATCGACCGGGCCGGGCAGTCGCTCGTGACCTTCGGCCTCGAACAGCTCGCGGACGGACGCCCGGTCGCCGAGTGGGCCTCCGGCCGGAGCGCCCTGGTGATCGGCGCGGGATCGATGTCCTCACTCGCCGCGGCCACCCTCGCGCGGCTCGGCGCGGCCGAGATCGTCATCGCCAACCGGACCCATGAGCGGGCCCGGCACCTGGTGCAGCTGCTCACCGAGCAGCACCCGTCGCTGCGCGCGCGGGCCGTCGAGATGGACGCCGTGCCGGCGGAGCTTGCGCGGGTCGACCTCGCCGTGTCCTGCACCGGCGCCACCGGCCTCGTACTGACCGCCGACGTGATCACCACCGCGCTCGCCGCGCCCGTGCCCGCCGTCACGCCCGTGCCCGCCGCCGGGACCGCCGAGGGCGCGGCCGAGGCCGCCGACCTGCGCGCCCCCGACGGCAGCCTCGTCGCCCGTCTGGCCGCCGCGGCCGCGCGCGACGGGCGGATCGCCGAGGGGCACGACGTCACGCACGAGGGTCACGAGGCCTGCCCGGTCGGGCTCGACGAGGCCGGGCACGCCGAGTCACTCGACCTGCACGGCAGTTGGGCCGACAACGGCACCGCGCTGGAGCGCGAGGCCGGGCTCGTACGCGACAAGGGCAAGGCGCACACCCCGCACCCCGGGGTGCGGCTCGCGCTGCTCGACCTCGCCATGCCGCGTGACATCGACGCCGCCGTGCACCGGATCGCCGGAGCGCACCTCGTCGACATCGAATCGCTCGCCGAGGCCTCCGCGGACGCCCCGATGGCCGCCGACGTCGACATGGTCCGCACGATCGTGGCCGACGAGGTCGCCGCCTTCGGCGCCGCTCAGCGCGCCGCGCACATCACGCCGACCGTCGTGGCGCTGCGCACCATGGCCGCCGACGTCGTCGACAGCGAGGTGGCCCGGCTGCGCGGCCGCCTGCCCGACCTCGACGAACGACAGCAGGCCGAGGTCGTGCAGACCGTGCGCCGTGTCGTCGACAAGCTCCTGCACGCACCGACCGTGCGGGTCAAGCAGCTCGCGGGCGAGCCCGGCGGCGCCGGGTACGCCGACGCGCTGCGCACCCTGTTCGACCTCGACCCCGAGACGGTGGCAGCCGTGTCGAAGGCCGATACCGCCGACACGACCAAGAAAAAGGGGCGGGCATGACCCAGCAGGCACTCCGGCTCGGGACCAGGCGCAGCAAGCTCGCCATGGCCCAGTCCGGTCATGTGGCCGATGCCGTACGCCGGCTGACCGGCCGCGAGGTCGAGCTCGTGGAGATCACCACCTACGGTGACACCTCGCGCGAGCACCTCGCGCAGATCGGCGGCACCGGGGTCTTCGTGACGGCGCTGCGCGACGCGTTGCTCGCCGGTGAGGTGGACTTCGCCGTCCACTCGCTCAAGGACCTGCCGACCGCGCAGCCCGCGGAGCTCGTCGTCGCCGCGATGCCGCTCCGTGAGGACCCGCGCGATGTGCTGGTCGCCCGCGACGGCCTGACGTTCGCGGAACTCGCCGCGGACGCCTCCGGGACGGGCGTCGCCCGGATCGGCACCGGTTCGCCGCGCCGCATGGCCCAGCTCAACGCGTACGCCCGCAGCCACGGCCTGCGCATCGAGACCGTGCCGATCCGCGGCAACATCGACACCCGCATCGGCTTCGTGCGCAAGGGCGAGCTCGACGCGGTGGTGCTTGCCGCCGCCGGGCTCAGCCGCGTCGGACGCAGCGACGAAGTGACCGAGTTCCTCTCGGTCGACACCGTACTTCCGGCTCCCGGCCAGGGAGCCCTGGCGATCGAGACCACCGCGGCCCACGCGGACCTCGCCGCCCAGCTCGCCGAGCTCGACGACCCGCACACGCGGGCCGCCGTGACCGCCGAGCGATCCCTGCTCGCCGCTCTCGAGGCCGGCTGCAGCGCACCTGTGGGTGCGCTGGCCGACCTCGTGAGGGACGGACAGGTTGTCAAGGAAATGCGCCTGCGCGGCGTCGTCGGCACGACCGACGGCTCGGCGCTGGTGCAGCTGTCCACCACCGGTCCCGTACCCACCACACACGACCAGGCCATGGCGCTCGGACGCGAACTCGCGGACGAGATGCTGGCCAAGGGTGCGGCCGGTCTGATGGGGGAGCGAGCACATTGAGCCCCACCGCCTCTGAATATCCCGCAGCCCCCGCATCCGGGCAGGTCACCTTCCTCGGTGCCGGTCCCGGAGACCCGGGCCTGCTGACACTGCGCGCCGTCGAGGCGCTTGCCGTCGCGGACGTGCTGATCGCCGAGCCCGCTGTGCTCGACGTCGTCCGCACACATGCCCGTTCGGGCGTGGACGTGCAGGGCACGGCGGCGCCGGGCGCGCCTGACGCGTCATCAACGGCGGCGGACACCGCGGCTGTTACGGCCAATCTTGTCATGGCGTCCGTACGGGGCGGCAAGCGGGTCGTCCGTGCAGTGAACGGCGATCCGGGACTCGACGCGAACGCCGCCGACGAGATGCTCGCCTGCGCCGCCGCCGGTATCCCCTTCGAGGTGGTGCCCGGCATCGCGACCGCCGTCGGCGTGCCCGCCTACGCGGGGGTGCCGCTGCGCGACGCGGAGGGCGCGGATGTGCGCTTCGTCGACGCCCGTACCGCCTCCGACCGCTGCTGGACCGAGGTCGGTGCCTCCGACGGCACCGTCGTCGTCTCCACCACCCTGGAGTCCGTCGCCGCCGCGGCCGGTGAGCTGGTGTCCGCGGGCCGCAAGCCCGACACCCCGCTGACCGTCACCATCGCGGGTACGACGACCCGTCAGCGCACCTGGAACGCGAGTCTCGGCACGGTCGCCCAGGTCCTCAAGCAGGCCAAGGTGCTGCCCTCGCCGGAGGGCCACCAGCCCGTCATAGCCGTGGTCGGCGAGCGCTCCGCCGCCGCCCGGCGCGACGAGCTCTCGTGGTTCGAGTCCAAGCCGCTGTTCGGCTGGCGGGTGCTCGTGCCGCGCACCAAGGAGCAGGCCGCCTCGCTCTCCGACCAGCTCGTCTCGTACGGCGCCGTGCCGCACGAGGTGCCGACGATCGCCGTCGAACCGCCGCGTACGCCGCAGCAGATGGAGCGCGCGGTCAAGGGGCTCGTCACCGGGCGCTACGAGTGGATCGCCTTCACCTCGGTCAACGCGGTCAAGGCCGTGCGTGAGAAGTTCGAGGAGTACGGGCTCGACGCGCGGGCCTTCGCCGGGATCAAGGTCGCGGCGGTGGGCGAGCAGACGGCCGCGGCGCTCGTCGCCTTCGGGGTCAAGCCGGATCTGGTGCCCTCGGGCGAGCAGTCCGCCGCCGGACTCCTGGAGGACTGGCCGCCGTACGACCCCGTCTTCGACCCGATCGACCGGGTCTTCCTGCCGCGGGCGGACATCGCGACCGAGACGCTGGTCGCGGGGCTCATCGACCTCGGCTGGGAGGTCGACGACGTCACGGCCTACCGGACCGTGCGGGCCTCGCCGCCGCCGGCCGAGACGCGGGAGGCCATCAAGGGCGGCGGCTTCGACGCGGTGCTTTTCACCTCGTCCTCGACGGTGCGCAACCTGGTCGGTATCGCGGGCAAGCCGCACAACGTGACGGTGATCGCGTGCATCGGGCCCGCCACGGCGAAGACGGCCGAGGAGCATGGGCTGCGGGTCGATGTGATGGCCCCGGAGCCGTCCGTGCACAAGTTGGCGGAGGCGCTGGCGGAGTTCGGTGCGGCGCGGCGCCTGGCGGCGCTGGAGGCCGGGGATCCGGTGACGCGACCTTCGGAGAAGCGGCCCGGTGCGCGGCGGCGGCGGGTGGCCACGCAGTAGGTTTCGTTGTCGGGTGCGGCGGGGTGGGCGGGATTTCCTCTCCCCGCCCCGCCCTTTCACCGTTTCCCGGGGCTCCGTCCCCGGACCCCGCATCCGGCCTTCGGTCGGATCTCCTCAAACGCCGGAGGGGCTGAAAGAGTTGAGCACATACGGATCGTTCCCCGGGACGCGGCCCCGCCGGCTGCGCACCACCCCCGCCATGCGGCGCATGGTGGCCGAGACGCGGGTGCATCCGGCCGATCTGATTCTTCCCGCGTTCGTGCGGGAGGGCATCAGCGAGCCGGTGGCCATCGGGTCGATGCCCGGGGTCGTGCAGCACACGCGGGACACGCTGAAGAAGGCCGCCGTCGAGGCGGTCGAGGCCGGGGTTTCCGGGATCATGCTCTTCGGTGTGCCGCTCGACGAGAAGAAGGACGCCGTCGGGACGCCCGGTACCGACCCGGACGGGATTCTGCAGCTTGCGCTGCGGGATGTGCGGGCCGAGGTCGGTGACGATCTGATCGTCATGTCCGATGTGTGTCTGGACGAGGTCACCGATCACGGGCACTGCGGTGTGCTGGACGAGCGGGGGCGGGTCGACAACGACGCCACCCTTGAGCGGTACGCGGAGATGGCTCAGGTCCAGGCTGATGCCGGTGCCCATGTGCTCGGCCCCAGCGGCATGATGGACGGCCAGGTCGGCGTCATCCGTGACGCACTCGACCAGACCGGGCACGAGGACGTCTCGATCCTCGCGTACACGGCGAAGTACTCGTCCGCCTTCTACGGGCCCTTCCGCGAGGCCGTCGCCTCCTCGCTCAAGGGCGACCGCAAGACGTATCAGCAGGACCCGGCCAACCTCCGGGAGTCGCTGCGGGAGCTCGCGCTCGATCTGGAGGAGGGCGCGGACATGGTGATGGTCAAGCCCGCCGGTCCCTACCTCGACGTGCTGGCGAAGGTCGCGGAGTCGGTGGACGTGCCGGTGGCCGCGTACCAGATCAGCGGGGAGTACGCGATGGTCGAGGCCGCCGCCGAGAAGGGCCTGATCGACCGGGAGGCGGCGATCCTGGAGACGCTCACCGGGATCAAGCGGGCCGGGGCGGGCATGATTCTGACCTACTGGGCGGTGGAGGCGGCGCGCAAGCTGCGTGCCGCCTGAGTTCCGGGTTCCGGGTTCCGGCCAAACGCATCGCGCCGCCCTGGGGCTGTCCGCCGGACAGCCCCAGAGCGGCGCGCTTTGTTGTTCCGGGCTGTTCCGGGCTATTCCCCCTGTTCGCCCTGCGGCTCCTTGAACACGGCCTCGACGTTGTTGCCGTCCGGGTCGTTCACGAACGCGCAGTACGCGCCGTACTCGGGCCAGCGGCGCGGGGCCTCGCGCTCGGTGCCCCCGTTGGCGAGGGCCGCCTGGTGGAAGGCGTCCACCTCGGCGCGGCTGCGGGCCGTGAAGGCGATGTGCAGGCCGCGGGTCGCCTCCTCGGGGGTCGGGGCGGTGTACATCCCGAACGACGGGGTGTCCGCATCCGAACGCCACAGCTCCGCCGCATTGCCCTCGTAGGCCTCGATGGAGACGTCCAGAGGCGCCAGTGCGGCCGCGTAGAAACGCTCGCTCGCCTTGAAGTCGCCGACGAGCAGGGTGACGTGGTGGATGAAGGGGAAGGGCACGTTCGCGGTCATGCGTCCGAGGTTAGGCGTCCGGATCTTGAAATGACAGGTGTAGCCGCCACCCGGTTTCTCTACGCTGGCCGGACAGCCACCCCGTATCGAAGGAGTCGCCGCCGTGACCGTCTCCGAGCAGACCGGCCTTGCCCCCGCGCCACCTCTCGCCGCGCGTGCCGCGTCCGTGGGAGGTTCGCCGGTACGGGACATCCTCGCCGTGACCGCACGGCCCGAGGTGATCAACTTCGCGGGTGGGCTGCCCGCGCCGGAGCTGTTCGACGCCGAGGGCGTCGCCGAGGCCTACGCCGAGGTCCTGGCCGGTGATGCGGCGCGGGCGCTGCAGTACTCGACCACCGAGGGCGAGCCCACGCTGCGCGCCGCGCTCGCCGCGCGGGCCACCGCACGCCGACTGCCCACCGAGGCCGATGACCTGCTCGTCACGAGCGGCTCGCAGCAGGCTCTCTCGCTGGTCGCCACCGCGCTCCTGGAACCCGGCGACACCGTGCTCGTCGAGAACCCGACGTACCTCGCCGCGCTCCAGGTCTTCGCCTTCGCGGGCGCTCGCGTCGTGGCCGTGGACTGCGACGAGGACGGGATCGATCCGGAGGCCCTGGACGCGATCGTCGTACGCGAGCGGCCCAAGCTGCTGTACACGGTCCCGAGCTTCCAGAACCCCACCGGCCGGACCATGACGGCCGAGCGCCGTGCCGCCGTCGCTGCCGTGGCCGGGCGGCGCGGGCTGTGGATCGTCGAGGACGACCCGTACGGCGAGCTGCGGTTCGAGGGGGAGCGGGTGCCCTGGATCGCCACGTACGAAGGCGCCGCGGACCGCACCGTGCTGCTCGGCAGCTTCTCGAAGGTGATGGCGCCCGGGATGCGCCTCGGCTGGCTGCGCGCGCCCGCGGAGCTGCGACGGGCCTGCGCGGTCGTCAAGCAGGCCGCCGATCTGCACACGCCGACCGTCAACCAGCTCGCCGCGGCACGCTACTTGGCGGCCCACGACCTCGACGCACATGTCGCCACGGTCGCCGCCGCCTACCGGGAGCGCCGCGACGCGCTGCTCGCGGGCCTCGGCGAGGCGCTGCCCGAGGGCTCGGTCTGGAACCGGCCCGAGGGCGGCATGTTCCTGTGGGCGCGGCTCCCGGAGTCGTACGACACGGGCGCGCTGCTCCGCTCGGTCGTCGAGCACGAGGTGGCGTACGTCCCGGGCGCACCGTTCTTCGCCGGGATCCCGGACCGTTCCACGATGCGGCTGTGCTTCGTGACGCACTCCCCGGAGGAGATCGCGGAGGGGGTGCGGCGGCTGGGGCGGGCCCTCGGGTAAGGGGGGGAGCTCGGAAACGGGGAGAGGGCCCACCGCTGTGGGCCCCCTCTCGCTCGGTGCTTCTGCTCTCGCCCGGTGCTTCTGCGTTCAGAGCTTTTCCGGGGTGCGGATGCCCAGGAGGGCCATGCCTTGGTGGAGAGTGCGGGCCGTCAGGTCGACCAGGAAGAGGCGGTTCTCCTTCTGGGCCTCGCTGTCGGCGTTCAGGACCGGGCAGTGCTCGTAGAACTTCGTCAGGAGCGTGGCCAGCTGGTACAGGTACGCGGCCACCTTGTGCGGTGCGTACTCCGCGGTCGCCTCGAAGACCGTCTCGCCGAAGGCGTCCAGGTGCAGGGCCAGGGCCCGCTCGGCCGGGGCCAGCTCCAGCTCCGGGTGCGCGGCCCGCCGGGCCTCGCCCGCCCTGCGCAGGATGGACTGGATCCGGGCGTACGCGTACTGCAGGTAGACGGACGTGTCGCCGTTCAGCGAGACCATCTGGTCCAGGTCGAACTTGTAGTCACGGTTCGGGGACGTGGACAGGTCCGCGTACTTCACGGCGCCGATGCCCACGTACCGGCCGTTCTCGACGATCTCCTCCTCGGTCAGGCCCACCTTCTCGGCCTTCTCGCGGACGACCGCGGTGGCCCGCTCGACGGCCTCGTCGAGCAGGTCCTCCAGCCGTACCGTCTCGCCCTCACGGGTCTTGAACGGCTTGCCGTCCGCGCCGAGCACCGTGCCGTAGCCCATGTTGTGCGCGGTGACCTCGTCGGTCAGCCAGCCGGCCCGCCGGGCCGTCTCGAAGACCATCCTGAAGTGCAGCGACTGCCGTACGTCCACGACGTAGATGAGGTCGGTGGCCTTGAGGTCGAAGACCCGGTTGCGGATCGCCGAGAGGTCGGAGGCCGCGTAACCGAAACCGCCGTCGGCCTTCTGCACGATCAGCGGGACCGGCTGGTCGTCCTTGCCCCTGATCTCGTCGAAGAACACGACGAGCGCGCCCTCCGAGCGGACCGCGACGCCGGACTCCTCCAGGAGCCGGGCGGTCTCGGGCATCAGGTCGTTGTACGCGGACTCGCCGACGATCTCGTCGTCCCGTACCTCCATGTCCAGCTTGCCGAAGACCGAGTAGAAGTAGACCTTCGACTCGTCCACGAACTGCTGCCAGAGCTTCAGGGTCTCCTCGTCGCCGGACTGCAGGGCCACGACCCGCTTCCTGGCCCGCTCCTTGAACTCCTCGTCGGAGTCGAAGACGGCCCGGGAGGCCTTGTAGACCCGGTTCAGGTTCGACATGGCCTGTTCGCCGTCGACCTCGTCGGCCGGGGTCAGCTCGCCCGGGTGCTCCACCAGGTACTGGATCAGCATGCCGAACTGGGTGCCCCAGTCGCCGATGTGGTGCCGGCCGACCGTCCGCTCGCCGGTGAAGTCCAGCATGCCGCGCAGGGCGTCGCCGATGACGGCCGAGCGGAGGTGGCCGACGTGCATCTCCTTCGCCACGTTCGGCTGGGCGTAGTCGATCACCGTGAGGCCCGGGTTCGCCTTGGGCGCCACGCCGAGGCGGTCGGCGTCCGCGTACCGGGCGGCCAGGGTTTCGGTGATCGCCTTGTCGGAGACGGTGATGTTGAGGAAGCCCGGGCCGGAGACCTCGATGTCGGCGAGCAGCTCGCCGCTCTCGATCGCGGCGACGACCTTCGTGGCCAGCTCCCGCGGGTTGGCCTTGGCCTTCTTGGCCAGGGCGAGGATGCCGTTGGCCTGATAGTCGGCCCGGTCGCTGCGTCGCAGCAGCGGGTCCGCGCCGGTGGCGTCCGGCAGGGCGGAGGCCAGGGCGTCGGAGAGCCGTGCGTGGACGCTTGCGGTGAGGGACGTGACCGGGGCCATGGGGTGCCGTTCCTGTGTCGGGATGCGTGGGCCCTTGAATTCTCCCATGAGACGGGGACGGGGTTCGCGGGGTTTACGGGGCGCTGCGCGGCGCGGCGAAAGCCCGAGGCGGGGGCCGGGCGGAGTCTGGGAGAATGGCTGTGCGCGTGGTGCACCGCGCAACAGCCGACCCGAACCGACCCGAACCGAAAGGCCCCACGACCGTGGCCCAGAGCACAGGAACGGAGATCCAGGACTGGGTCTCCCGTTACGCGGACGACGTCATCGCCGAGTCGGAGCGCCGTGCCCCGGGCGCGAAACACTCGGGCGCTGCCGCGCCGGGGATCGTCGTCGCCTCCGGGCTCTCCCCCTCCGGCCCGATCCACCTGGGCAACCTGCGCGAGGTCATGACCCCGCACCTGGTCGCCGACGAGATCCGCCGCCGCGGGCACGAGGTGCGGCACCTGATCTCCTGGGACGACTACGACCGGTACCGCAAGGTCCCGAACGGCGTCCCCGGCATCGACGAGTCCTGGGCCGAGCACATCGGCAAGCCGCTGACCAGTGTTCCCGCGCCCAAGGGCTCCGAGTACCCGAACTGGGCCGAGCACTTCAAGGCCGCGATGATCACCGCGCTGGGCGAGCTCGGCGTCGAGTTCGACGGGATCAGCCAGACCGAGCAGTACACCTCGGGCGCGTACCGCGAGCAGATCCTGCACGCCATGAAGCACCGCGGCGACATCGACGCGATCCTCGCCCAGTACCGCACCAAGAAGGCCCCGCCGAAGAAGCAGGGCCAGAAGCCGGTGGACGAGGCGGAGCTCGCGGCCGCCGAGGGCTCGGGCGCCGCCGGTGAGGACGACGGCAGCGGCACGGGCACCGCGTACTTCCCGTACAAGCCGTTCTGCGGCGGCTGCGAGAAGGACCTGACCAAGGTCACGGCCTACGACGACGCCACCACCGAGCTGAGTTACGTCTGCGAGGAGTGCGGGCACACCGAGACGGTCCGGCTCAGCGAGTTCAACCGCGGCAAGCTGGTGTGGAAGGTCGACTGGCCCATGCGCTGGGCGTACGAGGGCGTGGTCTTCGAGCCCTCGGGTGTGGACCACTCCTCGCCCGGCTCGTCCTTCCAGGTCGGCGGGCAGATCGTGAAGCTCTTCGGCGGCGAGCAGCCGATCGGCCCGATGTACGCCTTCGTCGGCATCTCCGGCATGGCCAAGATGTCCTCGTCGAAGGGCGGGGTGCCCACCCCGGCCGACGCCCTGGAGATCATGGAGCCGCAGCTCCTGCGCTGGCTCTACGCCCGCCGCAAGCCCAACCAGTCGTTCAAGATCGCCTTCGACCAGGAGATCCAGCGGCTGTACAACGAGTGGGACAAGCTGGAGGCCAAGGTCGCCGACGGCTCCGCGCTGCCGGCGGACGCCGCTGCCTACAGCCGCGCGGCCCGTACGGCCGCCGGTGAACTGCCGCGCACCGAGCGCCCGGTGCAGTACGGGACGCTCGCCTCGGTCGCCGATGTGACGGCCGGGGACGCCGCGCAGACGCTGCGGATCCTCACCGAGCTCGACCCGGCGAACCCGGTCACCGGCCTCGACGCGGTGCGGCCGCGGCTCGACAAGGCGGAGGCGTGGATCGCCAAGTACGTGCCCGCCGAGTCCCGCACCATCGTGCGCAGCGAACCGGACAGCGAGGCGCTCGCCGCGCTGGACGAGCAGGGGCGCGAGTCGCTGCGGCTGCTGCTCGACGGGCTCGACGAGCACTGGTCGCTCGACGGGCTCACGCACCTCGTGTACGGGGTGCCGAAGGTGCAGGCCGGGTTCTCGGCGGATGCCGGGCCGAAGGAGCTGCCGCCGGAGATCAAGACCGCACAGCGGTCGTTCTTCGCGCTCCTGTACCAGCTGCTCGTCGGCCGCGACACCGGGCCGCGGCTGCCCACGCTGCTGCTCGCGGTGGGGGCGGACCGGGTGCGGAAGCTTCTGGGGGCCTGATCCGCGTACGCACGCGAACGGCGCCGTCCCTTCGGGGGCGGCGCCGTTCGCGCGATTCGGGAGCGGGGGGCTGACTACGCGATGTGGTCCTCGAGGAGTTCGTCGTTGAGGCGGGCCGTGAAGCGGTCCATGGAATCGCGTACCTCGCGCGGGCCGAGGCGTACGCCGTAGGCCGTCTCCACATCCGCGGCGAACGCGCCCGGGGTCGGGATGCCCTCGCCCTTTATGGACTGCCGGAAGACCTGGTACAGCTGCTCCTCGGTCGGGGCCGCCTGCTCGGCCGCCTCCGGTGCCTCCGGTTCGGGCTGTACGTTCGCGTCGGTGTGCGTGTCCTGGGCGGCCTGGGCGGCCTGGGCGGCCCGGGCGGGCGCGGGTGCCGGGGGCTCCTGGTCCGGGAGCTGCTCCTGGCGCGGTCCGGGCACCTGCAGCGGGCGTGTGCGGTTCGGGCCCGAGGGGATGCGGAACTCGCCGGTCTGCGAGCTGTCGAAGGCCTCGGCGGGCTGCTCCTCGTACCACTCCCCGTACGGGGGCTCGGGGTCGTAGGCGCGTTCGTAGCCCTGCTGCTGCGGCTGCTGCTCGTAGCCCTCCGGGGTCTGCTGAGGGGTGGCGAACCAGGGGCTGTCGTGGTTCGTGGGCCACTCCTGGGGGATTTCCACGGAGGCCTGGGGGGCCTGGGGGACCTGAGTGCTCTGGGGCGCCTGAGCGGGCTGGGGCGCCTGGGGACTCTGAGGTGCTCGGGACGCCTGGGGTAGCTGGGGTGCCTGGGTGGCCTCCAACTGAGCTGTCCCCGGGATCAGTTGCGGTGTCTCGATGCCTGCGGCGGCGAGGCCTGCCGGTGCGGTTTCGGAGAGTGGTA
>NZ_JBLMKT010000027.1:0-266231 GCF_047779955.1 Streptomyces lothianensis | reverse complement strand
TGCCCGTTGATCACGCTGCCCCGCCGGGGATCCTCAAGATCCCCGACAGAGTCAGGCCCCAGGCGGCCATGGCGAGGTCCGGGTACGCCCCCTGAGGCCCGAGCGCGCCCCGCGAGGCCCGCGCCCGTGCGGGTGCGGTCCCACGTTCGATCCCGCACGTTCCCCCTTCCTCACCGTGACAGACTTGCGGTGGCGAGAGCGACGACGTACGGGAAGACGAAGGGGCCGCGAGTGACCGACCAGGGGGCGAGGCAGACGGCGACGCAGGGGGCGACGCCGGAGGGGACCCGGTTCCCGCCGGGGGCGCAGATCCTCGTACGGGACGAGGAGTGGCTGGTCCGCAACACCACCACGACCGACCACGACGGGGAGCGGATCGAGGCGGTCGGCGTCTCCGAGTTCGTACGGGACGAGGAGGCCGTCTTCTTCAGCGGCATCGACACGGTGGAGCTCCTGGACCCGGAGAAGACCGTCCTCGTACCCGACACCTCCTCGTACTTCCGGCGCAGCCGTCTGTTCCTCGAAGCCGCCCTGCGCAAGACGCCGCTCCCGCAGACGGAGCGGGGCCTCGCGCTCGCCGACCGCTTCCTCCTGGACCCGCTCGTCTACCAGCAGCGTCCCGCCGAGCTCGCCCTGTCCCTGCGCAACCTCCGCCCCCGGGTGCTGATCGCCGACGTCGTCGGTCTCGGCAAGACCCTGGAGATCGGCCTGACCCTCGCGGAGCTCATCCGCCGGGGCCGGGGCGAGCGCATCCTGGTCGTGACCCCGCAGAGCATTCTGGAGCAGTTCCAGCACGAGCTGTGGACCCGTTTCTCCATCCCGCTCGTACGGCTCGACTCGCTCGGCATCCAGCGCGTGCAGCGCGAACTCCCGGCGGGGCGCAACCCGTTCACGCACTACAAGCGTGTGATCATCTCCGTGGACACCCTCAAGAACATCGGCCAGTACCGGCATCATCTGGAGCGGATCCGCTGGGACGCCG
Source organism: Streptomyces lothianensis (assembly GCF_047779955.1). NCBI lineage: Bacteria > Bacillati > Actinomycetota > Actinomycetes > Kitasatosporales > Streptomycetaceae > Streptomyces > Streptomyces lothianensis. Next base: position 265,249 of record NZ_JBLMKT010000027.1, on the reverse strand, counting down.
TCGTCATCGACGAGTCCCACAACCTGATCAACCCGGGCAGCCAGCGCCGCGCCCTCGCCGAGATCCTCGCACCGCGCACGGACGCGCTGCTGCTCGCCAGCGCCACCCCGCACAACGGCGACAAGCGGTCCTTCGCCGACCTGATCTCCCTGCTCGACCCGGCCGCCATCGCCGACCGCGACCACTACGACCCGGCTCGGGACCTCGGGCACCTCTACATCCGCCGCACCAAGATCAGCCCCGAGGTGCGGGACGAGATGGGCACCGAGTGGCCGGACCGGGGCCCCACCGTCTCCCTCCACTGCACGGCCACCGAGGCGGAGGAACGGGTCTTCGCCGAACTGGCCGAGCACTGGATCCCCGCCCCGCCGACGAGCACCGAGTTCGGCACGGCGGGCCAGGACCCCGTCTCGGTCGCCGTCGAACCGGTCTTCGCCTACAACCTGCTCAAGACCTTCCTGTCCTCGCACGTCGCCCTGGGCGAGACGGTCACCAACCGGATCGCCTCCCTCGCCGAACGGGCCCGCAGGACCGAGGAGAAGGGGCTGCGGCCCGATCCGGCCATCGCCGTCGAGCAGGCCGCCCTCGCCCGCCTGGGGGAGATCGTCTCCACCATGGGCGACGGCACCGCGCCCGGCGACTCCGCCAAACTCGACGCCCTCGTCGCCCAGCTCCAGGAGATCGGCGTCGGCCCCCGCTCCACCACGCGGGCCGTGGTCTTCTCCGAGCGTGTCCGCACGCTGACCTGGCTCGCCGAGGTCGTCCCCGCCCGTCTGGGCTTCCCGGTCGCGGCCGACGGCACGTCGAAGGCCGTGGCGGTGATGCACGGCGGCCTCAGCGACGACGAGCAGAACAAGGTCATCGAGACGTTCGGCCTCGCCGAAACCCCCGTCCGGCTGCTGTTCACCGGCGACGTGGCCTCCGAGGGCGTCAACCTGCACCGCCAGTGCCATCACCTCGTCCACTACGACATCCCCTGGTCCCTGATCCGTATCGAGCAGCGCAACGGCCGCATCGACCGCTACGGGCAGAAGCACGAGCCCCGCTTCCACGCGCTGGTCCTCACCACGGCCGTCCCCGGCGCCAAGGACGACCGCACGGTCGCCGAGAAGCTGCTCCGCCGCGAGGAGGAGGCACACAAGCTCGACGGCACGGCCGAGGCAGTGTCCGGCCTCTACAAGGCCGAGGAGGAGGAGCGCCGGCTCATCAAGGAGCTGGTCGACGGCGGCACGGTCGAGGAGTTCCTGGACTCCGCCGTACCCGCCGACGACACCGCGCTGGCCGACCTGTTCGGCCAGGTGGACACGATCACCGAGCAGGAGCTGCCCGAACGCGCCGAGCTGATCTCCCTCTTCGACGGCGACACGGCCGCGTTCGTCGCCACCGCCCTCGACGAGGTGTACCAGGAGCGCGCCGAGGACGTGATCGGCCTGGCGTCGGGCAGCGACGCCAGGGGCGGCTCCTACTTCTCCCTCTCCCCGGCCCTGGCGCCCGACCTGCTCCACCGCCTCAAGGCCCTGCCGCCCTCCTACCTCAGGGAGCAGCGGGTGGCCGAACGGATGCTGGTCACCTCCGACCGCGCCCTCGCGCAGCGCAAGCTCACCGAGGCCAGGGACAGCAGCACCACGATGTGGCCGGAGGTCTCCTTCCTCACCGACATCCACCCGGTGGTGGAGTGGCTGACCGACAAGGTCCTGGTCGAGTTCGGCCGCCAGGAGGCCCCGGTCATCACCACACCGCATGTCGAAGGGCCGGTCTTCCTCGTCCAGGGCATCCACTCCAACGCCCTCGGCCGCCCGACCGTGGTCCGCTGGATGGCCGTGACCGGCATCCGTCCCGACGGCACCGGCACACCCGAAGTGCGCCCCATGGCCGACGCGCTGCGTGACGCGAAGGTGGGCCCGAGGCTCGCCCGCACCGGCGACCCGCGGGACCTGGACCGGCTCCAGGCCCTCGTCCCGGCCGCCGTCGCCGCCGCCCGGCACCATCTGGACGTGGGCCGGGCCGCGTGGGAGGAGCAGATCAGCGAGCCGCTCGCCGCCTACCGCGAGCATGTCGCCCGGTGGCGTGCCGACTCCCTGCTGCCCGGTGTCACCGGCCGCCGCGAGCGGGTCGTCGAGGAGACCGCCGACGAACTGGCCCGGCTCCTCGACCAGTTGCACACCACCGGCCGCCCGCTGCTGCGGGTCCTCGCCGTCCTCGACCGCCCCGGCGGACAGGATGCCCAGGACACCCAGGACACCCCGCAGGCCCCGGACGCCTCCGAGGCGAACACACCGGTGACCGGTCCGGCCCCGGACACCGCACCCGACGCCGCCCACCCGTCCGACGCCCAGGCGGAGAACTGACGTGACGTACGACTCGCTGGTCAACCACGGCGACTACCTCTCGCCGCACTACCTCGCCGAGGTCCTCCCCAAGGATCTCAAGGCCAAGGACGGTCTCCTCACCCGCTGGGCGGCCTTCGAGGAGACCGAACGCCGCCGCCACGCCGACGCCGTGGCCGACGCCGCCCGCGAGGGCCTCGGCCCCGACTCCGTACCGCCGCGCGCCCGCACTCCCCGCGAGGGCCTGCGGGCCCTGCACGGCCCCTACTTCGCGGGCCGCGCCGCACTCGCCCAGGACGCGGCGGCGCTCGCCGAACCCGACGCGCCCACCCCCGAGGGCTGGCGCAAGCGGTACACCGAGAGCCACCTGGACACCCTGCGCGCCCTCGGCTACACCGACGCCCACGAGCAGACCGTGACCGTCCACCGCGCCGACCGCGAGTACGCCGTCCAGGTCCTGCACGCCGAACCCGGCGTCTATGCGGTCGCCTGCGGCTGGACCACCGAACCCGACGCCGCCCTCGACCCGGACGGCGCGGGCCGCCTGCTGCACCCGGTGGAGACGGAGACCTCGGCCCCCGACCTCACGGACGCCAAGGCCCTCACCGACTTCCTCTTCACCTGCGACACGCCCCCGCGCCACGTCCTTCTGCTCGTCGGCGGCGTCATCGTCCTCGCCGACCGTCTCGCCTGGCCCGAGGGCCGCTACCTGTCCGCCGACCTCGACGCGGCCCTGCACCGCCGCGACGACCGGCACGGCGGCGAACTCGACACCCTGGCGGCCCTGTTCGGCGCCGACGCGCTGCGCGTCCCCGCCGAGGGCGGCACCGCACCGCTTGCCGCCTTCCTCGACCGCTCCGGCAAGCACGCCGTCGGCGTCTCCACCGAACTGCGCGAGGGCCTGCGCCTGAGCGTCGAGTGGATCGCCAACGAGGTCCTCGACCGCCTGCGCGAACCGGAGAACGGCGTCACCCCCGCCGACCTGGACGACCCGGCCCGCCTCGCCAAGGAGCTCAGCCGCGAGTCGCTGCGCTACCTGTACCGCATCCTGTTCCTCCTTTACGCGGAGGCCAGCCCCGCCCTCGGCATCCTGCCCTCCGACTACCCCGAGTACGAGCAGGGTTACGGACTCCAGCGCCTCGGCGACCTCGTCCTGCGCGACCTCGTCGGCGAACGTTCCCGGCGCGGCTTCCACCTGTACGAATCCCTCGACCTGCTCTTCGAGAAGGTCGAGAACGGCCACCGCCGCTACGGCACCGAACCGGAGGACCTCGCGGCCCAGGCGGCGGCCCGCGAGGCGGCGGCCGCCGAGAGCGAGGCGGCGGGTCTGCTCGCCGACGGCACCATCACCCAGGCCGAGTACACCGAGCGGGTCCGCGAGGCCGACCGCGCCCGCCGCGCCGCCGCCCGCTCCACGAGCGCGGGCCTGCGCTTCGAGGCCCTGCGCTCGGAGCTGTTCACCAAGGAGGCCGTCCGCCTCATCTCGGACGACCGGATCGAGAACCCGGCCTACGAGGGCGACGAGGACGGCGCGGTCGGCGCGGTCGGCGGAGACGGCGCGAGCTGCCGGGGCGGGAAGCGCCGCCCCTTCCTGGACACCCGGCTGCGCAACGAGACCCTGCACAAGGTGCTGCGCCGCCTGATGCTCACCAAGGGCAAGGGCCGCGAGCGCGGCGGCTTCATCTCGTACGCCCAGCTCGGCATCAACCAGCTCGGCGCCGTGTACGAGGGCCTGATGTCCTACACCGGCTTCATCGCCGAGGAGGAGCTGTACGAGGTCGCCAAGGGCGGCGACCCCTCGGGCGGCAGCTGGATGGTCCCCGCGTCGAGGGCAGGGGACTACGAGGACACCGTCTTCGTGAAGCGGACGAACGAGGAGACGGGCCGCCCCGAGCGGGTGTCCCACCCCAAGGGCTCCTTCGTCTACCGCCTGGCCGGACGCGACCGACAGACCTCCGCCTCCTACTACACCCCGAAGTCCCTCACCGAGGTCACGGTCGAACTGGCCCTCAGGCACCGCCTCGACCAGGACGGCGCCACGACCCCGGCCAAGGACCTCCTGGAGTGGAAGATCTGCGAACCGGCCCTCGGCTCGGGCGCGTTCCTCAACGAGGCCATCGACCAGGTGGCCGCCGAGTACCTGCGGCGGCGCGAACGCGAGCTGGGCCGCCGGGTGGACCCCGAACTGCGGCAGATCGAACTCCAGAAGGCCAAGGCGTACATCGCCCTGCACAACGCCTACGGCGTGGACCTCAACGCCACCGCGGTGGAACTCGCCGAGGTCTCCCTCTGGCTCAACTCCATGCATCCGGGCATGCGGGCCCCCTGGTTCGGCCTCCACCTGCGGCGCGGCAACTCGCTCATCGGCGCGGGCCGCAAGGTCTACGGGCCCGACGTCCTGCCGGGTGGCGGGTGGCTGGCCAAGAAGAACACCCTCCCGCCGACCGACCTGCCGTTCCGCGACGGCCCGCTGCCCGAGGGCGCGGTGCACCAGTTCCTGCTGCCCGCGATCGGCTGGGGCGCGGTCGCCGGCGAGTCCGAGGCGAAGAAGCTCGCGGAGAACGAGGCCAAGGCGCTGGGGAAGTGGCGCAAGGGCGTCCAGAAGGCCCCCAAGGCACCGAAGCCGTTCCAGGAGCGCGGCGACGAGACCGCCGAGGCACGGCGCAAGCGCTACGAGCGCTGGCGCAAGGCGGCCGACAAGACCGAGCTGCACCGCCTCCAGGGCGTGGCCCGCCGCGCCGAGTTCCTCTGGTCACTGGTCGCGACCCGCCTCGAACTCTCCGAACGGGCGGTCTCCCGCCGCATCGACGTCTGGGGCGCGGACTGGCTTGAGCAGTCGGCGGAGGCGGAGGAGGTGGAGGACAAGCAGAAGGTCCTCGACGACCTGACCCGCCACGGCACGCCGTACTGGCGCCTGAAGACGGTCATGGACGCGTGGTGCGCGCTGTGGTTCTGGCCGCTGGACAAAGTCGGTGAACTCGACGGCACGGACGCGGTGTACGGGACGGGCGGGGCCCTCGTCGACGAGTCGTCGGTACCGGGGCTGCTGCGCGGCGAGCCGGTGGAGCCCGCCGCCCCGGGTGGGCCGGTCGCGTCGGTGAAGCCGGTGGAACCGCCGTCGCCGTCCGGTCCCGCGCCCGGGGACCAGCTGTGGCAGACGGCCGGGCTGTTCGACGACCCGGACGGGGAGCAGGAGGAGCTGGGCGAGGGCCTGGGCCCGGACTCCGGCGCGGGCAAGCGGAGCGCCAGCGCCCCCGCCGCCCGCAAGACGCGTGGTGGAGTCCGGCCGCCGGAGCGGACGACAGTTCCGCTCCAGAGCATGGGCGACTGGCTGGACTTCCTGGAGAGCCTCCTTGGCACGGCCGACATGCCCGAGCAGTCACTGCTCTCCGGCATCGAGAACCTCAGCCCCGACGAGGCGCTGGAACTCCTCGCCGACGTGGAGGACCGCCTGGAGGGCTTCCTCGGCATGCGCCCGGCGACGCAGCTGCCGTTCCGCTACCCGTGGCTGAACACGGTCGAGGACATCGCGGGCACGACGGAGAAGGACATAAAGGCGGAGGACGGCCACGGCTTCTTCCACTGGGAGCTGCACTTCGCGCATGTGTTCCGGGGGCCGGGGGGCGGGTTCGACCTTCAGGTGGGGAATCCGCCTTGGGTGCGGCCGGACTGGGATGAAGGGCTTGTTCTGGCGGAGTTCGATCCGTGGTTCAAGCTGGCGGACAAGCCGTCGGGTGAACTGTGGAGGGAGCGCAAGGACACCACGCTCGCGGACCAGCGTCGCCGAGCGGCTTACTTCGGGGATATGGCCGCGACCGTCGGCATGGCCACGTATCTAAGCGACGAAACGACGTATCCGCTCATCGCGGGGACACGGCCAGACTTGTATCGGGCGTTCATGTGTCGCGTGTGGCGTCACTTTGGAGCAGGCGGCACCTCAGGACTCGTCCACCCAGATACTCACTTTGGCGGGGCGAAGGACGGCAGGCTACGCGGGGCTGCGTATCGCCATCTCCGCACACACGCGCACTTCCACAACCGTCGGGGCATCTTCCCCGAGATCCACGCGAACGTGGAGTTCGGCGTGCAGATCTACGGCGAGGAGCAAGAACCCGGGTTCGCGCATTTGAGCTGGCTTTTCGACCCGGCAACCTTGCGTGATTCGTTCGATCACGACGGCGAAGGCGAATTGCCAGGCATCAAGTTCGAGGGAAAATGGGACGTACGTCCGCACGCTGCCCGGATCGTTGAGGTGGATTCAGAACTACTTTCACAGTGGCACCGGTTGTCTGGAGAAACGGATTTCCCTGCGCGTCAGGCGGCGCTCCTCTACCCCGTAACTGTGGATGAGCAGGGGGCTGTTGAGGCGCTGACACGGGTAAGTGACCGGCTCGGAGCGCATGGGCCTCAGATTACGATCGGCATGTTCGAGAACTTGGCAACGAAGAAACTCGGATTGTACCGCTGGGACACCAAGGCGGTCGCGGATCTGTCCGAGGTGATCCTGCAAGGACCGCACATCGGAATCGCAACCCCTTTCAATAAGCAGCCGAATGTGCCTTGCCGAACAAATCGGGACTGGTCGGGCTGGGACTTCACTGATCTTCCAGTGAACGTTGTGCCACGAACCAACTACGTCCGTGACTGCGAATCTGAACGGTTCCGGAGTGTGCAGGACCGATGGATGGATAGCTCCCGACTCGCGGTGGACTGGGAGCCAAGCCCGGAGCAGTGGAGGAATCGCGGGACGAATCTGAGCGAGGAGGAGTTGGAGCTTCCCGAGGACAAACAGCGGGAGTTGTTGCGGCGGCGGTTGTGGTGGTTCCGGCCGTACACCGAGTTCTATCGGTTGGCATGGCGCGTGATGGTGGACCACAGCAACCAGCGCAGCCTTTACGCTTCCCTGGTGCCGCCTGGCCCAGCTCATGTACACACAGTGCAGTCCATGACGATGAAGGACAACAGAACTACAGCACTCAACTCAGGGTTCTGGGCGGCCTTGCCTTCTGACTACCTCCTTCGCATCACTGGTCGGTCGCATCTCCAGGTCGCCGAAGCCCACAAGATGCCCTACGCCGACCCGGCACACCCTCTGGCAGGCCCTCTCCTCCTGCGTACCCTGCGCCTCAACTGCCTCACCGAGGCGTACGCGTCCCTTTGGGAGGAGCTCTATGACATGACCTGGCCGGGCTACGAGGACTGGGCCGTGAAGTGGCCGGGCCTCAAGTCGCTTGCCGGACACCTCAAGTCGGCCTGGGAGTACACCACTCCGCTGCGTACGGAGTATGAGCGCCGGTCCGCGCTCGTCGAGATCGACGCCCTGACGGCAGTATGGCTCGGCATGAGCGCCGATGAGTTGAGCGCCATCTACAAGGCTCGCTATCCAGTCCTCTCTGGGTACGAGTCCGAGACCTGGTTCGACGCCAACGGCCGCAAGATCGCCCGCAACCACAACACATACGGGCACGGCCAGACCAAGCAGCACTACGAGCACTTCCTCGCCTACCAGAAGAAGGAGCGGTCCGAGCCGCCCGAGGGCTACACCGCTCCCTTCTACAAGGCCAACCGCGAGGAGGAGATGCGCGCGGCGCACGCGTACTTCTCCGCGCGGCTCCAGGAGGTCATCGACGCGGGGAAGTGGACGCCTCCCACGGCGGCGTGAACGCCAGAGCCCCGCGCCGGACCCGACCGGCGCGGGGCTCTGGCGTGAGGCTCAGCTCTGGGCGGCGTACGTGACGAAGTCGCCCCACGCGGCAGGGGAGAGGGCGAGTTCGGGGCTGCGCTGGTCCTTGGAGTCCCTGACGTGGATCGCCTGGGTGCCCCTCGCCACCTCGACGCAGGCGTCACCCTGCGAGCCGCTGTAGCTGCTCTTGAACCAGGCCAGTTCGGACGTGCTCATAGCGCTCCTCGCAATCGCTTCAACAGGCCCAGGGAGTCCTCTGGGGTCAGGGCCTGTGAGCGCAGTTTCGCATATCGCTGCTGGAGCAGACTGATCTCTTTCGGGTGGGCGATCAGTCGTCCATTCTGTTGCCCCTCCGAGTACCCGAACCACCGGTTCTCAGGCGTCTCGGCCAGCATGATGGGTCCATCCAGCCCCGCATGTGTAGGCCTCCGCAGCGGCATCACCTGCAACTCCACGTTCCAGTTCCGCTCCACCAACCCCACCAAGTGGTCCAGGAGTTCACGCGTAACCCCCTCCCCACCCGTCCCCCGCTCAAGCACCGCCTGCTCCACGATGAAGCTGAACGCCGTCGGCGGCTTCCGTGTGACCGCCAGCAGTTCCTGCCGTGCCAGCCGCGCCGCGATCCGCTGCTCCAGTTCCTCCGGGTCCGGCAGCGGGGGTACGTCCAGCGAGACGGCCCGCGCGTACGCCTCCGTCTGCAACAGGCCCGGCACCACCCGGCATTCGTACGTGTACAGGCTGATCGCCGTCGCCTCAAGCCGAGCCCACTGCCGGAACCAACTCGCAAGCCCGGCCTGCCGCGACAGATACGGCGCCGCCTTCCGCAGGGCGCCTGTGTTGCCGAGGACCGGTTCCGCGCCCTCCACGAAGTCGTGGTCGGCCATCCGCCGGCCCTGCTCGACCGAGGCGACCATGTGCTTCGAGTAGCCGATCCGCGCGCCGAACTCCTCCCGGCTCAGGCCCGCGTGTTCGCGTAACGCCTGGACGACCGCGCCGAAGGTGCGCAGACTGTCCGACGCCCCCGGTTCCGCGCCGCCCGCCGCCGCCGTACCGCCGTCCGTGCTCTCGTAGGCCACCGCCGGACACCTCCCGTGCCACCCGCGCCGTACCGCTCCCGACTCCCCTCAAGGGTCACGTACCGTCACGCGTACTGTCCACCGAACGTGCGCGTACGCTGACCCGGCGTACGCGCGGCGGACCTGGTGAACGCGCCCTGCCCGGCGGCACCTTGGGTATATGACAGCACCGTCCACCTCCGCCGCCCACCCGGCGCCCGTCACCGTACGTGTGTTCACCCAGCGTTTCAGCTCCACCCCGCGCGGCGCCCGGCTCGCCCGTCGGCTCGCGCTGCACCAGCTCGACACCTGGGGCCTGCCGCACGGCGGCCCGGCGTCCGACACCGCCGCCCTGCTCGTCGCCGAGCTCGCGGCCAACGCCGTCACGCACGGCCGCGTCCCCGGCCGGGACTTCGAACTCGCCGTCAAGCTCCTCGGCCGGACCCTGCGCATCGAGGTCTCCGACACCCGCAGCGAGCGACGGCCCCCGGGCCCCGGGACGTCCCGCCCGGTACCCGGGCCGCTCGCGGAGAGCGGCCGGGGTCTGCTCCTCGTGGACGCGCTAGCCGACCGCTGGGACGTGCTCGACCGTCTCCCCGTCGGCAAGACGGTCGTCGCCGAGCTCGACCTGCCCGGCTGACGCCCGGACGTCGCGCTGACATGCCACGACGCCCTCTATAGGCTGGCCGGACACGGCATCAGGCAGCGGCGACGGAGGGCAGCGGGGACCATGACGGACCTGGAGGACAGTGCCGACGGCACCGGACGGGACCGGCCGACGGGACCCCGGGGGTACGCCGTCGCGGAGGACGTGGACGTGCCCGACGGGCTTCTCCTCCCCCTGGGGGCGCCCATCGAGATCGGCGCCGACGGTCGGCCGACCGGTGTGGAACTGGAGCTGCCCGCCGACGAGGAGGTCCCGGACCACCAGGACGCCGACGGCATCTCCGTGCCGTTCCGGCCGGACAACATCAAGATCCGCACGGAGACCACCACCGTGGATCTGCTGCTGTCCCGGCTGCGGGAGGGCATGCTCGATCTCGCGCCGGACTTCCAGCGCCGCTCCGGCATCTGGAGCGACCGCGCGCAGAGTCGGCTGATCGAGTCGCTGCTGCTGCGCATCCCGATCTCCAACTTCCATATGGCGCAGGGCGAGGAGGACAGGTGGGCCGTTGTGGACGGGGTCCAGCGGCTCACCGCCATCGCCCGGTTCATGGAGCCGAAGCTGACCGGTCTGCCGCCGCTGGCCCTCCGGGGCATGGACTACCTCTGGCAGCTCGACGGCAGCACGTACCACGACCTCAGCGGACGACTGAAGATCCGGCTGCGCGAGAGCCAGCTCACCGCCCACATCATGCAGCAGGGCACTCCGGAGGAGGTCAAGTACAACGTCTTCTCGCGGATCAACACGGGCGGCATGCCGCTGAGCCCGCAGGAGCTGCGGCACGCGCTGGTGAGCGGGCCGGTGCGGAGCTACCTCGCCGACCTGGCCGAAGACCCGGCGTTCGGTGAGGCGACCCGGTGGAGTGTGTCCGACGCGCGGATGGCCGACCGGGAGATGGTGCTGCGCTTCCTCGCCTTCCGCCTCAGCAATCCGGTCGAGCACACCGAGAAGGACTTCGACAAGTTCCTCGTCGACGCGATGTACCGGATCAGCGCGCTCCCGGAGGACCGGCGGGACCAGTTGGCCCGGGAGTTCCGGATCGCCATGCGGTGCGCGAGGGAACTGTTCGGCAGGCACGCCTTCCGCAAGTGGCGTGGAGGAGAGCGCAGTTCCTCCGTCGTGAACAAGGCGCTGTTCGAGGCGGTCTCCGTCAACCTCGCGCTTCTGGACGATCACGAGCGGGACAGGCTGGTAGCGTCGCCGGCGAAGGTGCGCGACCGCTTCTTCGAGCTCATGGACAACTGGGATTTCATCCGTTCGATCTCCGTGAGCACCGGGGACCCCGCGCGGATCCGCACCCGTTTCCAGGAAGTGGCACGACTGTTCCGAGGGGTGGCCGAACGGTGATCGACTGTCTGACGCTGCACAACTTCAAGGCGTTCCAGAACGCGGAGATCCCGCTCGGCCCGCTCACCCTCCTCACGGGCCTGAACTCGTCCGGCAAGAGCAGCGTGCTCCAGGCCATCGCCCTGTTGCGCCAGTCGTACGAGGCGGGGGACCTCCAGCCGAGCAACGCCGACCATGGCCTTCTGCTGAACGGCGACCTCGTCGGCCTCGGCACCGGAGAAGACGTTCTGCACGAGGACTTCGTGGCAGGGGGCGAGCCCTTGATCGGCGTCGGCGTCGACGAGGGGCCATACCACTACCAGTGGCTCGTCGAGTACGAGGCCGAACAGAACCTGCTGCCTCTGGCCCACGCGGATCTGCCGCTCACCTCGGAGGGAGCCGCCGCGCCCACCGGGCCCGAGGCCGTGACGCCGCCGTTCCTCACCGCACCCTTCCAGTACCTGCACGCCGACCGCATCTCACCCGCCGAGTTCTACCCGCGCGACCACCACGCGGCCGTCGGCCGCGGCTTCCTCGGAGTGCGCGGCGAACACACCGTCAACTTCCTGCGCCACCACCGCGACGACTCGGTTCCCGCGGGTCCGCTGCGCCACCCGAAGGCCGCGTCCGACCTCCTGATCGACCAGGCAGCCGCCTGGATGGGCGACCTCTGCCCCGGGGTGGACCTCCAGGCCGAGGCCATCAAGGGCACCGACGCCGTCAGCCTCTCGTACGGCTTCCAGGGCACGCTGGGCGCCACCAAGCGCCGCCGCCCCGGCAACGTCGGCTTCGGGCTCACCTACGTTCTGCCCATCGTCGTGGCCTGCCTGAGCGCCCGCCCGGGCACCCTGATCCTCCTGGAGAACCCGGAGGCGCACCTGCACCCGCAGGGCCAGACCCGGATGGCCACGCTCGCCGCGTCGGCCGCCGCGCAGGGTGCCCAGGTGATCATGGAGACGCACAGCGACCACGTGATCAACGGGGTGCGGCTCGCCGTCAAGCAGGGACGGATCGCCCCCGGGCAGACGGTCTTCCACTACTTCCGCGGCGACGGCACCGGCGCGGACTTCGTCAGTCCCCGGATCGACGCCGACGGCATGCTCGACCAGTGGCCGTCCGGCTTCTTCGACGAGCTGGAGAACACGCTCGACCAGCTCATCGCCTGAGATCCGCAAGGGGCGGACACGGGCGCACACATCATCGCGGAGGGGGAGACGTGCCGCAGCTGTTCCTGAACGAGAAGTCCTGTGAGGCGACGGCGGACCCGGAACGGGTCAACCGCGCCATGACCGACCTGGTCCGGGCCGTCCTGGCCGTGGCCCGGGAGGACCGGGCGGGGACTCTGCTCGTCTCCCCGGAACCGGTCAACGCCTGGCAGCTGGCCCAGGGGCACGCGATCCAGAAGTGGATCGGTTCCCCGGGCACCAGGGATCTGTGGCAGCGACTCGTCATCCTCCAGTCCAAGTGGCCGCACCGGGCGGCCTTTCCCGAGGGGGAGACCTACTCCGACGTCGAGTACCGGCACGACGGGGACGCCGTCGAAGGACTCGGGGCGGCGCACCTCACCGGCGGCCTGGGCGTCTCCCTGCCGGTCGAGCCCCGCTGGGACGCCGACCGGCTCACTCTCGTCCGCGAGGAACTCCTCGACGACGAGGACGGAGGTTCCGCGCTCACCGAGGTCGAGGTGGGGCACGCCGCCCGACGTGAGCACGTCGCCAGCCACCTTTCGTGGATCCGGCGCGGAGCGGACACGGCCCGGCAGAAGGCCGTCGATGGCCTGCGGTCCGGCGCCGAGCTCTGGGGCAGGTGCCCGGAACTCTTCCCGCTTCTCCAGTTCACGCCGTTGGCCGAGCAGCACTTCGCCCAACTGCCGGAGACGTGGGTGCGGCCGGTGGGTGAGCGGCTCGGAGAGCTGCAGGACGCGGTCGGCGACTGGGACCCGGCCCTGCGGCCCATCTGTCCCCAGTGGCGTTCCTACGTCCGCCCGGAGTTCGAGAGCCGTCGGCGCGAGTGCTGGTTCGAGGACGCCGACGGCGAGAAGCGCCTGTTCGACTGGCACTGCGAGTTCCTGCCGGAGAAGGGGCGCATGCCGGGCCGCATGCACTTCCGCCTGCTCCACGAGGAACGCACCCTGCGCATCGCGTACGTCGGGCGCAAGCTCGGCAACAAGTGATGCGCCTTGAGGCGCGCACGGCCGTCCCGGCTAACGTAAGGCGGTGACCGGCCGCGTACCGGCCGCACCGGCACCAACGCCGCCACCATCCGCACCACCCGCCCCAAGGAGGACCCGCGCGTGCGTCCCACCCTCGCCGCCGACCAGGTACGGGCCAGCCTGAGCCAGTACCTCGCGACGACGTACGCGCTGGCCGACGAGTCCACCCGTCGCGCCCTCGAGGGCTTCCTCGGGGACGCCGAGGACGGCATCTTCCGCGGCCCCTACCTCCGGGTCCGCACGCCGTTCAGGACCGCCGAGGGGGACGGCTGGAAGCGGCACCTGGCCTGGCACCCGGACCTGACCCCGTACCGGCACCAGGAGCGCGCCTGGGAGCGGCTGTCCACCCTGCACGGACCGGCGGAGCCCACCCTCGTCACCACCGGAACCGGATCGGGCAAGACCGAGTCGTTCCTGGTGCCGGTCCTCGACCACTGCCTGCGCGAGCGCGAGGCCGGCCGCGACGGCGTCAAGGCGATCCTGCTCTACCCGATGAACGCCCTCGCCACCGACCAGGCCCAGCGGATCGGCGAGCGCCTGGCCGACCGCAAGGACACCCGGCTGCACGACGCGGGCGTGAGGGCCGCCCTCTACATCGGCGACAAGCCGTCCCAGGAGTTCAAGCAGGCCAACCCCGCGATCGCCGTCGACCGTGACGAGATCCGCCGCACCCGGCCGGACATCCTGATCACCAACTACAAGATGCTCGACCTGCTCCTCCAGCGGCCCGAGGACCAGCCGCTGTGGCAGGACTCCCCGCTCGCGTACGTCGTCCTCGACGAGTTCCACACCTACGACGGAGCCCAGGGCACCGACGTCGCCATGCTGCTGCGCCGCCTCGGATCGGTCACCGGCCTCGCCGAACCCGGTCGCCCCCTGGGACCGGTGTGCCCGGTCGCCACCTCCGCCACCCTCGGCGAGAGCGGCCCCGACGACAGCGGATCGGCGGCCGCCAGACGGGGCGAGGCCGGGCGGCCCGGCATGCTGGAGGTCGCCGAACAGGTCTTCGGCGTACCATTCCCGCCCGACGCGGTCGTCGGCGAGGACCGGCGGTCCGCCAGGGACTTCACCGGGGAGAGCGACTTCTCCCTGGAGTTCCCCTCACCCCAGGAGGTCGACGCCCTCGGGGACCCCACCCGCGACCCGGGCGCCATGGACGAGCTCGTCGCCGCCTTCACCGGCCTGAGCGGACCGACCCCCGAGGAACTCGGGGCCGTCCTGCGGCGCCACCGGCTCACCGCCGCCGTCCTGGAGATCCTCGACGGCACCCCCAAGACCCTCGCCGAGATCACCGAAGTACTGCCCCGATACGCCTACCACTGGGGCATGGCCGTACAGCAGCGGCCCGGCCTCGCCGCCCGGGCGCTGGCCCGCTACCTCGCCCTCCTGTCGTACGCCCGCGACCCCGAGCATCCCGGACGGCCCCTGCTGTCCATCGAGATCCACCACTGGGTGCGCTCGGTCTCCCGGGTGCTGCGCGGCATCAGCGCCGCACGCGCCGAGTTCCGCTGGGACGACGAGCGGGTGACCTCCGGTGGCGCGCTGGCCCGCGCGGCCCGTACGACCGACGCCCGGCCGTCGCCGTACGACGGGGAGGAGCCCGCCGAGCCGCGCGTCGGCGCCGCACCGCGCGTCGGCGCCGAGCCCGCCGCCGTTCCGGCCGACGACAGCGCGCCACCGCCCGCCCAGGTCTTCCTGCCCGCCGTCTTCTGCCGCGAATGCGGACGCTCCGGCTGGGCCGCGTACTCCCCGGAGGTCGACCCCGCCCACCTCGACCTGAACGCCACGAAGATCCGCCGGGCCTCCGTCGGCCGCGACAAGCGCCGGGTGCGCAACATGATCGCCGCCACCCCCCGGGAGGTCCACGAGGCCGCCTTCGCCGCGGGAGCGGACCGCCGCCGCGGCGGGCCCGCCGTCATGGTCCTGGAAGGCATGGGCGGACAGCTCCGGCCGCTGTCGCCCGAAACCGACTTCCTGCCACCCGCCGACGGCGAGGGCGCACGCCGGCCCGTACCCCTGCACAACGCCGCCTTCGTCCACGCCGACCTCGACGGCGACCGGGCGGCCGAACGCGACCAGTGCCCGGCGTGCCGCACCTTCAACTCCATCCGCTACCTCGGCACCGGGCTCGCCGCGCTCGCCGCCGCCGCGATCACCCAACTCTTCACCGGCGGCGAACTGGACCAGAACCTGGGGGAGGACAAGACCCTCCTGTTCAACGACTCCGTCCAGGACGCCGCCCACCGCGCCGGATACGTCGCCAGCCGCTCGTACACCTTCTCCCTGCGCAACCTGCTCGCCGGACGGATCAGCGAGGACGAGCCGGTCAGCCTGAACGACCTCGCCGCCGACCTCATCGCGGACGTCGTCGACAGCAAGGCGGTCCAGGCCGCCGTCATCCCGCCGGACCTCCACCTCGTCCGGGGGGTGGACACGCTGCTCTCCGGACGCAGCCGCGGCTCCCGCGCCACCTGGGAACTGATCGCGCAGCGCCTCGCGTTCGCCACCGTCATGGAGTTCGGCCTGCGCTCCCGGCAGGGCCGCACCCTGGAACTCACCCGCACCATCGCGGCCGACGTGCCCCTCGAAGACCCCGACGCCGTGGCGGACCTCGTCCACGAGCTCCTGCTCACCACGCCCGGCGAGATCGCGCTGCCCGACGGATCGGCGCCCGGACCCGACCGGTGCACCGGCTTCGTCCGGGGCCTGCTCGATCGGCTGCGGATCCGGGGCGCCGTCCGGCACGCCTGGCTGGACCCCTGGCTCGACCAGGCAGGGGTGCGCCGCTGGGCGATCTGGGGCGGACGCGAGACCGGCATGCCGGCCTTCCCGCGCGGGGTCTCCGCCCCCGCCTTCCTGCTCGGCACCCCCAAACAGGGCAGCGAGGACTTCGACGTCCTCACCGGCCGGCTCGGCTGGTACCAGGACTGGGCCGTGCGCTCGCTCGGACTGCGCCCCGACGCGGCCGGCGTCTTCCTGACCCGGCTGCTGCCCGCGCTCGCCGACACGGGCGTCGTCTCCGTACGCACCGCCCTCGACGGCGCCACCCGCGTCTACGGACTCCAGCCCGGCCACATCCAGGTCCGCGCCCTCGCCGACGACACCCTGCCCGACGCCACCGCGCACTGCCCCCGGTGCTTCTGGGAGCAGACCATCCACCCCGACCTGGCCGGCCAGTGGCACGGGCAGCCCTGCCCCCGCTACCGGTGCGGCGGCACCCTCGGCACCGGCCGCGACCTCGACAGCGGACTGCGGCAACGGGACTTCACGGACGACTTCTACCGCCGCATGTACCGCGAAGCCGACGTCTTCACCATCAACACCGCCGAGCACACCGGCACCCTCAGCCGCGCCAAGCGGGAGGCGGTGGAGAAGGCGTTCCGCGAGGGCACCCGCGTCCACTACGCCAATCCGCAGGTACTGTCCTGCACTCCCACCCTCGAACTCGGCATCGACATCGGCGACCTGTCGGCCGTCGTCCTCGCCTCCCTGCCGAAGGGACCGGCCAACTACATCCAGCGCGTCGGCCGCGCGGGGCGCTCCACCGGCAACGCCTACCTGCTCACCATGGTCGACCGCGGCCCACGCGACCGCTACTACCTCGAAGAGCCGCGGCTCATGATCGCCGGGGAGGTGCTGCCGCCCGGCTGCTACCTGTCCGCCGCCGAGATCCTGCGCCGCCAGTACCTGGCCCACCTCCTCGACCTCGCGGGCACCGGACGGCTGGAGACGCCCGAGGGAACGCCCCTGCGGCCCCTGCCCGAACGAGCCACCGACCTCTTCGGCGACTCGGCCTGGCAGGCCGAGTTCACCGAAGCGGCGCTGGCCGCCGGCGAACGGCTCGTGCACGCCTTCCTGGACCTGTTCCCGCCCTACGACGAGACGCGCGGCACCGGTGTCAGCCCCCAGGCCCGCGCGGCCCTCGTCACCTACGCGACCGACACCGGCGAGGACGGTCTCGGCGCCGCCCTCGACACGGCGCGCCGACGCTGGGAGGACCGGCGCGCCGAACTCCAGCGCCGGACCGAGGCCATCGACCGGGCCCACGGACTGCTCGTCGCCGGCGATCCCGAGCACGAACGGCAAGGACGCGAACTGCGGGCCGAACGCCGTGCCGTGGGCCGCGTCTCCAAGGAGATCAGCCGCACCACCGCCCACGGAGCCCTCGTCGACCTCGGTCTGTTGCCGAACTACAGCCTCATCGACACGAACACCGAGCTGGAGGCGACGCTCACCTGGACGGAGAAGTCCGCCGACGGCGAGTCCCGCACGCACCACAGCAAGACCCTGCGCCACAGCCGTCCCGCCCGCCTCGCCCTCTCCGAGTTCGCCCCCGGCAACCACTACTACGTCCAGGGGTACAAGCACCACGTCACCGGCCTCGACATCGGCAGCCCCGGACGCCCGACCTGGCTCTGGTGGCGCGTCTGCCCCGACTGCGGCCACGTCCGCACCCACCGCGCCGAACAGGACGCCTCCCGCTGTCCCCGCTGCCGGTCCGCGGCCATCGGAGACATCGGCTGCCTGCACAAGGTCCTCGTACCGCGCCGCGTCACCTCCCGCGACGAACGCGACGACGTCCGCGTACGCGACGACAGCGACGAGCGCGAACGACGGCACTACACCGTCGTCCCGGCCGTGGACATCGACGCGCACGACGTCGAACAGGCGTGGAAGCACGAACACGCCACCTTCGGCTGGGAGTTCACCCGCCAGGCGCAGATCCGGCACATCAACACCGGAGCCACCCGGGTGGACGGAGGCGCCGACACACCCTTCGCCGGACAGGAGGTCCGCCTCAACCCGTTCTGGGTCTGCGAGTCCTGCGGCTTCGCCGACCCGGACGGCGGCCCCGCCGCACACGACGCCACCGACACCAAGGCCCACGCCCGATACCACCGGCCCTGGTGCCCACGGCGGCGCGGCGGAGCCGAAGCCGCACGACGCGGAGAGCGGGTGCTGCTCGCCCACGAGCTGCGCACCGACGCCCTGCGCGTCCTCATCCCCGCCGTCACCGCGCACACCAAGGAACGGCTCGCCTCCTTCAAGGCACTGCTCCTCGCCGGAATCGCCCGCAGCTACGGCGGCGACCCCGACCACCTCGCGGTCGTCACCGACTCCATGCCCGAAGAGGGCGGCGAGAGCCCACTGCGCCGCCACTTCCTCGTCCTGTACGACACGCTGCCGGGCGGCACCGGATACCTGCACCGACTGGCCGGCCGCGACGGCCTGCGGGGCGTCCTCGACGACGCACGGCAGGTGATCGAGACCTGCGTGTGCGTGGGCCAGGGCCGCCCCGCCTGCCACCGTTGCCTGCTCAGGCACGTCACCGACGGCGAGTACGAGCTCGTCAGCCGCGAGCACGCCCTCGACATGCTCGGCGAGCTGTTCGGCCGTACGTCGGACCGCTGGAGCGTCGAACCGGTGGCCACCACCCGGGACATCACCCTCGTACACCAGGTGGAGAGCGAACTGGAGGCACTCTTCCGGCGCGGGCTGCTCGAATGGGCCGACCGTGTGGACGACGTCAGCGTCCGTACCGCGCTCACCGCCGACGGCACCAGGGACACCACCCTGCGCTTCACCGCATCCGACGGGACCGTACGCGGCTGGCAGATGGAGACCCAGACTCCGCTCGGCTTCACCCGGCCCGACGTGGTCTTCCGCAGCACCGACGACGACCGCAGGGTGGCCGTCTACCTCGACGGCTACCGCTACCACGCGAGCCCCGGTCACCTCACCGCCGAGGCCGACGCGACCAAGCGCACCCGGCTGCGCGCCGAGGGCTGGCAGGTCTTCCAGCTCACCTGGGACGACGTACAGACCTGGACGGGGCGCTCCGGGCCGCAGCCCGACCCCGTGTGGAAGCCGTACCCGAACACCGCGCAGAAGACCGCCATGGACGTCCACCGGCGCATGCACGCCGGTGACACCCGCGACCTCACCCGACTCGTATGGGCCAATCCCGTCGACACACTGATCGGATACCTCACCGACCCGCAACCGGACGCCTGGCGCCGCCGCGCGCAGAGCGCCCTCGCGGGCTTCGCCGCGGTGTCGGCGACCAGCAGGGCCCTGGCCGACGGCGCGGAGACCGGGCGCCGGATCAGTGAGGCGCTGCACGGTCGACGCCTGGCCAAGGGACAGGGCGCCGTCCAGGTCATGGCGACCCGGGACGCCTCCGGCTGCCCGCTCACCATCGCGCTCGACCTGCGCAAGGGGCAGAGCGGGGCGGCCTGGACCGCTCTGACCGTCCTCGACGACAGCCCCGACACGGTGGCGGCCGACGAGTCAGCCCATCGCAGGCGCTGGCAGGCGTGGCTCTACTGGAGCAACCTGCTCCAGTTCCTCGACGCGGGGGAGGGCGACGGGGTTCAGCTCACCACCGGCATGCTGCCGGGATTCGACCCGGACGAACTGGCGGTCACCGGGGGAGCCGGATGGCTCAGCTCCCAGCGGCGCGCGCAGGGGACCGCACCGGACGCACCCGAGCCGTCGGCGGAGGGGCAGGAGCCGGCAGCCGCCGCGCCCGGTGTGTCGTCCGCGCCAGGTGTGTCCGCTGCGCCGGGCGTGTCCGGCACGCCGGGCGTGTCCGCCGCGCCGGGCGTGTCCGGCGCGGCCACTGCGCCCGCCGGCCCCCCCGCGCCAGTCCGTGATCCCGCCTGGGACGAGGTCGTCGAATTCCTCGTCGACGATCCGGGGCTCGACACACTCGCCCGCGCGCTCGCCGACCTGGGTGTTCCCGCGCCCGAGGCCGGTTACGAGCTGGGGGCGGCCGCCTGGCCCGCCGAACTCGCCTGGCCCGACCGGCGCGTGGGCGTCGTCCTCGCCCACCGCCCGGACCCCGGGAGCAACCGGGACATCGACGCCGAACAACGGGACGCGGCCTACCGCGAGGCGGGCTGGCAGATCCGTACCGCGCCGGAATGGAACGCCGACGAACTCGCCACGCTGGTCCGCGGCCACGCGGACGGACACACGAACGACCACGGGGAGAACGAGCGATGACGGTCACCAGCACGCCACGGACGGGCGTGACCCTGCGCCTGCTCGACAAGGCGGACAAGGAGATCGTCAAGCTGGACCGCGCGGTCCTCGGGGCGTTCTACAAGTTCCAGCACGACTTCCGCCGCAATCCCGACGCCGGCGGATTCGACCTGAAGCCGCTGGAAGGTCACGACCGCCTCTGGTCGGCGCGCGTCAACCGGGAATGGCGGGCGCTGATGATCCGCCTCGGCGGTGACGACTGGCTGCTCGTCTCGGTCAAGCACCGCGGCCACGTCCACAAGAACCTGGACCGGTTCAACTACGGCATCAACCACATCACCGGCGCCATCGAGTACGTCGACCTCCAGGTTGTCGAGGAGAGCGTGCTGCGCCGCGGCCTCACACCGCGCACCGGTCCCGCTCCCTCTCCCGCACCCGCTTCGGTGCCGGCCCCCGCTCCGGAACCGGCGGGGCCGCCGCCGGAAGAGCCGCTCTTCGGCGCCTACACCGACAAGCAGCTCGCCGACCTCGGTGTCACCGAGCCGCTGATCCCGATCGTCCGGAAACTCACCACGGACGACGAACTGCTCGGCCTCGCCGAGTACGCGCCCCGCCACACCGGGGAGGTCCTCCTCCGGCTGCGCGACGGCGTCCCCTACGACGAGGTCATGGAACAGGTGACCGCGCCCGTCGCGGTGGCCGAGCCGGAACGCGGTCCCGACGCGGACGACTGGCAGGCGGCCGTCGACCGCTCCCAGACCGTGGTGATCACCGACGACGAGTCACTGCAGAGCATCCTGGAGGAGGGCGACTTCGGCCGCTGGAAGATCTTCCTCCACCCCACCCAGGAACGTCTGGTCAACCGGCGCTACTCGGGCCCCGCCCGGGTCGGCGGCGGGCCGGGAACGGGCAAGACCATCGTGGCTCTCCACCGCGTCTGCCACCTGGTGAGCCAACTCCCGCCCGGCCACACCAAGCCCGTACTCCTCACCACGTTCAACCGGAACCTCGCCGCCGATCTGAGGGCCCGACTGCTCTCCCTCGGCGGGCCCGACGTCCTGGCCCGCGTCGACATCGCCCATGTGGACCAGCTCGCCACCCGCATCGTCAGCGAAGCCGACCCGGGCAACGCGAAGCGGCGGATCGACGACACCACTGCTCTGCGCGAGTGGCGGGAACTCCTTGTGGAGACCGGGGAGAAGCGCTGGAACGCCGAGTTCCTCAGCGACGAGTGGAACCAGGTCATCCTCGGCCAGGCCGTGACCTCGCGCAGCGACTACTTCACCGCTCGCCGAGCGGGGCGGGGCCGCAGCGTCACCCGCGCCGAACGCGCCGGCATCTGGCAGCTGGCCGAGCGCTTCACCCAGCGGCTTGAGACGAAGGGCCTGGAGACCCACCGCCAGGTCGCCGAGCGGGCCGCACGGCTGGAGATGGCCCGCAAGGCCAGAATCGACCGCCGCGCGGAGGAACGCGACGAGCGGGGCGGCCTGCACAACCTCCACGTCGAGGCCGGCTCCGGCGCCTGGCTGCGCTACCGGTACCGGCACATCGTGGTCGACGAAGCGCAGGACCTCAGCGCCGCCCACTGGAAGATGCTGCGCGCGATGGTGCCCTCCGAGCCCGACGACATCTTCCTCGTCGGCGACACCCACCAGCGGATCTACGACAACCAGGTCACCCTCGGCAGCCTCGGAGTCCACATCCGCGGCAGGTCCTCCCGGCTGACCCTCAGCTACCGCACCACCCGGGAGATCCTCCGCGACGCCATCCGGGTCCTCGGTGACGCCGACTACGACGACCTCGACGGCGACACCGACACGCTCGCCGGCTACCGCTCGGTCCTCCACGGCACGCAGCCGTCGCTGCGCGGCGCACGGAGCTGGGACGAGGAGATGGACCTCGTCGTCGAGCAGTTGCTGGCCTGGCACGACGTGCCCCGGGAGGCCACGGCGATCTGCGTTCCGACCAACGACATGGTCACCCAGCTCGCCGACCGCCTCGCCCGCAGCGGCATCGCGCCCTCGGAGATCACCCAGGACGGACCGCGCGGAGACCAGGGCGTCCACATCGGCACCATGTACCGCTTCAAGGGACTGGAATACCGCTGCCTGATCATCGCCGGAGCGGCCGAGGGGCTCGTCCCCCGGGCCTCCGTCGACGCATGGCAGCACACGGACCCGAGCCGCCACCGGCGCGAACTGCACCGGGCGCGCTCACTGCTCTTCGTCGCGGCGACCCGGGCCCGTGACGCGCTCGCCATCACCTGGCACGGCGAGCCCAGCCGCTTCCTCGCACCCTTGCTCCCACCGAGGTGAGAACGACAGCCATCGAGTGGGGGGAGACCTCGGGCCTCGGGTCGCTGCCATTCGGGGGCAGGTCGGACAATGGAAGGACGAGAGCGGCGCCATACGGAGTCACCGCAGCCGCGTGAGCTGCCGTTCGCAGGGCCCTGACCAGGGGGTGAGGACGATGCGTAGCCGGTTCGAAACCGACCGGCAGCTGACCGCCCGCATGCTGGTCACGATGTTCCTGCTCGGGCTGCTGTACGTGGCGTTCGTCGCCGCGCTCGTCGTGCTGTTGAAGTCCGTACTCCTCGTGGTCGTCGTCGCCGGTGCGCTGCTGGCCGCGCAGTTCTGGTACTCGGACCGGATCGCCCTGTTCGCGATGCGTGGCCGCTTCGTCACGCCCGAGGAACAGCCGCAGTTGCACGGTGTGATCGACCGGCTGTGCGCCGCCGCCGACATGCCGAAGCCGCGGGTGGCCGTCTCCGGCCTGGACCTGCCGAACGCCTTCGCGACCGGCCGCGACGCGGACCACGCCGTCGTCTGCGTGACCACCGGGCTGCTGCGCCGTCTGGAGACCGAGGAACTGGAGGGTGTCCTCGCCCACGAGCTGTCGCACGTCGCCCACCGGGATGTCGCGGTGATCACCATCGCCTCGTTCCTCGGTGTGATCGCGGGGCTCATCGTCCGCTTCGCCTTCTACTCGCAGCTGTTCGGAGGCCGCGGCCGTGACCAGAACACGGCGGTGGTGATGATGGTCGTCATGGGGGTCTCCGCGCTCGTGTACGCAATCAGCTTCCTGCTCATCCGGGCGCTGTCGCGCTACCGCGAGCTGGCCGCCGACCGTGCGGCCGTGATGCTGACCGGCAGGCCGTCCGCGCTGGCCTCGGCGCTGACGAAGGTCAGTGGGGACATCGCCCGGATCCCCTCGGAGGATCTGCGGACGGCCCAGGCCTTCAACGCGTTCTTCTTCACCCCGGCCCTGAAGCCCGGCACGGCCCTGGCCGGCCTGTTCTCCACCCACCCCAGTCTTGAGCGTCGCCTGGAAGCGCTCGCGGAGATCTCCGCCGAACTGGGCGCACCGGGCGGCGAGGCGTCCTGAGAAGCACCGTGGAGACGGGGGAGAGGAGAGGGAGACAGGAAGAGGGAGAGAGAGGAAGAGGGAGAGAGAGGAAGAGGGAGAGAGGGGCTGGGGCCGTGGGTTTCTGGGACACCGTGTTCGGCCGGTCCAAGCCGGTCGGGCCCGATCTGAATCAGCTCTTCGGTCTGCCGTCGGCGGCGATCACCCTGCAGGCCTCCGTCGGCTTCACCCCGACCGGGGCGGGCTCGGTGTGCTTCGCGTCCATCGAGGGAGGCGCGTTCACCCAGGTGCAGGAGGAGGTCAGGGCCCTCCTCGACGCGGACTCCGAGCGGCGTGGGCTGCCCGTGGAGTTCAGCCGGGACGACTACGGCTACTCCTGGCTGCTCTCCCACCGCGCCCCGGGCACCGACGGCCTGCCCGCCCTTGTGGGCGATCTGCACGCGGTGAACGCCGCCCTGCAGGACAGCGGCTTCGGCCCGCAGCTGCTCTGCTCCCTTGTCGCCTTCCGGGACGCCGAGCAGCGCCGGCTCGCGCTGGTGTACCTCTACAAGCGCGGCACCTTCTACCCCTTCGCGCCGCAGCCCGGCCGTAAGCGTGACAACCCGCTGGAACTCCAGGTCAAGGCCGCGGTCGACGGAGAACTGCGGATCGAACAGGACCTGGGCCGCTGGTTCCCGCTGTGGGGAGCCCCTGGCCTGTGAGGGACGGTGGCTGCTCAAGCCGCCAGGACGAGCAGACTGCCCCTATTCAGCGGGGGGGGGGTGCCGTCAGAGCGCTCATTGTCAGAGTCCGGCCGCAGCTGGGGCGGAAGGTGCGGCGGTAGGTGCGGCGGAGGTTGCGGCGGGAGCGGCGGCGGAAGTTGCGGCGGACGAGGCACCGGAAGGTCGATCAGGTCACCTACCCCGGCGACTTGTTGCAGGGTGCGCGCCAGCGAGTGCAGCGCCTCGCGCGTCGCGCTCAACTGGCGGCGCAGCTCGTCGGCTTCCGGCCACGCCCGCTCGTAGGAGACGGGATCCTGATCTGCCGGGCGCACCGCCTCGTACGCCGTCAGTTTGGGGTGCCACACCGTCAGCAGCGGGCGCAGCACCTTGTTCAGGGTGACCATCGCCAGGACACCGAAGGTGAGTCGGCCGGGCCCGACCGGCGGCGCCACCGCAGGACCGTGCTCGTGCAGGATGCCCCGGGTGATGTCGTAGAGGGAGTGGAGCGAGGTCAGGGCCTCGCGCAGCAGTCCCTCGTCTCTCTCCAGCGGGACCACGGTCACCCGGGTGGCCAGTTGGAAGTACAGCTGCCAGGCGGCGGTTCGCTCGGCGTCCGCCGGTTCCCACAGGCCTGTCACCTCGCCGACGAACGGAATCGTCAGCTTCGCCGTCACCTGCGACGGCGCGCCGCGCCCGCGCCGCGGCGCCTCGCCGGACTGCGCCATGATCGCCTCCCCGGATCCCCACAGTAGGGTAGGGCACCGTGTGGGACGTCTTCCTCAGTTACAGCCGCAGAGACGCCGAGCGGGTGCGATCGCTGCACGAGGCGCTCACCGACGCGGGCCTCAAGGTGTTCACCGACGAGTCCGCTGTCGCGGGTTTCGCCGGCATCAGTGACACGATCCGGCGTGCACTCGCCGCCTCACGTGTCCTGCTCGCGTACTACTCCACCAGCTATCCGCAACGTCCCGCCTGCCAGTGGGAGTTGACTGCCGCCTTCCTCGCCGGCCTCGGCGAGGGCGACCCGCGCCGGCGCGTCCTGGTGGTGAACCCCGAGGCGGCCACCGGCCACATCCACCCGGTCGAACTCCGCGACACCCGCCATGGCCGCCCGGAAGAGCTCGCCTCCGAGGTCATCGCGCATCTGCGGCACGTGCCCGATCCGATGCCCCTGGAAGATGCGCCACCCCGGGTCCATGGCGCCATGCCGCTGCCTGCGGGGGAGTTCGCCGGGCGGCTGCCCGAACTCTGGCGGCTGCACAGTGCTCTGCATGCCCAGGACGCACCCCTGGTCACCGGCCGTGCGACCGCCCTCGCCGTTCAGCTGCGCGGCATGCCGGGCATCGGCAAGACCCGGCTCGCCCAGGAGTACGCGCAGCGCTTCGGTGCCGCGTTCCCGGGCGGTGTGTACTGGGCCGGGGCCGACGCGCCGCGTCCGCCGGACGGCGGCCTCGGCCCCTGCCTCTACGTCGTGGACGACGTGCCGTGCGCACTCCTGCCCCGCACCGTCGCCGGCCTCATCGCCCCGCATCCGGCCGTGCGCACCCTGCTCATCACCCGCAGCCGCTCGTACGAAGGACTCGGCGAGCACCTCGACCTCGAACCTCTGGAGGCCGAAGCCGCGGCCGTGCTCGTCGGGGATGCCGAACTGGCCCGGAGTGTCGACGGGCACCCCGGGGCGCTCGACCTGCTCGGACGCGCCGTTCGCACCGGGCAGGATCCCTCCCTGCTCCTGGCGAGGCTGTACGAACCGGGCCGCTCGCTCCTCGACGAGCTGGCCGGCGGCGCGATCACCGCCGACCATGTCCGCGAAGCACCGCCCGCCCCGGCGGAGATCCGCGATGTTCTGCGCTGCGCGAGTGCGCGCTACCCGCTGCCGGTCACCGAGGCCGACGTGGCTGCCGTGTTCATCGTCGCCGACCGGCTGCAGCCGGCCGTGGCACGGCGTCGCGCCGCGGCCGGCCTGGCCGAGCTGAGCGCCCGCGGCCTGCTTCGGCCCACCCCGGACGGCTACCGGCTGCACTGCGTCACCGATCACGCGTGGCGCCATCACGAGACGGACCCGGCCCGCGCGGAGAGGCTACGGCGTGCGGTCCTCTCCAGCCTGGGTGACGCCGGCACTACCCTGGTCGTGCCGGGAGTTGTCCCGGTCCCGGGAGCCCGCAGGGAGGTCGCGCCCATGACCGTGAGCGAAGCGGAGCGGATGGCCGCCTTCGACCTGCAGATCGAGCTGGTCAGCCGGGTCGGCGTACAGCAACTGCCCGTCGGGAGCGGCAGTCTGCGCGAGGCGCTGAGCTCCTTGCACAGCCTCTTCCCCTTCACCCGCGGCACCCTGCAGCGCTACAGCATCGGCCTCCGTCTCCCCGCGCCAGGCTCGGTGCCGGCGCTCGCCGACCGGCTGCTGAACGAGATCCTGAGGCCGTTCCTCAGCGAGTGGCACCCGCGCCTTCTCGCCTGGGAAGCGCGACGCGCACCGTCGACCGGCCCCGTCGACCATGAACGTGCCTGGGACCAGGCGCCCGCCTTGCGATCCGCCCTCGACGAGCTGCAGCGCCCCCTCCAGGACCTCACGAGCGAGCTCGCCGCCATCTCGGGCGGCGAGTTCGGGCTGCCGGCCGCGGGCTGAGCCCCGCGCCCGGGCGGGGAATCGACGGAGCGAACCGGCCCGACTGCTGCCGTCCGGGCCCGCCAACCGGGCGTGCGCGGCTCATCCGGCAGGAATGTCACCTGCGGGGCGCCCCTGCGCGGATGCGCGGCGAAAGGGCGTACCGGGCCGGGCCGTTCGGGGATGGGATGATGGCCCCTGACAGGGCGACGGCGGAACGAGGAAGCCGGTGGGATTCCGGCGCGGTCCCGCCACTGTGATCGGCGAGCGCGTCCCGACAGGCCACTGCCCGGCAGCGGGTGGGAAGGCCGGGACGGGCATCGACCCGTAAGCCAGGAGACTCACGCGGTCGCCTCCTCCACGGACACCGGGGCGGATCTCCCCGGAGAGAGGGACGGCGCCGCATGCCCGCAACGCCTGCCGGACGGACAACCGACGACACGAGGACCGGAGGGGCCGCCGACGGCCCGGTGCCGTGCCCCAGCGGCCCGGTACCCTGCCGCGTCGTCATATGCCGCGACTGCTGCTGCGGCAGCCCCAAGGTGACCGGAGTCGACCACGCCGCCCAGACCGCGCGGCTGCGCGCCGCGGTGCCGGTGCGCGTCTCCGACTGCCTTGACGTCTGCGACCAGGCCAACGTCATCGTCGTACAGCCCTCCGCCGAGGGCCGGGCGGCCGGAGCACGCCCCGTCTGGCTGGGGCTGGTCAACGACCCCGAAGCGACCGAGGACATTGTTGCCTGGGCACGCGCCGGTGGACCGGGTGTCGCGCCCCGGCCGGAGATTCTCGACCTGTACGCCTTCACCCCGCCGCGGCAACGGCGCCCGGCCCCCTGACCGTACGGACCGTGAGCCGGGGACCGGAGACCGGAGACCGGAGACCGGAGACCGGAGACGGGAGGCCGGAGACGGGAGACCGGAGAGAGGACTGGAAGCGTGTACCAAGCCCGTGCCTCGGCCGCGTCCGTTGCCGCCGCCCTGCAGGATGTGGCCGCCCTCGGCGGGTCCTTCGTGCTGCGGGTCGGCGGATCGGACGACGGCTGGCATCCCGTCGCCCGCTCCTACGCGGCGGGCTTCACCGACCTCGCCGCAGCGGTGGCGGTCCGCCACCGCACCCGGGAGCCGCGCGTCGACGTCTCCATCGCCCAGCTTGGCCACGCCGGAGGGACGCCGTCGCGGCCGGGCGACGGTGTCCCTCCGGCGTGGGCGGGGCCACGTGTGGGTTCGGGCGGGGCTGCCGCGCCTGTTCAGGCCTGCGGCGGCACCCGTCCCGGGCGCCCCGGGCCGCGCGTCAGCGCGTAACCGGCGACGCCCGCCAGTGCGGCGAGCAGGCCGCCCGCCGCGGTCCACACCCAGCGGTCGGACCACCAGCCTGATGACCAGCCGTCGTCTGGTTCGAGGCCGAAGAGCACCGCGGGGGACTCCTCGCCGTCCCCGTCCTCGCCCTCGCCGCCCGCGGCGATGCCCGGCACCAGGGGTTCGGCCAGTGAGCCGTCCACCGCCGCCGAGCCGCCGATGTCCTTGGAGTCGACCCGGATCTCGGCGTCGACGGGCAGGCCCCGGTCGCCCGTCGGCAGGCCGACGGCCGTGAGCCGGACGTAGTACGTGCCCGGCAGCGGGTCGTTGGCCCACGGCTGAGCCCAGCCGCGGACCGTGCGCAGGACGCAGGTCAGCTCCGCGGCAGGTGCACCCGCCGCTGCGGTGCGGGTCTGGGCGCCGTACTGGCAGGCCTGGCGGCGGCGCAGGCCGTCGTACACGTCGATCCGCCAGGTCTCGGCGGCGTGCGTCGCGGGCAGTTTCACCGTGGCCTTCACGGTGGGGCGCTGCCCGGTGTCCGCGGCGAACGACCAGTACAGGTAGTCACCGGCCGAGGCGTTGGCGGTGGCGGTCTGCCCCTGCTCGATCTCGGTGGCCGTACGGAACGAGGTGCCCGCCGAGGTCGGCGCATCGGACTCCGACGACGAACCGGCGGAGGGGGAGGGCGAATCGGCCGCCGCGGGGGCGGCGGCGAGCCCGAGGGTCAGCAGCAGGGCGGCGCTCAGCGCGCGAGTGATACGCATCAGTTGGTCCTCCAGACCGCGACCCGCCAGCGCGAGAGCCAGCCCCAGATGACACCGGTGAGGAAACCGGCCAGGACGAGTACGCCGAGCAGCCACCAGCCGCGCCCGAGGCCGAAGGAGGCCACGTCGGCGGGGCGGTCGGTGCCGTCGACGACATCGACGGTCAGTTCGAGGGGCAGGCCGGGCGTGGTCTTCACGCCCGAGGCCGCCGAGAAGGAGTGGGTGACCTGGAGGCAGACGGTCTCGGCGGCCGGCTTGTCGCCGTCGCCGTCCTCCTGTTCGGCCTTCGGGTACCGCAGGCCGGTGGAGATCACGTCCGTACGGCCGTGGTCCGCCGCCTCACCGCGCACGATCTCCCGGCCGTGCACCGTCACCGCCCGCAGCAGGGCCCCGTAGGTGGGGTCCACGGAGCGGTCGGCGGCGACGCTCACCGAGGCCCGCAGTTCCTGGCCCGGCAGGACGTCCACGCGGTACCAGCGCTGCTGTCCGAACTCCGCACGGTCGGTGTACAGGCCGGACTCCAGGGTCGGGGCCTTCGCGCAGCTGCCCGCGCCATCGGTGGCCACGGGCGTCACCACCGGGTCGGCGGCCCGGTCGACCAACTGGTTGACGCGGTCGGTCAGTTCGTCGGCGTGCTCGACGGAGGCGTATGTGCCGCCGGTCGCCTCGGCGATACAGCTGAGCTGCTGCCGCATCTTCGCGTTGGGCACCAGGCCGAGGGTGTCGATGGTCAGGCCGATGCCCTTGGCGGCGATCTCGCGGGCGACCTCGCACGGGTCGAGCGGGGCGCAGGTGTCCTCGCCGTCGCTGATCAGCACGATCCGCTTGGAACCGGTGCCGCCGTCGAGGTCGTCGGCCGCCTTCAGGAGGGCCGGGCCGATGGGCGTCCAGCCGGTGGGCACCAGGGTTGCCACCGCCGTCTTGGCCTCGGTGCGGTCCAGCGGGCCGACCGGGTAGAGCTGGGCGGTGTCCTTGCAGCCCTGTTTGCGGTCGTCGCCCGGGTAGTCGGCGCCGAGGGTGCGGATGCCCAGTTCCACCCCCTCGGGTGTCGCGTCGAGCACTTCGTTGAACGCCTGCTTCGCCGCGGCCATCCGGGAGCCGCCGTCGATGTCCCGCTCCCGCATCGAGCCGCTGACGTCGAGCAGGAGATTCACCTTCGGGGTGTCCTCGCCGGTGGGTTCACCGGCCACCGCCCCGGCCGGGAGGGCGAGCCCGGCTGTCAACGCGGCGAGCAGCGCACCGGCGCCTACCGCGAGCCGTTTTCTTGTGATCATCGGCGGATCCTATGGATCACCGGCGCTGTACTCCAAACGGGCCGTCAAAAACAGACGCTCGGGGGTGGTTTGGCGCAGCGCCCGGCGTGCCGCGCAAGCGGGCCGGAGGCTCGGAGTGGGAGCGGCGGATTGCGGGTTCGCCCCGGGTGGCCGGGCTGCACGTACGATGCCGCTTGGGTTTTCGTAGGAGGAGGCGGCCCGGATGAGGGGCTTCGGTGAGCTCGAGCAGGCGATCATGGACGTGGTGTGGGCCGCGGGTGAGCCCCGGACGGTACGCGAAGTGCTCGAGGAGCTGAACCGGGAGCGGTCGCAGGACCTCGCGTACAACACCGTGCAGACGGTGATGGACATCCTGCGCCGCAAGGGCTGGCTCTCCCGTGCCAAGGACGGGCGGGCCTTCCGCTACCGGGCCACCAAGAGCCGGGAGGAGTACGCGGCCTCGCTGATCGACCAGGTCTGGGCGACCGGCGCGGACCGCACCGCCACCCTCGTACGCCTCTTCGACGAGCTCGACGACGGGGAAGTCGCCGAACTGCGGGCCGCGCTTGCCGCGCGTCGCGCGGAGGGCGAGCGGCCGTGAGGGCAGCGGTGCTGCTGCTCGGCTACGCGGCGGTGCTCGGGGTGCTCGGACCGGTGCTGCTGGCGCGGGCGGGCTGGACGGCGCGGGCGCCGCGGCTGGGTATCTGGGCCTGGCAGGCGCTGTCCGCCACGGTCGTCGTGTCCGTCGTACTGGCCGGGCTCGCCCTCGCGGTGCCGACCGTGCCGGTGAGCGGCAACCTCGCCGAGATGCTGCACGCGTGCGTCACGGCGCTGCAGTACCAGTACGCGGTCCCGGGCGGCGCGGCCGCCGCGGCCTTCGGCGCGGCGCTCGCGACGGCGGTCGTGGGCCGGGCCGGCTGGTGTCTCGCGGGCGCGCTGTGGCGGGCCCGCCGGGAGCGCGGGCGGCATGCCGCGATGCTGGGGATGGTGGGCCGCGACCGGCCCGATCTCGGGGTCACCGTCCTCGACGACGACCGGCCCGCCGCGTACTGCCTGCCCGGTCACGGTCACCGGATCGTGCTCACCTCGGCGGCGCTTGCCGCGTTGCGGCCGCGCGAACTGCAGGCGGTGATCGCGCACGAACGCGCCCACATCCGCCAGCGCCACCACCTGGTCCTGGCCCACGCGGAGGCGCTGGAGGCGGCCTTCCCCGGGCTGCCCCTGTTCCGCAGGGCCGCGGAGGAGACCCGGCGTCTCGTGGAACTCGCCGCCGACGACGCGGCCACGGCCCGCACGGACACCCTGACCCTGGCCGGGGCGCTGGTGGAGCTCGCCGGGGCGGGCACCCCCACGGCCTCGCTGGCGGCGTCCGGCGGGCAGGTCGCGGTCCGCGTGCGCCGGCTGCTCGCCCCGCAGCGGCCGCTGCGGCGCGCGGTCGCCTGGGGTGGGGTGCTGGCGTCGGGGGCGCTGCTCGCGCTGCCGTTCGTGCTGGTGGCCCAGCCCGCGGTCGCGGCGGCCGGTATGACCACCTGCCCGCTGCCGGACGCGCCCGTCACCGCTTGGCCGTGACCGCGGGACCCACCAGTCGGCAGCCCTGACCGTGCGCCGGTCCCAGGGTCTTTCTCACGCCGATCGGCGGTGTCACGCCGTAACTCCTATCCACCTTAGGGCCTAAGTTGCATAGGAGTTAGAGTGCCTGTCGACCCACCCCGGGTCGGTGGAGCGCGTTGCGTCCGCACGGTGCCGCCGTCCCCGGGACCGTACGCCCGAAAGGCCCTCGCCCGTGTCCGTCGACATCAGCCAGGTGGTCGGTTCCGGCTCGCTGCTCCTGGCCGCCCCGATCGCCGTGGCCGCAGGGGTGATCACCGTCGCCTCGCCCTGCTGTCTGCCCCTGGTCCCGGGCTACCTCTCGTACACGACGGGCATGACCGCCGCCGACGCCCACGAGGCGCAGAACACGCCCGGCGACAAGGGCCGCTCGCGGGCCCTGCTCGGCACCGCGCTGTTCATCCTCGGCTTCGCCGCCGTCTTCACCGCCTACGGCGCGCTCTTCGGCTCGCTCAGCACCGTGCTCCTTGCTCACCAGGAGACGGTCATCCGGGTGCTCGGGGTGCTCACCATCGTGCTCGGGCTGATGTTCATGGGCGTCCTGGAACGGGTTCCGCTGCTCTCGCGCACCTTCAAGCCGCGCTTCACGCCGCGCGCCGGTCTGGCCGGTGCGCCGGTGCTCGGTGTGATGTTCGGCGTCGGCTGGACGCCCTGCATCGGACCCACGCTGGCCGCCGTGCTCTCGCTGTCGATGACCACCGGCTCGGCGGGCCGCGGCGCCTTCCTCGCCTTCCTGTACGCCGTCGGCGTCGGCGCACCCTTCCTGCTCTTCACCTTCGCCCTCGGCAAGTCCCTCAAGGCCTTCGCCTTCGCCCGCCGCCACACGCGCACGGTGCTGCGGCTCGGCGGCGCCCTGCTCGTCGCCGTCGGGCTCGCCCAGGTCTCCGGGCTGTGGAGCCTGCTGATCTACGAGATGCAGACCTGGGTCGGCGGGTACGAGCTGCCGTTGTGACCGTGGCCGCGACCTGGCCGCGACCGCAACGGTGACCTGGCCGCAACCGCGACCGCAACGGTGACCGCGACCGCGGCCCCTCGCCACCGGCCTGTCAGCACACGGCCGCCGCCACCTCGTCCACCTGCTGGAAGCCGGTGCGCAGCAGGAAGGTGTTGAGGCGGCCGTAGGACTTGCTGCCGAGGATGTAGAAGTTCGGTTCCGGGGTGCGGAGCAGCTCGATGCCGGTGGCCGGCTGGGCGAGGCAGTCGCCGCCCGAGGAGGCGAGCAGCGCCGCCGAGAGGTTCATCGGCGCCCCGGTCGCGTAGCACTCGTGGACCTGGAGCTGGCGGTACAGCGTGTGGTCGCCGGTGTAGCCGGTCAGGGCGATGATGTGGTCGCAACGGATCTCGTGGGGTCCGTCGGGTGTGCCGAGGCGGACTGCGATCCGCTCGCCTTCCGGGCGGAGGGACCGCACGCGGGTCCCCGTGCGGACCGTGACCCGCCCTTCGGAGCCGAGGCGGCGCAGGGACTCGGAGTCCTCGGCCAGTTGCCTGCGGCCGGGGAGGGTGTCGTCGGGGACGGCACCCCAGTCGGGTTCCGGGGCGCGTACAACCCACTCCAGCCGGGTGCCGGGCAGGGCGGCGAGACCGCGGGCCGCCGTCTGGGCGGACTTGCCCGCGCCGACCAGCAGCACGGTGCCCGCCCAGCGTGCCGGGTCGTCGAGGGGCGGCAAGGTGCGCGTGATGCGGTGGCCGAGGGCGCGTTCGCCGGGCGCGGGGATGCCGCCGTCGCCGAGGGTGTTGGGGTGGGCGTAGGTGCCCGTGCAGTCCAGGACCAGGTCCGCCTCCGCGCTCTCCTCGCCGTCCGCTGTGTCGAGGAGCAGGGTGAAGGGGGCGCGGGCCCGGGCGTCGGTGCCGATGTGCTCGTGCTTGAGCAGGCCCGCGCGGGCGACGGCGGCGACCCGGGTTCCGTAGCGGACCCTCCCGGCCAGGGCGGGGAGTTCGGCCAGCGGCTGCAGGAGGCGGTGGGCGAGTTCGGCTCCGGTGGGGCACTCGGTGCCGTCGGGTGCGTCGGGCAGATGCCTGCGCATCCGAGGGGAGACGTCGAGGTCCCAGGGCGTGAACAGCCGCACGTGCCCCCACGCCCGTACGTGAGCGGCGGCGGAGTTCCCCGCTTCGTACACGGTGAACGGCCGCCCTCGTTCGGCGCAGGCGAGCGCCGCGTCCAGGCCGACCGGGCCCGCGCCGAGGATCGCGACGTGTGCCGGCTGGTGCATCGTGAACTCCCTTGTGTGGGTGCGGGGTGCGGGGTGCGGGACGTCGGGTGCCGGGGTGCGGGGTGGGGGCTCGGTCGGCTGCTGCTGTACGGAGGTGTGGCGGCCGGGCGGACCCGCGTACGGGCGTGGGGGCGGTCAGACCGCGCACCGGACGGGGCGCGGCAGGCTGCCGTCGGCGAGGCGGGCCGTGAAGAACCGCTCCGTGACGAGCCGCTTGCCCGCTTCCAGGGGCGTGCCCGCGGCGGCGAGGTGCAGATCGGGGCTGGTCGTGCGGTCGGCACCGGCGGGGTGCCAGTGCAGGCCGTCGGCGCTGACGGTGAGTTCGGGGACGGAGGAGTCCTCGCCGATCTCGGTCCCGGTCTCGGCGAAGCCGCGCCGGAGCAGCGGCCGTACGGCGAAATTGTTTTCGGGCAGGCCGAGTTCGCGCAGGAGTGCCGCGGTCGCGGGAATCTCGCAGGTATTCTCCGGGGTCTCGGTGAGTGCCACGCGCGGGGGCAGGCCGAGGCCGGTCAGCAGGCGGATGCCGTCCAGGGTGCGCTCGAAGGAACCGGCGCCGCGGTGCAGATCGTGGGTGGCGGCGGTGGCGCCGTCGAGGGAGGTCTGGACGGTGAGCTTGCGTCCGACGAGGTGTGCGAGGCCGGCGGCGCGGCGCCCGCGCAGCAGCATGGCGTTGGTCATCACGACGGTGGGCAGCCGGGCGGAGGCGTGGTCGAGGAGGGCGGTGATCTCGGGGTGGAGGAAGGGCTCGCCGCCGGTGACGTACAGCTCGGTGAAGCCCGCGGCGACGGCCTCGTCGACCAGGGTGCGGAAGGTGTCGGCGGGGAGGGTGCGCGGGGTGGCTCTGGGGGAGGAGGCGACGGCGCAGTAATCGCAGGCAAGGTTGCAGTGGAAGTTGGTGTAGAGCCAGAGCCTGGACGGGAAGTACGGGCTGCCGAACAGCGGCACCACCGGCCGGTCGCCCGCCACACCCTCCACACCGGGCTCCGTGCCGACGGGCGTGAACGTGGTCGGAAGCGTGGACCGGTAGAGGTGGAAGCGCCCTCGGGAGCGTTCGGCCGGCGGCAGGATCTCCAGGCAGGTGGTCCACCAGCCGGTCTCGATCGTCTCGACGAAGACCTCGGGCAGTCCCGCGGCACGCATGGAGGCGGCCTGCGCCTGCCAGTCGTAGCCGAGCGGTACGAGTTCGGCGCTCGCCCGGCCGTCGTCGAGGTCCAGGATGGCGTACCAGACCTCCCTGCGCCCGTCGTTGGCCGGCTTGCCGAGCACACCGACGTTGACGACGAGGCTGCCGTCCACGTCCATCTGCCAGGGCAGCCCGCTGTGGGTGCACAGGATGACGTCGGCGCCGGAGGCCGCCACCCGTGCCTGGTGCTGTGCGTACGGCAGTGACTCCCACCAGAAGTCGTTCAGCGCGAGCGTCGAAC
Source organism: Streptomyces lothianensis (assembly GCF_047779955.1). Classification (NCBI taxonomy): domain Bacteria; kingdom Bacillati; phylum Actinomycetota; class Actinomycetes; order Kitasatosporales; family Streptomycetaceae; genus Streptomyces; species Streptomyces lothianensis. The sequence goes on along the minus strand of NZ_JBLMKT010000027.1, from coordinate 229,772 downwards.
CGTGCACCATGTGCACCTCGGTGCCGGCGATCGTCCCGCGGCGCTCGGTGGGCAGATCGCCCATCCATGCCGCGAAGTCCCGGCCGGTGGTGGCCAGGGTGTGGTCGTAGACGGTCTGGGCGTACTCGTTGTCCCTCGGATCGCGGTAGCCGCAGCCGCAGTCGGTGTCGCCGCGGGCGATCGCCACGTCGTAGTTGCCGGCGACGCAGGTGATGCCATGGTCGGTCAGGATCGGCCACAGCGCGTCCACGTCGGCACCGAAGCCGCCCAGGTCACCCAGGCAGTAGAGCTTCTCGGCGCCGCGGGCGCGGGCGTCCTCGGCGAAGGCGGCGAGGGCGTACGGGTTGCCGTAGGGCCCTCCGCATACTGCGATCCGCATGAGCTGGCACTCCAAAGTCGTACGGGACATGGGCCGGTCGGAAATGGGCCGGTCGGAAATGGGCCGGTCGGAATCGAGCCGAGGTCCGGAACGAGTCGTTCAGGAAGGGCGGTTGCGCCGCAGACGCGGCAACAGGCGGGGACCCGCGGCATACCGCCGCCGAATGGTCTCCGGATCGACCCCGGCGAAATACAGCAGCTTCAGGTACTGCATGAACACGATCATGCGCCAGACCCCGTGCGCGACAAGCCGCCGCGCGGAGGCCGTGGACGTCGCGGACAGCACCCGCAGCTCGCCGAGCCGGGCCAGGCGCCGTGACATCTCCAGGTCCTCCATGATGGCCAGATCCGGGAAGCCGCCGAGCGTGTCGAAGGCGGTGCGCCGGACGAACATCGCCTGGTCGCCGAAGACATGGTGCAGGCGGCGGGCGCGGGCGTTGGACGTCCGGGCCAGGCAGCCGAGGCCCGGGCCGCGGCGGTCGAAGCGCAGGGTGAGCCCGCCGCCGACCACGTCCGGATCGCGGAGGGCCGCGTGGATCTGGCCGAGGGCGGCCGGATCGATCCGGGTGTCGGCATGCACAAACCACAGCACCTCGCCGCAGCAGTGGCGCGCTCCCTCGTTCATCTGCCGGGCGCGGCCGCGTTCACCGCGTACGACCTTGGCGTGCGGGGCGGCGAGTTCGACGGTGGCATCGGTCGATCCGCCGTCGACGACCACGATCTCGCAGCCGGGGAAGTCCCGGCGCAGCCGGCGCAGCGCCGTCCGGACGGTGGCCTCCTCGTCGAGGACGGGCATGACGATCGAGATCTTCGGGTTGTCATCCGACAGGGCGGCCATGGAGGTGCCGGGCTGTGGGTCGGTCCGCGGGCCGCCCTCCGGCCCGGTCCTCGGCGAGGCACGGACCTCCACGATCGGGAGCAGCCTGCGCAGCGCCGCGTTCTCGGCCGGGTCGAGCACCGCATGCTGGACGCAGGCCGGTACGAGGGTGCCGTTCTCGGGGTGCGCCATGGCGTACGAGCAGGCCGCGAGGCGCTCCTGGGTCGTGCGCAGCCCGGGATCCCCGCTTGTCTCGCCGCGCCGCATCAACTCCCAGGCGGGCGCGACCTCTTCGGCGTCCATGAACAGATGCATCACGAACGTCACCGGCCGCACCCGGCCCCGGTGCCGCAGCATTCTGCCGATCCCGGCCCGGCGTACGGCACGGGTCAGCCAGCCCGCCGCGGTGACCAGGGCGGACGGGTGCCGGACAGCGATACGGGCCAGCTTGGCGGCGAGCAGCGCCGGCGGGGTCCCGGTGAAGTTCACCCGCCCCAGATGGCGGAAGAAGGCCTCGCGTACGGCGAGATCGCGCGGATCGGAGCCGTCGAGGAAGGGGAACCAGTGCTCGCCCACATAGAAGCCGTACGCGGTGCGGTTGCAGCGCACATCGCCGTTGTGAAAGACGTCGTGATCGAGGCGGGTGCCCGCGCCGCGCTCGATCTCCGCCCAGACCGCGTCCGGGGTGGCCTCGCGGTACCGCTCCTTCCAGCGCCGCTCGTCGCCGAGGAAGGCGGCGGGCTGGAAGGAGAACATGCCGTATCCGGCCGCGTGGTTGGCGCGGATGACCTCGGCGATCTCGTCGAGGTTGCCGGGCGTGACCGTCATGTTGTGCGCGAGGAAGAAGCGCACCCCGTGCTCGCGCTTCAGCCGCCGGAACATTCCGGCGAAGCCGCGCCGGTACGGATCCAGCTCCCGCTCGCCGTCCGGCCGTTCGATGCCGCGCCTGCCGTACATGAACCGGTCGAAGTGCGCCGCGAACGAGAGCCGGTCGAAGCGCCGCCGCCCGTCCGGGCCCAGGGCCAGCCGCTCCAGATAGCCGTAGTCGAAGTCGCCGTGGGTGAAGCTCATCGGCTCGCGGCCGTGTTCCGGCATGACGGCCAGCGCGGCGGCGTGGTCGTCGGGCGGCAGCAGGCTGACCTCGCCGCCGATCAGCTGCGTGTGGGCACGCGGGCCGCGCAGCCTGCGCAACAGGCCCATCTGGGCCGCGACCTGCTCGCGGGTGTGGGCGCCGTCGACACGTACCCGGTTGGCATCGCGGGAGTGGTAGCAGGGGGTGCACTTCAGATCGCACTTCGGGAAGACACCGTGCGTGCCCTCGCAGCCCACGCCGTGCCGCCCGATGATCTGGCCGGGCGTCCGCGCGGCCTCGGGGAGCTCCGCCCAGCGCCGCTCCATCGCCGCGGTGAACTCCTCGTCGTAGGGCCGAGTGGCGCGTTCGAGGGCGCGCAGGACCGCCAGGAATCCCCTCGCGCTCCTCGGCTCCCGCGCACGCTTCGCCTCCTCCTTCGTGTCCTCCGCCCCCTCGTGGGCGCTCATCGCCGCACCGCCCTGCGCAGGCCGAGCAGCGCCCCGGTGACCCGGCGGCCCCGAGCCAGCCGCGCGTACACCTCGGTGAGCGCCGCGTGCCAAGGGCCGTCCGCGTACGTCGGATAGGGGTGGACGGTCCTGGCGAACCGCGCCGGGGTCAAGCCCAGGCGGACCGCCGTGGCCAGATGCGCGATGATCTCCCCGGCGCGCGGCGCGACGACCGTGGCGCCGGCGATCCGCCCGCGGGCATCGAGGACCAGCACAGTGCAGCCGTCCGTGCGGCCCTCGGCCACCGCACGGTCGACGCGGTCGTGCTCCAGGACGAGCGTGCGCGCCCCTTCGGCGGCGGTGAGTCCGACCCGGGCCACCTCGGGATCGGTGTACGTCACCTGGGGCACCGCGCCGTGGTCGATGCGGCGCCGCACCCCGAGCAGCGCGTCGGTCACGGCGGAGGCGCCCTGGGTGGCGGCAAGGTGCGTGGAGGCCGATCTGCCGGTGACGTCGCCCGCCGCGTACACGCGCGGGTTGGTGGTCCGCAGCCGCGCGTCGAGCCGCAGCAGCCCACTTCCGTCCAACCGCACACCGGCGGCCTCCAGGGCGAGGCCGCCGGTGCCGGCGAGGCGCCCGGTGGCGACGAGCAGACGGTCGTACGGGACGGGGGTGCCGGGGCTGTACGAGTCACCAGGCGCGCTCGAACCGTGCACGTCGCCCGGGTCACCCGAACTGCGCACGTCGCCCGGGTCACCAGAACCGCGCACGTCGCCCGGGCGGTCCGAACCGCTCACACCACCACGTCCCCCGTACATCACCCCGCCGGTGACCTGCTCGACCCGATACCCGGTCAGCACCGTGACACCCTCCGCCTCCAGCCGTTCCCGGACGGTCCGAGAGGCGTGCGGCTCCTCGCCGGCGAGCAGTCGTTCCCGCACCTCGACGAGCGTGACCCGCGAGCCGAGCCGGGCGAAGGCCTGACCCAGCTCGCAGCCGATCGAGCCGCCGCCGAGCACCACAAGCCGTCCGGGCAGTTCCTCAAGCTCCCACACGCTGTCGCTGGTCAGGGGCTCCGCCTCGGCCAGGCCCGGCACGGGTGGCAGGGCGGGCGCGGAACCGGTCGCGATCAGCGCGTACCGGAAGGAGACCTCGCGCTCACCGGCCCGCAGCCCACGCGGCCCGGTGAAGACGGCCGGGCCGAACGCCACCTCCACCCCGAACTGAGCGAGCGCCTCGGCCGAGTCATGCGGTTCGACGGCCGCGATCGCCCGCCGGACCTCACCCAGCACCGCCGCGAGATCGACGGGTCCGGAGACCGCGGCGAGCCCGTAGCGCCCCACGCCGCGCGCGGCCCGCACCTCGGCGGCCACGTGCAGCAGCGCCTTGCTGGGCACACAGCCCGTCCAGAGGCAGTCGCCGCCGAGCCGGTCCCGCTCGACGAGCAGGGTGCGGGCCCCGAGCCGTCCCGCGGTGCGGGCGGCGGTCAGTCCGGCGCTGCCGCCGCCGATCACCACCAGGTCGTACGTCCCGCTGCCGTGCCGCGGCTCGGCCATGTCCATGGGACCGTCTCACCCGCCTCTCCTCGTCGCCCCGGCAGGGGCACCCGTGCCGCGGCTCCCGCCTTTCCTCGGCATTCGGCCTACGGCAGACATGCTCAGCCGTACCCGCTATACCGGACAATTCACAGTGAGCAGCAACAAGACGCGCCAATGCGGCGCCCTCGGCGCCCCACCGGCCCGCCACGACCGCGACGGTGCGGGTCAGCCGCCCGCCCGCTGCCGAGTGACGGGGACCGCGCCCGACCCAACCCGACCCAACCCGACCCGATCCGAGGAGCCCCAGCCGTGGACGAGTTGAGCGAGGACGACTGGCGCCGTTATCTCGCCGCGTACCACGATGTCCACGCCGGCATCACCGAACAGCTCTTCCGGCGCGCCGAGAGCTCGCCGTACGCCTGGCTGGCCGAGCTGCGGACCCCCGCGCCCGCCGGGCCGGTCCTCGATCTCGCCTGCGGCTCGGCGCCGCTGCGCGAGCTGCTGCCCGATGCCGATTGGCTGGGCGTCGACTCCAGCACGGGGGAGCTGGCCGCCGCCGCGCGGGCCGGGCGCGGACCGCTCGTACGGGCGAGCGCCGAGGCCCTGCCCGTGGCATCGGGCAGCATCGCGGCGGTCGCCGCGTCGATGTGCCTGCCGGTGCTCACGCCCCTGCCGCGCGTCCTCGCCGAGATCCGGCGGGTCCTGCGCCCCGGCGGAACGCTCCTCGCCCTCGTACCGGCCCGCCTCGGACCCAGCCCGATGGGCCTGCTCGCCTGGGCCAGGGTGATGCGCGCGCTCGGCGCGGCACGCCAGCCGTGGCCCAACCCGCAGGCACGCGACGGGCTCGCCGCGCTGCTGCGGCGCTCGGGATTCGAGGTCGAAGTCGACGAACGCAGGGTCTTCACCCTCCATCTGAGCACCCCCGAGGACGCGGCCCGCCTTGCCGAAGGCCTCTACCTCCCCGGTCTGACCCCCGAACGCGCGACCGCCGCCGAGCGGACCCTCACGGCCTGGGCCCGCTCCGGCAGGCGACTGCCGCTTCCTCTTCGGCGGGTACGGGCGACCGCCGTTCGGCGCTGAGCTTCGGATGCCGGATCACCGGGCCGATCCGGCATCCGAACCGTTCCGGAGTGCGTTTTGTTCCGGAGCCAGGGAAACCGGAACCTCCAGGGAATCCGGAACCTCCACGGAAACCGGAACCTCCGGGGAGACCGTCACCAAGGTCCCGCACGCAAACGCGGACCGCGGCCTCGTACGCCTGGCCCGGGGCAGGATCACCGTCCTGGAACCGGACCGCCTGCGCGACGAGTCCGGCTGGCCAGGGGTGGGGGTGGCGGTGGGTTCCGGGCTATGCGGGCTGTTCCGGCTCCAGGGAGTTGCCCGCGGGGATGCGGCCGCAGTCGGACCGGGCCCGGTCGCCGTCGAAGCGGGCGTCGAGCCAGGCCAGGGCCTTGGGGATCCAGGCCGCTGCCGTGCCCAGGTGGCTGAGGAGGTTGTGCTGGTCGTAGTCGATGGCGGGGCTGCCGGTGGCACAGTACTGGCGGGCCAGGGCGCGGACGTCGCCGGCGACCATGACGCCGTCGCCGGTACCGATGCCGGGCGGGCTGTTGAAGGTGCCCTCGAAGATGCCGCCGTTGCCCTGTGCGATGTAGCCGGGGATCGTGGGCGTCGCCGCGGAGCCGAGGTTGAGCTTGTTCACGGCCTCGACGAAGGGGGGAATCGAGTTGGGGTCCGTGTACTCGGGCTTCACCATCTTCTTCCACGTCAGGCCGGGGTACTGGGCCAGGACGTTGATGATGGAGGCCTTCTGGAGCTTGTCGAACAGCTCGTTCCCGTAGTCGCTGAGGTACGGGCGGAGGTCGAGGTCGTAGGAGCGGGCGACGCCGATGACCGCCATCGGCATGATGCCGGCCCATACCTTGCTGCCGGAGACGTACTTGAGGTTGTGCGCCGGGGCCACGAGCAGCCCGCCCTCGGCGAATCCGACCAGCTTCTCGTTGATCTCGGGGGCGTAGGCCGGGGCGAGAGCGGCCGCCCAGTTGGTGGCGATGGCGCCACCGGAGTAGCCGGCCAGGCCGAACCGGGTGCCGTCGTCCAGGCCGGTCTCCGGGGTGCGCAGGGTGGCGCGCAGCGAGTCGAGGGTGTTGGTCCCGTACTCCGGTCCGGCGGCGAAACTCGCCTGCTGGCCCTCGGTGTCCGGGATGATGACGGTGTAGCCCTGCTTCAGGGCGCTCGTCAGGAGCAGTGACTCGGCCTCCGCGATGAGGCCGCCGAGGCTGACGTCGCCGGCGATCACCCGGGACGGTCCGTGCTCGGGGTCGAGCGAGTCGTAGAAGGACTGGTACGACAGGGCCCGGTCGTTGTTGCCGTACAGGCTGCGTACGACCGAGGTCACGTTGGCGGACGGGCGGCCCTGGGCGTCGGTGCTGCGGTACAGGATCTGGACGGCCCGCACCGGTGTGGGGATGCCGGCGAAGTGGTACTGCAGCGTGCGCGTCCTGAGGACGTCGCCGGGGGCGTAGGAGGCCAGCGGCTTGCTGCCGTCGTAGCGGTAGAACGGGTCGCTCGCCGAATCGGCCGTCAGGCTCGCCGCGGCGATGACGTCCGGGGCTTTCGCGGGTGCTTCGGTCGGGGCGGCGGCAGCAGCGGGTGCGGCCGTGAGGATCAGTGACGCGGCGAGGGCTGCGGCCGACAGGCGGCCGGTTCTTCTGGGGATGACTCCACGCATGACTCCACCTGTTCACGAGGCGTGCACCTATGTGACTCGCGGGTAAGTTACCAGCGGTTAATGCGGCTGGGAAGGGATTGGGACGGCGGGGGGGAGAGAGTTCGCTGCGGTGCTCACTTTTGGCTGTGACCGGGCCGCGGATCTCGTGATACTCGGAGCGGCCGGGGTTTCCCGGTGCTGGTTCGTGATGGTTCGGATACGGGAGATGTTCATGGCTCGGGCAGTCGGCACCTTCGAGACTGAATGGGACGAGCACGTGCACGACGAGGAGCAGGGGGTGAAGAGGTTCAGCGCGACCGTGAGCAAGGTCTTCCGCGGGGACCTCGACGGCACCGCCTCCGTGCAGGTGCTGCGGACGGTGGGGCAGGTGCGGACATCGGCCGGTTATGTGGGGATGGAGCGGGTCAAGGCCACGCTGCACGGCAAATCCGGCACGTTCGTCCTGCAGCACAACGGGTCGATGTCGGCCGGGAAGCTCGGCCTGAGCGTGACGGTCGTGCCGGACTCCGGTACCGGGGAACTGCAGGGCCTGGCCGGTGAGATGACGATCGAGAACGCCGACGGAAAGCACTCGTACACCTTCGACTACACCCTCTGACCCCTGCTGACCCCTGCTGACCCCTGCCCCGAGCTCGGCCCTGTGATCGGCGGGGCCAGGTCGTCCTAGGAGATTCGCGTGACTGAATCCGAGATTTTCGCCGCTCTGACCCGGAACCTGGTCGATGTGCTGCCCGATCTCCTCGGTGTGCACATCACGGCCGACCTCACCATGCGGGAACTCGGGGCCAATTCCATCGACCGGATGGACGTCCTGATCGGCACCCAGGAGGAGCTGGGGGTGACGATTCCGGTCAGCGAGTTCGGAGCCGCCCAGGAACTCGGCTCCCTGGTCGCCGTCTTCGCCGAGTACACGAAGCAGGAGACCGGGCCGTCGGCGGGCGCGGGCCGGCGGATATGAACACCGCCGACGACGGCGTCGCCCTCAGCGGTGCCGCCGTGCTCACCCCGCTAGCCGAGGAGCTCGACGGCTTCCTGGCCGCGCTGCTCGAAGGTCGCAGCGCGGTGACACCGCAGGACGCCGAGGGGAGCATCCCGCTCGCGCGGCTCGGGGAGTTCACCCCGGCCGAGTGGGCGGCGCGGCATCTCGACGGGCGGCCGCAGAGCGCCGCGGCACTGCGCAGGCTCGTGGGGCGGGCCGCCGTCCCGGCCCGCACCGCGGCCTGCGTGGCGCTGAAGGCGGTCCTCGACGCGGGGCTGCCGACGGCCGAGGAGACCGGCGGCGGGCCAGGGCACTGGGGCGACGGCGCCGCCGTCCTGGTCGCGGGCAGTCAGTTCGCCCTTGCCCACCAGGCGCGGACCGTGCTCGCCCACCGGGACGCGCCGGCCGGGCTGCGCGCCTCGTACGCGCTGTCGCACATGGACATCGATGTCGTCGGCGCGGTGAGCGAACTGCTCGGCATACGAGGTGAGGGATTCGCCGTCGGCGGGGCATCCGCCAGTGGTGCGCTGGCCCTGGTCCAGGGCGCCCGGATGATCTCCGCCGGCTGGGCGGAACGGGTGGTCGTGGTGGCGCCGGTGGCCGAGCTCTCGGCGGCCGAGGAGGAGGCGTTCCGGCGCAGCGGAGCTCTGGCGCACGAGGGATTCCCGGACGCGCCCGAGCGGATGTGCCGGCCGTTCGACGTGGAGCGGAGCGGATTCGTACGAGGTGAGGGTGCCGCCGCGGTGGTGCTCGAATCCGTACGGGCGGTACGGGCCCGGGGCGGCGAGGTGAAGGCCGAGATCATCGGGCACGGGCAGCGGCTCGACGCCCGCAGAGGCACCGCTCCCGACCGGGAGGGGCAGGTCGCGGCGATGCGGGCCGCCCTGGCGTCCGCGGGTCTCGGCCCCGACGAGGTGGACTACGTGAACGCGCACGGGACCGGTTCGGTGCTCGGCGACGAGACCGAGGCCGCCTCACTGCTCGACGTCTTCGGCACCGGGGAAGCCGGCCCTCGACCCCTCGTCAATTCCACGAAGCCGCTGGTCGGGCACTGTCTGACCGCGGCCGGGCTGATCGAGGCGGTGGCCACGGTCCTGCAACTGCGGGCGGGCGTCTGCCATCCGAACCCGAATCTCGACAAGCCCTTCGAGCCCCGGCTCCCGCTGGTCGGCCGCGAGAGGCAGCAGCGACCGCTGCGCACGGCGCTCAGCAACAGCTTCGCTTTCGGCGGCATCAACGCATCCGTTGCGTTGCGGGCCGCATAGCCACGGTGTGGAGGCATCATCGTGACCGAGACCCGATACGGCTCCATCGGCTCCGAGTTGAGCGCCGTCCAGGTGTGGGTCTGCGGCAACGAGGACCTTCCGATGGACTTCGCCGAGACACTCGCCGTCCACTGGCTCGACGAGGGCGAGCGGCATACGGCCGGACGGTTCATCTTCGACCGCGACCGCGACCAGTATCTGGTGGCGCACACCTTCGTACGCCGGATCCTCAGCCTCGAACTCGGTATCCCCGAAGCAGAGCTGAGCATCGGACGGACGGAGAAGGGGCGGCCGTTCCTGGAGGACCGGGAGGCCGTCGCCCGCCGTTCCCGGGTACGCCCCGACTTCAACCTCTCCCACACGCGGGGCGTGAACGCGGTGGCGATCGGGCACGGGCGCCGCGTCGGCATCGATGTCGAACGCGTCGACCGGACCTCGCGCAGCCGGCTCGACCTGTTCTCCGGTGTCTTCTCCCGGCGCGAGCAGCGCTGGCTCGACGCCCTGCCGGAGGAACGCCGCCCCTATGCGCTGCTGCGGCTGTGGACCCTGAAGGAGGCGTACACGAAGGCGCGCGGGCTCGGCATGAGTCTGCCCTTCGACTCCTTCGACTTCACGCTGTCCACGGAGCGCGGCGTGCTCGAGTTCCGGCCGCCGCCCTGCGATGAATCCGGGCTCTGGCGCTTCGTCGAACTGCAGCCCTCGCCGCGGTCCCTGGTGGCTCTGGCGATCGACGTGAGCGGGGGCGCACCGGCCAGAAGGATCGAGATCCGGCACGGCTTCCCCTGGAAGCAGCCGGAACCGGTTCTGGTGACGCTGCCGCAGTCCCTGGTCGTCACCGAGGAGCACTACTGACCACCGACACGGGAGACAGCGTGAGGATTCGTCTGTACGACACCGGCGCCCGGCAGATCCGTGACTTCACCCCGCTCACCGAAGGCCGCCTCTCGGTCTACCTGTGTGGCGCGACCGTGCAGGCCGCTCCGCACATCGGGCACATCCGCTCGGGCCTGAACTTCGACATCCTGCGCCGCTGGTTCACGTACCGCGGCTATGACGTGACCTTCGTCAGGAATGTCACGGACATCGACGACAAGATCATCGCCAAGGCGGCCGAGCAGGGCAGGCCGTGGTGGTCGATCGGCTACGAGAACGAGCGGGCGTTCAACGAGGCGTACGACGCGCTCGGCTGCCTGCCGCCCACGTACGAACCGCGGGCGACCGGCCACATCACCGAGATGGTCGAGATGATGCGCGGCCTGATCGAGCGCGGTCACGCCTACGAGGCGGACGGCAGCGTCTACTTCGACGTGCGCTCGTACGAGGGATATCTGGAGCTGTCCAACCAGGATCTGGAGCATCTGATGCAGCCCTCCGGCGAGGGCGAGACGGGCAAGCGGGACGCCCGCGACTTCGCGCTCTGGAAGGCGAGCAAGCCGGGTGAGCCCGACTGGGAGACGCCGTGGGGCCGTGGCCGTCCTGGCTGGCACCTGGAGTGCTCGGCGATGGCCCACAAGTACCTGGGCAGGGCCTTCGACATCCACGGCGGCGGCCTGGACCTGATCTTCCCGCACCATGAGAACGAGATCGCCCAGGCCAAGGCGTACGGCGACGACTTCGCGAAGTACTGGCTGCACAACGCCTGGGTGACGATGTCCGGCGACAAGATGTCGAAGTCGCTGGGCAACTCGGTGCTCGTCAGCGAGATGACGAAGAAGTGGCGCCCGATCGTCCTTCGCTACTACCTCGGCACCCCGCACTACCGCTCGATGATCGAGTACAGCGAGGAAGCCCTGCGCGAGGCGGACGCGGCGTTCGGGCGGATCGAGGGCTTCGTGCAACGGGCCGCCGACTACGCGGGACGTCCGGTGGAGCCCGCGGCCGAGGTGCCGCAGGCCTTCGCCGAGGCCATGGACGACGATCTGGGCGTCCCGCAGGCGCTCGCCGTCGTGCACACCACGGTCCGGCACGGCAACAGCGCCCTTGCCGAGGACGACAAGGAAGCCGCCGTGGCCCGCCTCGCCGAGGTGCGTGCCATGCTCGGCGTCCTCGGCCTCGACCCGCTCGACGCGCACTGGGCCGCCCGGGGCGGGCGCGGGGAGGGCGGCTCCCGTTCGGGCGGGGCGCACGGCGGCGTGACCGACACCCTCATACGCCTGGTGCTGCAGCAGCGGGAGGCGGCCCGCGCCCGCAAGGACTGGCCGGCGGCGGACGCGATCCGCGACCGGCTGCAGCAGTCGGGCCTGGTCGTCGAGGACTCCCAGGACGGGCCGCGCTGGCACTTCGCCTGAGAGCGGCATCCCGGTTCCTCCGGGTTCGGGCAGACCTAGCCGAGACCCAAGGTCGGCCTGGCTGAATGACTGTTGCGAGAAGTCATCGGCTGACATTGGGGGGTAACGGTGTCCGTGGCGAAAACCCGTTCGGATATGGTCGCACGTGTGCCTGGGTCCGCGGCGCGGAGGTCCCTGGAATCAGTTCTCCTGGACGTGGCGCTGGCATCGCCGGACATACAGGTCCCGGCGCGCGACAACATCTACAACTGCGGTGACCACGACGAGTCCATCTATTTCCTCGTGCGCGGCATGGTCAAGTCGATGGCATGGTCGCGCGGTGGCAAGCGGTGCATGCTGGCGATCCACACGAGCGGTGAATTCTTCGGTGAAGTCGGCCTGTTGGGGACGCCGCGCCCGGACACCGCGATCGTGATGAAGCCCAGCGTCGTACGCCGGGTTCCCAAGGCGCGGCTGATCGCCTCGCTGCGGGGCGGTGACGTCCTGGACGACTTCAGTCTGCGGCTGATCGCGCGAATCGCGGAGAAGCAGCGGGTCATCATCAACATGGCCACCATGAAATGCGAGAACCGGCTGGCCGCCACCCTGCTCGAACTCGCCCGGAAAATGGGCTCGCGCGATGCCAGAGGGCTCGTCATGGAATGCATCACCCACGAGGATCTCGGGCTGATGGTCGGCACCACCCGCTCCCGTATCGGATTCTTCCTGAAGGCGTTCAGGGACAAGGGACTTGTCGATCTCAACGGGGACGGCACGATGGTGATCCATGAGCGGAAGGTGCTCGCCTATCTGGCGGAGGAGAGCTGAAGTCCGGCGCGGGAGGCCGGAATACGAAAGTGGGGGTGGCGCGAAAATTCGCGCCACCCCCACCGGCCGTTCCCGGCCCCTGCCCCGCCGGTCAGCGCGCCGCCACGGTGGGCTCCGGACGCTCCCCGCGGGCCTCCGCGGCAGCCGCGAGCAGGGACCGGGTCCACGGGTGCCGAGGCGCCGAGAGGACCTCGCCCACCGGGCCCTGCTCGCAGGTGAGTCCTTCGTGCAGGACCACCGTCCGGTCCGCGGCGGAGGCGAGCACCCCGAGATCGTGGGTGATCAGGACGACGCCGAGGCCCAGTTCGCGGCGCAGTCCCGCGAGCAGGTCGAGAATGGCGGCCTGTACCCGTACGTCCAGGCTCGACGTCATCTCGTCGCAGATCAGCACATCGGGGCCGGCCGAGAGCGCCCGGGCGATGGAGACCCGCTGGCGCTGGCCGCCGGAGAGCTCACGCGGGTAGCGGGCGGCGAGGGCCGGGTCGAGTTCCACCTGGGTGAGCAGCTCCCGCATCCGCCCGTCCGCCGCCTCGGCGTCCAGGCCGAGCAGATGACGCAGCGGACGCAGCAGCGTACTGCCCACCGTTCGGCGGGGGTTGAGCGAGCCGCTGGAGTCCTGGGGCACCAGCTGGATACGGCGGCGCAGCTCGGGGGAGCGCGCGCGCAGCGCGGCCGGGAGTACGTCGCCGTCCAGCGAGACCGTGCCCGCGGAGGGCACATGGGCCCCCGTCAGGCAGCGGGCGATGGTGCTCTTGCCGCTGCCGGAGATACCGAGCAGTGCCACGGACTCGCCGCGGTGCACGTCGAAGGAGATGCCGGAGACGACCTCGCGGCGCCCCCTGCCGCGCCCGTGCGCCGCGCCCAGTTCGGTCACCCGCAGCAGGGGCGCGGACGGTGCCGGGGCGGTGCCGGGATCGGTGGCGGGTTCGGTGGTGGTGGCGGTGGCGGCTTCCGGGGTCGGCGTCGGCGTCAGGGTCGGGGTCGGGGTCGCGCGGATCAGTTCGCGGGTGTACGCGGCCGACGGGTTCTTCAGGGTTCCGGGCAGCGGGCCCTGTTCCACGATCCGGCCCTGGTGCATGACGACGAGCCGGTCGGCGGTGCCGGCCACCGACAGATCGTGGGTGATGAGGAGCAGAGCCAGGTCACGGGCGTCGGTCAGGCCGTCGATCTGCTGCATGACGGCGCGCTGGGCGTGGGCGTCGAGGCCGGTGGTCGGTTCGTCGAAGACCAGCAGGCCGGGCATCGCCGAGGTGCTGCGGGCCAGTGCGAGCCGCTGCTGCTGGCCGCCGGACAGCTGGTGCGGGAAGCGCCGCTGGAAGGCCGCGTCGGCGGGCAGCGCGACCTCGGCGAGGCGGCGTGCGACCTCCTCGGCCGAAGGCGTGGCGGACAGTTCGGTGAGCTGGCCGCGTACCCGCAGCGTGGCGGTGAGCGCGGTGGCCGGGTCCTGCGGGAGGTACGAGACGACGCGGCGGCGGTGGCGGCGCAGGGCCGCGCCACGCAGGGAGAGCACGTCCTGCCCGTCGACCTCGATCCGGCCGGCGGTGACAGTCAGGCCCGGTCGCAGGGCGCCGAGCAGGGCGAGGGCGAGGGTGGTCTTGCCGGAGCCCGACTCGCCGACGACACAGACCCGTTCACCCCGGTGTACGCGGAGGGAGACATCGTCGAGGATGGGCTTGCCGCCCGGGCCGGTGATGGTGAGGCCCGAGACCTCGACCAGCACCGGACCGTCGGTGGGCATGACTTTCGCACCGTCGGCGGGCATGACCTCCGGACCGTCGGCGGGTACGACCTCCGCGCCGCCGGCGGGCACGCCCTTCGGACCGTCGGTCTCTGCCGCCGCTGCGGCCAGTGACTCGATCGCCGGCCCGACGGACGGCTGGGTGGGCAGCGCAGGGTGGAGACGGGTGGTCTTGTTCACTGTCCGATCCTTGCTGAGAGGCGGTCAAGGAGACGGTTGGCGCAGACGGTCAGCACACTCAGACAGACGGCGGGGGCCAGCACCGCCCAGCCGTTGAGCGAGATCCCCTCCATGTTCTGGCTGATCATCGCCCCCCAGTGGGGCGCCGCGCTGCCGAATCCGAGGAAGCCCGCCGAAGCGGTCAGGGTGATGGCGATCGCCAGCCGGGTACCGGCGTCCGCGAGCACGGGCCGCACGATGTTGGGCAGCACGTCCCGCAGCAGCACGGAAACGGTGCTCTCGCCGAGCCCCGCCGCCTGCTCCACGTACGAGTGCTGTCTGACCTGCGCCGTCGAGGCGGCCGCGATCCGTGCCACGAACGGCACACCGACCAGGGCCACGACCGTGATCAGGGTCAGCGGTGAATTGCCCCAGCCGTTGAGCAGCACCAGGAGCACGAGCACCGGGGGCAGCGCCAGGAACAGCGCGTTGAGCTGTCCGATCACGGTGTCCAGACGCCCGCCGATGTAGCCGGCGAGCATCCCGATCAGGGTGCCTAGCACGGCGGTGAGGACGGTCGCGATCACCGGGACGAGCACCAGCTCGCGGCCGCCCGCGAGCAGCCGGGCCGCCACGTCACGCCCCGAGGCGTCGGCGCCGAGCAGCAGCCCGGCCCGCGCGGCCGCGTAGGGTTCGGCGCTGATCCGCTCGGGATCCGGGCCGACGAGCCACGGCCCGGCCACCGCCACCAGAGCGATGGCGAGGCCGGGCAGCGCGCCGAGCGCGCCGAGGATCCGGCGCGCCGGCGTACGGGCGGCCCGGGTGGCGGGCCCTTCGGGTTTCTCAAGGAGTGAAGCCTTCATACGGCGGCCGTCCTCAGTCTCGGAGTGGCGAGCAGGGCGATGACATCGGCCGCGGCGAGCGCCAGGATGATCACGCCGGCGAGCAGCAGCCCCACCCCTTCGAGCACCGGGGTGTCATGGTGCTGCACCGCACCGACGAGCACCCCGGAAAGACCGGGATACGAGAAGACCTGCTCCACCACGGCCGTACCGCCGAGCAGCCCGCTGATCAGCCACGCGAAGGCGTGCGCGCACGGCGGCACGATCGCCGGCAACAGATGCCTGCGCAGCACGACGCTCTCCGGCAGCCCGGCGAGGCGCGCCGCCTCCACCGAGGGCAGGGAGTTGGCGTCGATCACGGTCGAACGCACCAGGCGCGCGGCCCAGGCGACCGCGAAGGCCGAGAGCGCGGCGACCGGCAGGACCAGGGCCTCGGGACGGTCCCAGACCCGGCCGCCGATCGGCGGCATCGCCACCGCGGGCAGCAGCCCCAGCATCGTGGAGAACACCAGGGCGAGGATGCTCGCGGTGACGAACTGCGGGATGGACACCAGCGTGACCGAACCGCTCGACAGGAGCCGGTCGATCCGGGAGCCGGGCCGCAGCCCGGAGACCGTGCCGAGCACCAGCGCGAGCGGCACGGCCACCAGGGCCGACAGGAGGACGAGCAGGCCCGTCTCCATGAACGGCTCCGCGATCAGCTCGGTGACCGGCTGCCGGGAGAACATGCTGGTGCCCAGATCACCCTGGACGGCCGCGAAGAGCCACTCCGCCCAGCGCAGCGTCCACGGCCGGTCCAGCCCCCACTCGGCGCGCAGCGCCTCGATCTGCTCGGGCGTGGCGTTGACCCCGAGCGCCGCGGCGGCCGCATCGCCCGGCAGCACCTCGGAGCCGGCGAAGAGCAGCATCGATACGGCGAGGAACAGCCCGCAGGCCGCGATCAGCCGCCGCAGCACGAACCGGGCGACCGTCATGAGAACGTGGCGCGGTCGAACATGGCGGCCGACTGGTTGACGTACACGCCCTCGATGCCCTTGCGTGCGGCATCGGGCTGCTCCTGGAAGCCCCAGAGCAGGTCGCCGCCGTTGTCGTAGAACTCCTGCTGCAGATCCTCGAAGGCCTTCTCGCGCGCCGTGTCGTCGGTCGTGGTCTGGGCGATCGCGAGGCGGCGCCACCAGTCCTTGCCGGTGCCGGTGACATTGAACGGCGCCTTCTCGTGGGTGACCGCCGCCAGGTGCACCGCGGCGGGCCGGTTGATGTAGTAGAAGGCCTGGAAGGGGTGCGTGGCCAGGGACTTGAGGTCCGCGTAGTAGGCGTCGGCGGGCACCTCGTCCAGGGTGAGCTCCACGCCCGCCTCGGCGAGCTGCTGGGCGAACAGGCGGCTCGCGCTGAGCATGCCGGGCACGATGTCGGAGGTGCGCAGCGTCAGCTTGCTGACCCCGGCCTCCTTGAACAGCCGGCGTGCCTCGGCGACATCGCGCTTGCGCGGCGCGATACCGGGCGCGTAACCCGGCAGGCCCTTGCCGATGACGTCGTCCGCCGGGGTGCCGAGCCCGAGCAGCGACTTGGCGACCAGTGCCTCACGGTCCGCGGCGAGCCGCACCGCGCGGCGCACCTTCGGGTCGTCGAAGGGCTTGAGCCGCTGGTTCATCGCGAAGGACAGGCCGTTGGCGTTGGCGACGCCGCTGCGCTCGATGCGCAGCGAACCGTTGCCGCGTTCGGCGCGGGCGGAGGCGGCGCCGATGCCCACGGCGTAGTCGATCTGGCCGCTCTTGAGGGCGTTGAGGCGGGCCGTGGGATCGGCGATCCGGCTGATCTCCAGGGTCTGCACGGTGGGCTTGCTGCCCCAGTAGTCCTTGTTGGCGACCAGACGCACCGTACGCTCGTCGCTGGAGTCCAGCCTGTACGGGCCCGAGCCGACCGCCTTCTTGAAGTCCTTGGTGCCGTCGGGGAAGACCACGGAGAACACGACGAGCACGCTCTCCTTGAAATCGCCCCGGGGACGCTTGAGCGGCACCTCCAGGGTGTGCTCGTCGACGACCTTGATGGCGGCGGTGTCGACGTCGGAATAGACCGAGGCGCGGTTGCTCGGCGGGGTGGCGACCGTCTTCATGCTGAACGCCACGTCGGCGGCGCGCACCGGGCTGCCGTCGTGGAACGTGACGTTCTTGCGGACCCGTATGGTCCAGCGGGTGGCGTCACCGTTCGGTTCGACGGACTCGGCGAGGCTGTACGCGTACCCGCCCTCCTTGAGGACCATCAGCGAGTCGTAGACGTGGCGCAGCGCGATCAGGCTGGCGCCGATGGAGCTGGAGCGCGGGTCGAGGCCGCTGCTGTTGGTGGCGTCCGCCGCGGCGATCCGCAGCAGGGAGGCCTTCGCCTTGCCGCTGCTCGTGGACTCGTCCGAGGGGCCGCAGCTCACCAGCGCGCCGGTGCCCACGGCCGCGCCGACGGCGGCGCCGAACTGCAGGATGCGGCGGCGGTTGAATTCTGGGTTCCTGGTCATGAGGTGCGTTCCTCCGAAGTGGATCGGCGGGGAGGCCGCCGTCTGGCAAGTGGCGTGGGGGGTGGTGCACAAGGGGGGGCGGGGCCGGGGGCCGGCTCAGGCGTGCGGGGGAAGTGCCTGCGCCGGTCCCCGGGCTGCCGGGGTGAGCGTCCGGGCCGGGGCCCGCGGAGTGGGCGTCCGGCCCGAAGGCCGAGGTACGGGCTTCCGGTCCCGGATCAGGTCTGCGGTGTGAACACCACGGGCAGCGCGGTCAGACCGCGCATGATGCGGGTGGGGCGCCAGGTCAGTTCCCCGGCGGGGCAGCCCAGCGCGATGTCCGGCAGCCTGCGCAGCAGCGCCCCGACCGCCACCTGGCCTTCGAGCCGGGCGAGCGGCGCACCGACGCAGTGGTGGATGCCATGGCCGAAGGCCAGGTGCGGGTTGTGGGCGCGCGTCACGTCGAGCTCGTCGGGACGGTCGAACTCCGCGGGGTCCCGGTGCGCCGAGGCGATGGCGGCGGTGACCACGGAGCCCGCGGGGATGACGGTCCCCGCGATCTCCACGTCCTCGACCGCGACCCGCATCGTGGACAGTTCCACCGGCGGGTCGTAGCGCAGGAACTCGTCCACGGCCGTCACCAGCAGCTCCGGCTTGTCCCTGAGCAGCTCCATCTGGCCGGGATGCGTGAACAGCGCCAGCATCCCGTTGTTGATCAGGTTGACCGTGGGTTCCTGGCCCGCGCTGAGCAGCAGCATCGCCGTGGAGATCAGCTCGGTCTCGCTGAGCCGGTCCTCGGCGTCCCGGGCCGCGATCAGCCCGCTGAGCACATCCGGCTGGGCGGCGGCGCCGTCCGCCTCGCCGAGTGCGGCGCGCTTCTCGGCGAGGAGCGCGGTGAAGAACTCCCGCATCAGGGCGTAACCCTCCTGCGGGCCCATGGTGTTCTCGTCCACCTGGTCCGGGGCGGTCAGCATCGCGGTGGCCCACACCCGGAAGTCGCTGCGGCGTTCCGCCGGGACGCCCAGCATGTCGCAGATGACCGCGACGGACAGCGGATGCGAGAAGTCCTCCACGAGGTCGGCCGAGCCGCGGGCCGCGATCCGGTCGATCAGACCGTCGGCGATCTCCTCGACGCGCGGACGCAGCGCTTCCACGCGTCGCATGGTGAAGGCCTTGCCGACCAGGCGGCGCAGCCGGGTGTGGTCCGGCGGATCGGTGTTGAGCAGGTGGTAGAGGTAGTCCGCCTTGTCGTCCTTGTCGCTGGTGACGTAACCGGCGCTGCGGAGCTTCTCGTAGGCCTTCTTGGGGTCCTTGGAGAGCCGTTCGTCGGTGAACGCGTCCCGCGCCTGCTCGTAGTTGAGGATGAGCCAGCGCTCCAGGCCGTTGGGTTCCTTGACGTGCTGCACCACGGTCCGCTCACGCATCTCGGCGTACATCGGATACGGATCGACGCGGGGGCCCGTGGGCAGGACGGGCGGCTCCTCGGCGCTCTGCTGGGACGGCGTCATCTGGGGCTCCAATCGGATACGGGCGCGATGAACGTTCGAGCGCCGTTCGGCCGCTCGATGGTCCGGGGCGTGGCGCGGCGCCGTCTGCTCCAAATTGAGCACGGCCGCACATCGGTGGTGAACACGGCCGGGCTCCGCTTCAGGACCGGCTTCCCGCCAGAGCCGCCGAGGGCCGTGCGGGCACCTTCGCCGGGCGCGGACCGTGCAGAAATGAGCAGAGGCCGCCGTCGTGCGCCCTTAACGTGACCGCGCCGGACCCTCCGGCGGCGTGCTCCGCCCGGGAACGGCTGTCGGCAAGGTGGAATTCAGGAATCCAACACAAGGGGAGCCCGTATGTCCGTGTCGCTGGAAAACGAGATACCCGCGGCGGGCAGCCGCCCCGCCGCATTCCGGCCGGCCCGCCACCAGACCTCCGTACCGGAGGAGCAGCTGCTGAACTCGGCCGACGCGGGGATTCTCATCCACCGGGTCGGACAGCTGAAGTACGAATTCCGCGAGGAGGGACTCGACTTCTCCTCGGAACTCGTGGAACTGATCAACTCCAAGCAGGCCGGCTACATCTCCATCTTCCACTTCGAGGAACTCTTCGGTACCCACAACCGCCTGCACTGGCTCCTCCACCTCAAGCGCCCCGACGACTACGCGCGCATGCTCGACATGGTCGACCACAGCGACACGTGGCGGGACGTCTCCCAGCGCAACCGGCTGCCGCGCAAGGGCGGCGGCAACTGGGAGCGGATGTTCGTCGAGGGCAGCATGTCGGAGACGATCATCTGCCCGCAGCACGGCCTGAGCGCCCATGACGAGCACGACGAGCACGACGACCACGACCACTCCGGCGACACCTTCCAGCCCGCCGCCTTCCACCAGACCACGCTCCCCGCCGAGCGCCTCCTCAACTCGGTCAACTCCGCCCTGACCGTGCACCGCACCTTCCGCGTGCCCTACGCGCTGCGCGAGGAGGCCAGGGTCTTCGCCTTCGAGTGGTGCGGCTACGTCAACAAGGCCCTGGAGGGCGAGCTGACCGCCTTCCTGTACGAGGAGATGTGGGGCCAGCAGGACACCCTGCACCTCTTGCTGCACGCCGCCTCGCTCGACGTCTACCACCGGCTGCTCGAACTGGAGCGCGGCGACCAGGGGCTGCGCGCCCTGCGGGCATCGCAGCGGCTGCCCGAGTCCGCGGGCGGTGCCGTCTGGCACAACACCCTCATCGAGGGCAGCCAGCGCGACACCCTGTGGGTCCCGGTACACCGCCGCACCGGCACCGAGGGCGGGCGGACCGCCGGCGCCGAGGACAGCCGCTCCGGCACGGAGGGCATCCGCACCGCCGATGCCGAGGGCACGAAGCCGTGAGCGCCGGCATCGAGGCCGTCAACGTCTACACCGGCCGCGCCATGATCGAGTCCCGCACCCTGTTCGAGGCCCGCGGCCTCGACACGGCCAGGTTCGACAACCTGATGATGAGCGAGAAGTCGGTCAACCTGCCCTGCGAGGACCCCGTCAGCAACGCCGTGAACGCGGCGAAACCGCTGGTGGACGCGCTCACTCCGGAGGAGCGCGGTCGGATCGAGGCGGTCGTCGTCGGCACCGAGTCCGGCCTCGACTTCGGCAAACCGCTCAGCGCCTACGTGCACGACCAGCTCGGCCTGTCCAGGCGCTGCCGCTCCTTCGAGGTCAAGCACGCCTGCTACGGCGGCACCGCCGCGCTGCGCACCGGGCTCGGCCTGCTCGCCTCCTCCGCCGTCCCCGGCGCCAAGGCGCTGGTGATCGCCGCGGACGCCGGCGGCGAGGTCACGGACATGCCGTACTGGGAGCCCTCGCACGGTGCCGGTGCCGTAGCCATGCTGCTCGGCGAGGATCCCGCCGTACTCGCCCTCGACCCGGGCGCGGTGGGCCTGCACAGCTTCGAGGTGATGGACACCTGCCGCCCCCGGGCCGACCTCGCCGCGGGCGACTCCGACGTCTCGCTGCTCGCGTATCTGGAGTGCCTGGAGTCCTCGTTCACCGACTACCGGGACCGGGTCGAAGGCGCGGACCTGATGACCACCTTCGACTACCTGGCCTTCCACACCCCGTTCGCCGGCATGGTCAAGGGTGCGCACCGCCAGCTCCTGCGCCGGGCCGCGAAGGCCGGATCCGCGGTGATCGAGGAGGACTTCACCCGGCGGCTCGCGCCCTCCCTCGCATGGTGCTCGCGCATGGGCAACACCTACTCGGCCGGCCTGTACGTCGCGCTGTGCTCGCTCATCGAGCACGGCGACTTCGCCGCGCCGCGCAGGATCGGCCTCTTCTCCTACGGCTCCGGCTGCACCTCCGAGTTCTTCAGCGGGGTCGTCACCCGCCGGGCGCAGGAGCAGCTCGCCGAACGCAAGATCGGCGCGGCGCTCGACGCGCGGCTGCCGCTCACCTTCGGCCAGTACGAGAACCTCGCCGGCCACACCCGGCTCGCCATGGCCGGGGTACGCGACCAGGTCTTCGACCACGCCCCCTACCGGGAGGTCTACGACGCGGCCCTCGACGGCCGCGGCCTGCTCGTACTCGACCGGATCGAAGGATTCCACCGCAGCTACCGATGGAGTTGACCATGTCACCGAGCCCTCCTGCCGGGACCGGGCGGGGCGCGCAGGCCGCCGGCTTCCGCACGCTGCGGGTCTCCCGGGAACCCGGCATCCTGCGGGTCGCACTGCACCGGCCCGAGCGCAGCAACAGCATCGATCCGGTGCTCATCGCCGAGCTGCACGCCGCGCTCGATCTCGCCGAGGCGGGCGAGGACTGCCGGCTCGTCGTCATCGAGGGCAGCGGCGGGGTGTTCTCCACCGGGATGGACCTCGTGGACGCGGGCGGCTCCGAACTGCCCGACGAGGCCTCGGCCCGCGAAGGCGCCGAACGCTTTCTCGGGCTGCTGCGCCGGTTCACGACCGTGCCGCGGATCGTCGTCGCCAAGGTCGACGGGCAGGCCGCAGGCGGCGGGGTCGGACTCGCCGCCGCCGCGGACTTCGTCTACGCGACGGAGCGCAGCCGCTTCAGTCTGCCCGAGGCGCTGTGGGGGCTGCTGCCCTGCTGCGTGGCGCCGTTCCTGATCCGCAGGACCGGCTTCCAGAAGGCGTACGCCATGACGCTGAGCACCCAGCCGGTGGACGCGCAGCGGGCGGCCTCCTTCCAGCTCGTCGACGAGGTGGCCGATGACCCCGAGCCGCTGGTGCGCCGCCTCGCCTTCCGCAGCTCGAAGCTTGACGGGACCACCCTGGGCGATCTCAAGCGGTACTACCGGCGGCAGTGGTTCCTCACCGACGAGCACGAGCGGGCGGCGGTCGAGGAGTTCGCCCGGCTGATCACCTCCGACGGCGTACGCGCCCGCCTGGAGGACTTCGCGCAGCACCAGCGACTTCCCTGGGAGGCCCGGCGATGACCGCAGTGCAGGAGGCACCCGTCGGCGGACTCCCCGCGACCGGCGGCGCATGGGTCTTCCCCGGCCAGGGCGCGCAGCGCAAGGGCATGGGGGCCGGGCTGTTCGAGCGCCATCCCGGCCCGGTCGAGGAGGCGGAGGGCATCCTCGGCTTCTGTGTACGCGAGCTGTGTCTGGAGGATCCGCACGGGCAGCTGGGGCAGACGCGCTATCTCCAGCCCGCCCTGTACGTGATCAACGCACTGGCGTGGCTCGACCGGTGCGAGCAGGGCGCGGCGCCCGGGGTTCTCGCGGGGCACAGCCTCGGCGAGTACAACGCCCTGCTCGCCGCGGGCTGTTTCGACTTCGCCACCGGGCTGCGGCTCGTCGCGCGGCGCGGGGAGCTGATGGGGGAGGCGAAGGGCGGCGGCATGAGCGCCGTGGTCGGGCCGCGGGCGGTCGAGGTGCCGGGGCTGCTTGCGGAGGCGGGCGCCGACGACATCGACGTCGCCAACTACAACGGGCCCGAACAGCTGGTGCTCTCGGGTCCGGTGGACTCCCTGAACGCCTTCGCGAAGCTGGTGAAGGCGCGCAAGCTGGCCCGCTGCGTGCCGCTGGGCGTCAGCGCCGCCTTCCACTCCCGCTATATGGCCCCGGCGGCCGAGGAGTTCGCTCGCTTCCTGCGCTCCGTGGACTTCGCCGCACCCCGCGTCCCGGTCATCGCCAACGTGACGGCGCGCCCGTACCCCGCCGACGCCGAGTCCGTACGCGGTCTGCTCGCCGAGCAGATCCGCAGCTCGGTCCGCTGGCGCGAGACGATGGGCCATCTGCGGGCGCACGGCATCGACGAGGTGACGGAACTGGGCCCGGGCACGGTGCTCACGGGCCTGTGGAAGTCCTCCCGCGAGGACTGGGAGGCCTGGCCGGAGGTGGCGGGCCCGGAGGTGGCGGGCCCGGAGGTGGCGGGCCCGGAGGTGGCGGGTACGGGGACGGCGGGTCCGGAGGCGGGTGCGGCGGTTGCTGGAGCGCCGGGGCGTGAAGCGCCGGTGGCAGAGGCGCCGACGGCTCAAGCGGCCCCTGACCCCGCAGCTCCTGACCCCGCAGCCCCTGGCCCCGCGGCCCCCGACCCAGCGGCCCCCGGCATCCCACAGCCGGACGCTGTGACGGCCGACAGCTCCCCGGGAGCAGCCGCAGCCACCCGGCCGCTCGCCTCGCCCACCCCAACCACCCCAACCACCCCAACCACCCCAACCACCCCGAGGATCCACCCCGAGCAGCTCGGATCGGCCGCGTTCCGCGCCGAGTACGGCGTGCGGTTCGCCTACGTCGCCGGGTCCATGTACAAGGGCGTGGCCTCCACCGACCTCGTCCTGCGGATGGCCAGGGCAGGTCTGCTCGGCTGCTTCGGCGCCGGCGGGCTCCGCCTGGAGCGGGTCGAGGAGGCCCTGCGGCTCCTGGGCCGCGAGCTCGGGCCAGGGGGCGGCTTCGGGATGAACCTGCTGCACGCGCTGGACGATCCGGGCCTGGAGGAGGCGACCGTACGCCTGTATCTCCGGCATGACGTGCGCCTCGTGGAGGCGGCCGGGTTCACCCGGCTCACCCCCGCCCTCGTGCGCTACCGGCTCAGCGGCGCGCACCGTGACCGGCAGGGCAGGGCGGTGTCCCCGCGGCGGGTGATCGCGAAGGTCTCCCGGCCCGAGGTGGCCGAGGCCTTCCTGCGCCCCGCCCCGGAGAACGTCGTGCGCCGCCTGGTCGAGGAGGGCGCCCTCACGTCCGTGGAGGCCGAAGCCGCGAGCGAGCTGCCGATGGCGAGCGACCTGTGCGTCGAGGCCGACTCCGGCGGCCACACCGACGGCGGCGTCGCCCAGGTCCTGCTGCCCGCCATGCTTCGCCTGCGCCGTACGGTCGCCGCTCAGCACCCGGCCGCCCGCGCGGTACGGGTGGGCGCGGCCGGCGGGCTCGGCAGCCCGGAGAGCCTCGCCGCCGCCTTCGTCCTCGGCGCCGACTTCGCGCTCACCGGCTCCGTCAACCAGTGCTCAGTCCAGGCCGGTACGTCCGACCTGGTGAAGGACATGCTCGCCGGTGCGGATGTCCAGGACGTGGCCTACGCCCCCGCGGGCGACATGTTCGAGCTCGGCGCCCAGGTCCAGGTCCTGCGCAAGGGCACGCTGTTCGCGGCCCGCGGCAACAAACTCCGCAAGCTGTACCAGCAGTTCGAGAGCCTCGAAGGGCTGGATCCCGCGGCGCGCCGCAGCATCGAGGAGTCCTGCTTCCGGCGCGGCCTCGACGAGGTCTGGGAGCTGACCCGCCGCCACTACCTCGACACCGGCCGCCCGCATCTGGTCGAACAGGCCGAGCGCAGCCCCAGGCAGCGGATGGCGCTCGTCTTCCGCTGGTACTTCGCGCATTCCACCCGCGCCGCCCTGGCCGGCGAGGCCGCCGAACGCGTCAACTTCCAGATCCACACCGGCCCCGCCATCGGCGCCTTCAACCGCTGCGTCCAGGGCACGGCCCTGGAGGACTGGCGCGGCCGGGACGTCGACGCCATCGCCGCGTACCTCATGGACGGCGCCGCCGAAATCATGGGCGAACGCCTTTCCGTACTCGCTCAATAGTGAGCTGCTGCCGCACCCGCGGTGCAGTTGACTTCTGTTCGTCGCCAGAACACTCATGCGTATCTCGCGCGTATCTCGTGCGGCTCCGTGAACCGGAGTCCGCAATCCAGGAGCAATCCCGGAGCTTTCCAAGAGCAACCCGAGAGCAATGCGAGAGACCCCTCCCATGGACCGCGTCCCCTTCGATCGGAGTGCCGTGATGGCTGATTCCCCCGACCCGTTCGTGCTGCCCGTCGCAAGGCAGCAGACCTCCCTGCCGGCCACGGAAATCCTGCACTCCGGGAACTCCGGAATCATCGTCGAACGCACCGGCCAGCTGCGCGCGGAATTCCGCAACGAGGGCCGCCAGTTCGCCCGTGACCTCTCCGAGTACATCAACCAGAAGTACGTCGGTATCGCCTCGGTCTTCGTCTACGAGGAGACCTTCGGCACCAAGGACAAGCTGCACTGGCTCCTTCACATGGCCTCCCTCGACGCCTACGAGACCCTCGTCCAGATGGGCACGAAGGACGAGGGCTGGCGCGAGGTCATGTTCCGCAACCGCATCCCGGAGGAGAAGGGCGGCGGCTCCTGGGACCGGATGTTCCTCGACGGCGAACTGCGCGAGACCGTGCTCATCCCGCAGAGCTTCGGGATGTACGGCACTTCCGACCAGGAGCCCGAAACCCTCGTCGAGGGCGCGGAGGGCCAGCTCGCCAAGCTCGCGGTGCCCACCGCCCAGCACCAGGCGCCCGGCCTTCCCGAGCAGACCCTCAACTCCACCACCTGCGGCCTGCTCATGCACCGCACCGGCGAGCTGAAGTACGAATTCCGTGCCGAGGGCCGCCAGTTCGCCCGCGCCCTCACCGAGAACTGGAACCGCACGCTCGGCGAGCACGGCTCCATCTTCCTGTACGAGGAGGCCTTCGGCCTCTCCGACCGCATCCACTGGTTCATCCACCTCAAGTCGCCGGCCTCGTACTACAACCTCATGGGCCTGCGCGCCCGCACCGACGAGGCCGCCCGCGAGGTCTTCACCAAGCAGTGGATCCCCGAGGAGAAGGGCGGCGGCGGCTGGGAGCGGATGTTCGTCCAGAGCACCCTCCAGGACCTGGCCCTCACCCCCCAGCACTGGGGGATGTACGCGACCAAGACCCGTGACCAGGACCTCCAGGCGTCCCAGGAATCCGACTGACCCCGTCCGCGAACCACCGGCATCCGAGGGAGGCCTCATGCACTCCGGCAGGACCCTGCACGAGATATTCGAGGAGCGGGCGGCACAGTTCCCCGGCCGCACCGCCGTCACCTGCGGCACCGAGCACCTTGACTACGCCACACTCGACGCCCGCGCCGAGCGGCTCGCCCGCCGGATCGCCGCCGCCCGCAAGGGCCCGGGCGGTCTGGTCGGGCTGTGCGCCGACCGCTCCACCGAGCTGGTCGTCGGACTGCTCGCCATCCTCAAGGCCGGGGCGGGCTATGTGCCCCTCGACCCCGGTTACCCGGCCGAGCGCCTCGACTACCTGCTCGCCGACACCGAGGTCGACTTGGTGCTCGCGCTGGGCCGGACGGCCGAGGCGGTCGCCTCCGCTGATGTCCCGGTGCTGCTCATCGACAGCACGGACGGCGAAGGCGACGACGGCTCCGCCACCGCTCTGCCCAAGGCCGGTCCCGACAGCCTGGCCTACGTCATCCACACCTCCGGCTCCACGGGCCGCCCCAAGGGCACCCTCGTCGAACACCGCAACGTCGTCGCCCTCATGGAGCAGGGCCGCGAACTCTTCGGCTTCGACGAGCACGATGTGTGGACCCTGTTCCACTCCGTCAGCTTCGACTTCTCCGTCTGGGAGATCTGGGGCGCCCTGCTGCACGGCGGCCGCCTCGTCGTCGTCCCCACCGAGACAGCGCGCTCCCCGCAGCAGCTGCGCGAGCTGCTCGCCGCCGAACGCGTGACCGTCCTCAACCAGACCCCCTCGGCCTTCCGCGGCCTCGCCGCCGTCGAGGCCGAGCACGAGCGTGCCGGACTGCCGCTGCGGCTGGTGATGTTCGGCGGCGAACGGCTCGACGTGAAGCAGCTCGGCCCCTGGCTCGCCGCCTACGGCGACGACCGGCCGCAGCTGGTCAACATGTACGGCATCACCGAGACGACGGTGCACGTCACCCACCGCCGGATCCGGGAGGCCGACCTGGACGAGCCGGACGCCTCGCCCATCGGCGTCCCGCTGCCCGGCGTACGGATCAGGCTCCTCGACGAGGCCGGCGAAGAGGCCGCTGACGGGGCCCCCGGCGAGATGTGGGTCGGCGGCACCGGAGTCGCCCGCGGCTATCTGCGCCGCCCCGACCTGACCGAGGACCGCTTCCGCACCCTCGACGACGGCGAGCGCTGGTACCGCTCCGGCGACCTCGCCAAGCGCACCGCCGACGGCGGCTACGCCTACCTCGGGCGCACCGACGACCAGGTCAAGATCCGCGGCTACCGGATCGAACCGGGCGAGATCGAACGGCTCCTCGCCACCCACGCGGACGTGGCCACGGCCATCGTCACCCCCGAGGACCACGGCGAGGGCGATGTCCGCATCCTCGCCTACCTGGTCCCGCCGCCCGGCGCCCAGGCCGTCACCGTACGGACCCTCGCCAACGAGCTGTCCGAGCTCGCCGCCCGGACCCTGCCCGAGTACATGCGCCCCTCCGCGTACCGCCTCGTACCGGAGGTGCCGCTGACCCCGCAGGGCAAGGCCGACCGGCGCGCGCTCGATCTGCTCCCGTACGACGAGGCCTTCCCGGCCGGCGGCCGCGGCGGCGAACTCACCGCCACCGGCACCGAGATCATGCGCCTGGTCACCGAGGTGCTCGGCGGCAACGACGGTCTCGGCGGCGATGACGAACTGTTCTCGGCCGGCGTCACCTCGCTGGCCTTCACCCGCATCATCGCGCTGGTCAACCAGCGCTACGGCCTGAGCCTGACCGGGGCCGAGCTGGACGAAGCGACCGTGAACCAGCTGGCCGGCTGCGTCGACGCGCAGACCGCCGCCCGCAAGTAGGAGGACGAGCATGACCATCCAGGACGACGTCAGCACCGCACGCGGCTTCTCCCTCACCCCGAAGGAGCTCGAGGCCTTCCACGAGAACGGCTTCCACGGCCCCTTCAAGGTCTACGAGATCGAGGAGATGAAGGCGATATGGCGCCGCGAGCGCCTGCGCCTCATGGACCGCACCCACGCCGTCTACCAGGACGAGGCGGCCACCTCCGGCAACACCAACATCTCCAACTACGACCGCCACCTGGACAACGCCTTCCTCGCCGACCACATCGGCCGGCCCGAGATCACCCAGCGCGTCAACAGCGTCCTCGGCCCCGACGTGCTCTGCTGGCGCAGCGAGTTCTTCCCCAAGTACCCCGGTGACGAGGGCACCGACTGGCACCAGGCGGACACCTTCGCCAACGCCTCCGGCAAGCCGCAGATCGTCTGGCCCGACGAGGTCAAGGAGTTCGGCGGCACCATCACCGTGTGGACGGCCTTCACCGAGGCCAACGAGGAGACCGGCTGTCTGCAGTTCATCCCCGGCACCCACGAGCGGATGCGCTACGACGAGACCAAGCGCATGGAGTACCGCCCGGAGAGCATCAACCAGGAGGACAAGGAGGGCGTCCGCCGCGGCTTCTTCGGCTACGACTACCGGGAGCTGCAGATCGACCCGGACTGGAAGCCGCAGGAGTCGGACGCCGTCTCCATGGTGATGCGCCCCGGCGAGGCGATCATGTTCTGGTCCACGCTGATGCACGCCTCGCTGCCGCACGCCGGGCGCACCCAGGAGATGCGGCTCGGCTTCGCGGGCCGGTATGTGCCGACCGCCGTGCAGGTCTACCCGGACACGGACGTCATCGACGAGTACGGCGGCTCCGTCTCGCTCGAACGCTACGGCTCCGTACTGGTCTCCGGCACCCCCGAGCCGCACAACCGCCTGGCCACCGAGACGACCACCGGACACCCCTTCCGCAGGCCCTGAGCGGCCCCTTCCCCCGGCCGGTCAGGGCCGTCCCCCTCGGCCCTGACCGGTTCCCCTCCTGCCCGACGAAGCCGATGAAGCCGATGAAGCCGATGAAGCCGATGAAGCCGATGAAGGCCGACGAAGAGAGTGAGGACTGCGGACATGCTGAGTGACGAGGCGGGAAGGGCGGTGACGGAACTCGCCCGCGCGATGCTGTCCCTGCGCCCCCTGGCGCGGGCGCTGGGATCCGGCGCCCGGCTGACCACCGGGCTCGGGCCCGGTGCGGAAGCCGCATCCGCGGCGGCGGTGCTCGACGCGGTCGCCGCCGAACTCGACGTACCCGGGCTCGACTTCACCGCGGCCGGTGACACGGCGGACGAGGGCGTCTTCGAGCGGGTGATGGCCGAGCACCTCGATCTCCCGGCCCGTCTCGCGGCCCTCGGCCCGATCACCGCCAAAGACCGGCCGGCCGCGGTCGCCGAGGCCCGCAAGGCGGCGGCGCGGGTGGCGGCCGAGAGCTTCGGACGCCACCGCCGCCCCACCGACGCCGTCTCCTTCGACGGGGCCCGGCTGCCGGTGTACGAGGCCGGTGAACCCGGCCGCCCCGCCGTGGTGCTCGCCTCGGCCTGCGGAATGCCCGCCGAACTGTGCGAGCCGTGGATCGAGCTCCTGTCGCGTGACCACCACGTCGTCACCTGGGAGAGCCGCGGACTCTTCGGCGGCGCGGAGGACTTCGACAGCCTGGGCCAGGACACCGCGGCACAGGCCGCGGACGTCTTCGCCGTGATGGACCACTGCGGGATCGAGAGCGCCCATGTGATGGGATTCTGCGGCGGAAGCGTCATCGCCCTCGCCGCGGCCGGTGCCCGGCCGGAGCGGGTCTCCTCGCTCAGCCTCTGGCACGGCGCGTACGAACTCGGCGAGGACTGCCCCAAGGCCGACCACCACCGCAACATGCAGGCGCTGATGGCGATGGCGGCGGGGGACCGGGACACCGCCGCCTCGGTGCAGTCCGTCTTCGTGCAGACGATGATCTCGAGCCTGCCGCCCGGGATGGCACACCTCGTGCTGTATCCCTACGCGACACCCGAACTCTTCTACCGCTACTGCCGGGTCAACGGCCCGATCACCGACATCGACGTACGCGGCATGCTCGCCGGGGTGACCCAGCCCGCGCTCGTCGTCACCAGCGAGGACGACAGCACGGCGGATCCGGCGGGCTCCCGCTGGGTCGCGGAGCGGCTGCCCGAGGCCGAGCTCAGGGTCGAGCCGACCGGCGACCACATCTCGCTGTTCACGATGGGCGGCGCGGTCGGCGCGCTCGCCGTCGACTTCCTGGCCCGGGTGACCTCCCGGACAGCCGGCTGAGTCCCGTAGGGCGTGTTTCGAAAGTCGCCCTAGGGCCGGACCCGCCGCCTTCGTGCGGCCGTTCCCTCACTTCCCCTACACAGAACAGGTGAAAGGCGATGAGCGAGACCTTGGAGCGGCCCGCGGAGACGGCCGGGCGGAGCAGTGGCGAGCTCAGGGCGGCCCTGCGGAGCCTGCTTGCGGAGATCGTGCCGGAGCGGGCGGAGGACGGGCCGTCGGACGACGGGCGGTCCGGGGCCGGGCTGCCGGACGACGGGCGGTCCGAGGGCGCGTCGTCGGACGACGGTCGTGCTTGCGCACCTCTGCGGGATCTCGGCTTCGGCTCCCTGCAGACCACCCGGCTGTGGGTCGAGCTGAAGCGCTCCTTCGGCGTGGATCTGCCGCCGCAGTGGCTGGGCGGCGCCTCGCTGGACGAACTGGCGGCGCGGGTGGCCGAGGAGCGGGGCGGGGCGGAGGCGACGGACGCGACGGGGGCAACCACCCCGGTCGGGACCGCGGACCCGACTGGGATCGCGGACCCGACCGGGACCACAGCGTCCGGAACCGAGCCCTCGACGGGGACCACCGACTCGCCCACCGGCCCCCGGCACCACGAGCCCTTCCCGCTCACCCCCCTGCAGCAGGCCTACCTCGTGGCCAAGGACGAGGACACCTCCCCGGACCCCGTCGGCTGCCACCTGTACCGCGAACTGACGCTCCCCGGACTCGACGTCCAACGGCTCACCGCGGCCTGGCAGCGGCTCGTGGACCACCACGCCATGCTGCGCACGGTCATCGACGAGGACGGCACCCAGCAGGTACGCCGGGGCCCCTCGCTCTGGGAGGTCCCCGTCCACGACCTCACCGAGGCCGGCCCGACGGCGCACGAGGAGCATGTCGCGGCCGTCCGCGCTCGGATGTCCCACCGCAACCACCTGCCCGGCAGCTGGCCGATGGGCGCCGTCGAGGTGACCCGCGGGCCGGACGGCGAGGGGCTCGTGCACTTCGGCCTCGACACCCTCCTGACCGACGCACACGGCTACGCCCTGCTCCTGCAGCAGTGGCAGGAGCTGTACGAACACCCGGACCGGCCGCTGCCCGAGCCCGCCACGACCGTCCGCGACTGCGTCCTCGACCTCGCCGCCCAGCGCAGCGGCCCCGGCCACCGGGCGGACCTCGACCACTGGGCGGACCGGCTCGCGGAGCTGCCCCCGGGCCCCTCCCTCGTCCTCGACCGGGAACTCCGGGCACCGCGCCGCCGCCCCCTCGACGCCACCCTCGACCCCGCGCAGTGGGCCGAACTCACCGCCCTGGCCGCACGCCTGGAGGTCTCACCCACCTCCCTCGTCCTCGCCGTGTTCACCGGCACCCTGGCCCGGTACGGGACAGCGCGGCCCTTCTCGCTCGCCGTCACCACCAGCGACCGGCCGCGCATCGGCGCCGATGCCGGGCTCCTGGTCGGCCCCTTCACCTCCACAGCCCTGCTCGTGGCCGATCCCACCACCGGGCAGCCGCTCGACGAGACCGCCCAGGACCTGCACGAACAGCTGTGGGAGGCGCTGCGTCACGGCGCGGTCTCCGGCATCGAGGTGCTGCGTGAACTGCGGGCCCGCACGGGCGTGCAGCCGCCCGCCCCGGCCGTCGTCTTCACCAGCCTGCTCGGCGTCGGCCCCGGCGAGGGCGTCGCCGGCGGATTCGGCGCCGCCCTCACGTACGGCGTGAGCCAGACTTCCGAGATCGCCCTCGACCACCAGATGTGGGAGCAGGACGGCGCCCTGCACTTCCGCTGGGACGTCGTCGAGGACCGTTTCGCGCCCGGCGTGCCGGAGACCGCCTTCGCGGACTTCGCCAACCAGCTCGCCCTCTGCGCCACACAGCCGGCCGTGCGGCGGGCCCCGGGGGAGGTGCAGCAGGCGTACATCGTGGCGCGCTTCGCCGCCCAGACCGATGC
Source organism: Streptomyces lothianensis (assembly GCF_047779955.1). Lineage (NCBI taxonomy): Bacteria > Bacillati > Actinomycetota > Actinomycetes > Kitasatosporales > Streptomycetaceae > Streptomyces > Streptomyces lothianensis. Next base: position 197,461 of record NZ_JBLMKT010000027.1, on the reverse strand, counting down.
GGAGACCGCACAGGGCTGCCAGTGCTACCAGAGCTTCCACGTCGACGACCTCGACCCCGACCGCCTCGCCCGGGCCCTGCTCTGCCTGGCCGAGGGCTACGAGGTGCTGCGTACCGGCATCGGCGCCGACGGCCGACTGGAGATACTCGACCGGCTGCCCGCACCCTGGCACTTCCCCGTCATCGACCTGCGCGGCCGCCAGGACGCCGAGGCGGTACGGGAGTCGATCCGCGAGGAGATGACCGGACGGCCCTTCGCCATCGGCCGCCGGCCGCACTTCGACCTGCGCGTCACCCGCGATACGGACCGGACCTCCACCGTCCACTGCGCCTTCGACCTCGTCCTCGCCGACGCCCCCAGCATCCACCGCCTCTTCCGCGAACTCCTGCGCCTGTACGCCGACCCCGACGCGAGCCCGCGCCCCGTCGCCGCCCACACCGCCGCCGGTGCCGGTGACTCGGCCGCGTACTGGAAGGAGCGTCTCGCCTCACTGCCCGCGGGCCCCGCGCTGCCGCCAGGACCCGGCGGCCCACGGCGCGTGGTGCGCCGCTCGGGGACCCTGCACGGCTGGCGCAGGCTCTCGGCGCTCGCCGCACGCGAGGGCCTGGACGCCGACCACCTGCTGCTCGCCTGCCTCGACGAGGCCCTGGCCGAGGTCTGCCCGGACCCGTACGCCCTGGCCGTGGTGCTCTGGCCGAAGGAGCCGGAGCCCGCGCGGCCCGGCGAGTACTCCCTGCTCAGTTGGATGACGGCCGCCGACTCCACGCTGCCGCGCCTCGGCCGCGCCGCCCACTACCGCGATCTCGCCCGCCGCGATCTCGACGCGGGCGCCGCGGGCGGGGCGCTCGCCGCGCTGCGGCGGCGCGGGCCGGGCGCGGGCGGCGGTCACGGCGGCGAACTGCCGTACCCGGTCGTCTACACGGGCGCCGTCGACATGACCGCGTATCCGCTGCCCGAAGGCGTACGCCGGGGTCCCTGGCTCACCAGCACCCCGGGCTGCTCGATCGACTGCATCCCGGTGATCGAGGGCGACGAACTGCGCTACTGCTGGGACGTCGTCACGGCCGACCTCTCCGAGGAGCTGCTCGACCGCCTCTTCGCCCGGTTCGAGCACGCGCTCACCGCCGTCGCCGAGGAACTCGGCGCGATGCGCCCGGCCCGCCTCACGGCTCACGAGCGGGAACTGGTGCTGCGGACCTGGAACGACACCGAAGTCCCGCTCACCGGGAGCGGCCCGCTGCATCTGCTCCTGGAGGAGCGGGCGCACCTCGACCCGCAGGCGGTCGCGCTGCGCTGGCGCGGCGGCGGCCGGATGACCTTCGGCGAGCTCGACCGGTACGCCGACCGGATCGCGCGCCGCGTGCGCGAGCTCGGGCCCACCGGCCCCGGAGCCACCGTGGGCGTACGGATCCGGCGCGGCCCCGACATGGTCGCCGCCGTGTACGGCGTGCTCAAGGCCGGGGCCGCGTATGTGCCGGTGGAGCCCTGGCTGCCCGCCGGACGGGCGGCCGAGATCCTCACGCTCGCCGGCACCTCGCTCGTGCTCAGCACCTCCGACTCCGAGGGCTGGGAAGCGCCGAGCGGTGTGGAACTCCTGGAGGTCGACCGGATCGGAGCGGACGCCGCCGTCACGGAGAAGCCCGTGGCCTCCGCAGGCGGTTCCGTGGCTTCCGCGGAGAGTCCCGTGGCTTCCGCGGACGGTTCGGACACCGCGTACATCCTGTTCACCTCCGGCAGCACCGGGACCCCCAAGGGGGTGGCCGTGCCGCACCGGGCGGTGCGGAACCTGCTCGCCTGGGCCCACCGCACCTTCGACTTCGGCCCCGATGACCTCGGCCTCGCCGTCACCTCGCTCGGCTTCGACCTCTCCGTGTTCGACCTCTTCGGTGTGCTCGGCCGCGGCGGCGGGCTGTATCTCGCCGACGAGGAGCAGCAGCGTGATCCCGAACTGCTGCTCGACGCACTGCTCGAAGAACCGGTCACGTTCTGGAACTCCGCCCCCACCACCCTCGCCCAGGTCGCCGAGCACTTCGACCGCTGCCCGGGGCACCCGGGCGCGGGCCGCCTGCGCAGGGTCTTCCTCAGCGGGGACTTCATCCCGCTCACCCTGCCCGACCGGGTGCGCACGGCGTTCCCGGCCGCCGAGGTGATCAGCCTCGGCGGACCCACCGAGACCACGGTCTGGTCGGTCTGGCATCCGATCGGCGCGGTGGATCCGGGCTGGCGCAGCATCCCGTACGGCAAACCCATCGACAACACACGGCACTACGTCCTGGACGAAGCGCTCCAGCCCTGTCCCGTCGGCCAGGAGGGAGAGCTCTACACGGCGGGGCTCTGCCTCGCCGACGGGTTCGTGGGCAGCCCCTGGCTGACCGAGGAACGGTTCCTGCCCGATCTGTTCGCCGCGGATCAGGGGGAGCGGATGTACCGCACCGGCGACCGCGCCTCCTGGCAGCCGGACGGCACGCTGCGGATCCTCGGACGCACCGACCACCAGGTCAAGGTGCGCGGCTTCCGCGTGGAACTCGGTGAGGTCGAGCACCGGTTGCGGAGCCACGCGGGTGTACAGGACGTGGTCGTGCTGGCCCAGCCGGACGGCGACGACCGCAAGCTCGTCGCCTATGTGGTGGCGGAGCGCGGGCAGCCGCCCGCCGGCGCCGAGCTGCGGCGGCACGCCGCACAGACGCTTGCGCCGTACATGGTCCCCAACACGGTGGTGTTCCTCGCCTCGTTCCCGGCGACCGCCAACGGCAAGCTGGACCGCGCGGCGCTTCCCTGGCCGCCGCCGGAGGGCTCGACGCAGGCGCCGCCCGCCCAGGCGGCGGAGCCTGCGGCGGTGACCGCCCCGGCGGCCACGGCTCCGGCAACCCTGGCGGCTGCGGCTCCGGTGGCCCCGGCGGCTGCGGCTGCGGCTCCGGCGGCTCCTGCCGCACCTGTGGCGTCGGCGGTGGGTGCCGAGGACGTCGCGGGCATCGTGGCCGAGGTCCTGGGTGTCGAGTGTCTCGACCCCGATGCGGACCTCTGGGACGCGGGGGCGACCTCGTTCACCATGGTGCAGCTCTCCGCCGCGCTCAAGCGGCGCTTCGGCCGGCGGGTTCCGGTCGGGGCGCTGATCTCGGCGCCGACTCCGGCGGGGATCGCGCGGTACCTGTCGGGCGGTGCGGGCGTGGGCGTGGGGTCGGGTGCGAGTGTGGAGACGGTCGTACGGGCGGACGCGGCGAGCGCCGCAGACGAGGCGCAGTCGGACGTGCCGCGGACGGACGTGCCGCGGACGGACGCGCCGGGGACGGACGCACCGCAGCACCAGGCGCCCTCCGCGGACGGGGACGGCGTGCCCGAGCCGGGCGCGAACACCCCCGGTCCCGTGGACATGTTCTCGCCCGAGGAGCGGGACGCCTTCAAGCGGGCCGCCTGGAACCTGCGCCGCATCGGGCCCGGGGAGCAGCGCCTGAGCCTCCCGCGTACCGGTATCGCGCCGGAGCGCTACACGCGCCGCTCCAGCAAGCGCGACTTCCTGGACCGGCCGCTCGACCGGGCCTCGCTCGCCCGGCTCCTCGAACTCCTCGCCGAGGCCCACGCGGACGGCCGCGCGGCCTTCCTGTACCCGTCGGCGGGGGAGACGTACGCCGTCCAGACCTACGTCCACGTCAAGCCCGGCGCCGTGGACGGACTCGCCGAGGGCGTCTACTACTACCAGCCGCGCGAACACGCCCTGCACCTCGTCAACGCCGCGCCGCGCATCGACCGCTCGATCCACTTCTACTACAACCGGCCGGTCTTCGACCGGGCCGGACTCGGCATCTACCTGATAGGCCAGCGCCATGGCATCGCCCCGCTGTACCAGGACGTCGCCGAGCACTTCCTGACCCTGGAAGCCGGCTACATGGGGCAACTGCTGATGTCGGGGCAGGCCACGGCCGGGATCGGCCTGTGCCCGATCGGCACCCTCACGTTCGACAGCATCCGCGGGCAGTTCGGCCTCGACGAAGGGCACGTTTTCCTGCACTCCTTCCTGGCCGGTGCCGTCGAGCCGGTGGCCGAGGGGCCGCAGGCGCCCGCGCCGCACCATGCGTCCGCCGACGCCCGTACGGACGGATCGGGTACGCGGTCGGCCGCGCAGGACGTTCCGGCCGCGCAGGCCACCGAGGCCCTCCAGGGCGCCCCTGCCGTCCAGAGCACTCCAGTCCTCCAGGGCACCCCTGCCGTCCAGAGCACTCCAGTCCTCCAGGGCACCCCTGCCGTCCAGAGCGCTCCAGTCCTCCAGGGCACCCCGACCCCGGCCGTCCAGGCCGCCGCGCCGTCCGCGACCGCCGCCGCCGTCCTGGGCATCGGCTGCCGGCTGCCCGGTGCCGACACCCCCGAGCAGCTGTGGCAGAACCTGCGCGCGGGCCGCACCGCCATCGGGCCGGTGCCCGCGCATCGCGCCGCCGAACTGGGTGAGGCACCCCCCGGCGGCTATCTCGACGACACGGCCTCCTTCGACGGCCTGCGCTTCGGTGTCTCGCCCGCCGAGGCCGAACTGCTCGACCCGCAGCTGCGGCTCCTGCTGCACTCCGTGGCGGACAGCCTCGACGACGCCGGGCACACCCCGCAGTCCCTGCGCCGCGAGGCGGGCCGGGTCGGCGTGTTCGTCGGCGTGATGTGGCAGGACCACCAGATCGCCGGCAGCGACGAGTGGTCGGGCGGCGGGCAGGCGCGTATCTCGGCGCTCGCGGCGGACATCCCCAACCGCATCTCGCACGTCTTCGACTTCGACGGCCCCAGCCTGGCCGTCAACACCTCCTGCTCCTCCTCGCTGACCGCGCTGAACCTCGCCACCGAGAGCCTGCGCCGCGGGGAATGCGATGCGGCGGTGGTCGCCGCGGTGAACCTCGTCTCGCACCCGTACCACCTGCGTCTGCTCGCCGAGGCCGGACTGCTCGCCGCCGACGGCGATCCGCGGGTGCTCGGCGCGGACGCGGCGGGCTGGGCACCGGGCGAGGGCGCGGCCGCGGTGCTGCTGCGGCGTGCGGGCGAGGCACGACGGGACCGGGTACGGGGCGTGGTGGAGGCGACCGCGGCGGGACACCCCGGCCGTACCGCGCGCTTCGGGACACCCGATGCCGACCGGCTCGCGGACTCGCTGCGCAGGATGCTGCACACCGCGGGCCTCGATGCCGCCGACATCGGCTACGCCGAGTGCGCCGCCGCCGGAGCGGCCCTGTCCGATGCGGCCGAACTCGATGCGCTGGCCGCGGTGTTCGGCGGGAGCGGCGGGGTGCGGGCCGGCACCGTGAAGCCGAACCTGGGGCATCTGGAGGCGGCTTCGGGCCTCTCCCAGCTCATCAAGGTGCTGCTGCAGCTCGAACACGAGGAACTCGCCCCCACCCTGCTCGCCGCCGAGCGCTCGCCGCTCGTCGACTGGGACGAACTGCCCGTCGAGATCGTGGACCGCGCCGAGGTCTGGCCCGCCCCGGAGGGCGAGGCACCGCGCCGGGCCCTGGTCAACGCGGTGGGAGCGGGCGGTTCCTATGCCCACGCGGTGGTGCGCGCCGCCGCGGCGGTCCCGGCCTGCGCCCGGCCGCACCCCAAGCCCCTGCAGCAGGCGGTGATCCTCTCCGGCGCGAGCGAACAGGAACTCGCCGCGGCTGCCGCCGCCCTGCGCGCGCGGACGGCTGAGTGGGCGGCTGGTCTGGAGCCGCCGCGCCTGGCGCATGTGGCCTTCACGCTGCAGACCGGACGCCGCGCCCTCGCGCACCGACTCGCCGTGCTCTGCCGCGACTTCGGTGAGCTCACCGACGCGCTGGACGCCTTCCTCGCGGACCGGCCGCATCCCGCGCTGACGGTGGGGACGGGGACGGAGCGCGGCGGTGCGGTGTGCGCTCCGCAGCCGCTCGACGCCGCGGTCACGCTGTGGACCGCCGGGCACACCGTGGACTGGCAGGCGGCCTGGGGGCCGCAGGCCCGCCGGACCGGACTGCCGCTGCCGCCGCGCTCGGGCCGGCCGGTGGCCGGGCCCGCGGCCCCTGCGGCGCGTACGACCACGGACTCCACGGCTCGTACGATCACGGCAACCGCAGCGCGTACGACCACGGCACCTGCGACGCGTACGGCCACGGACCCCGAGACGCGTACGACCACGGCACCCACAGCGCGTACCGCCAATGCCCCCCAGGCATCCGCCAGCCCTGCGCAGGCCGCCGTGGACTACCTCCTCGACGCCTACGCGGAGGCCTCCGGGATCGCCCGTGAGGACCTGGACCCGCATACGCCCCTGGAGCGGTACGGGCTCAGCTCGTATGTGGTGGCACGGCTGAACGACCGCCTGGAGCTGGACTTCACCGATCGCGTCTCGCGCACGCTCTGCTACGCGCACGGCGATCTCGCCTCGATCGCGGCGGAACTGGAGGACCGGCCGGACGCCCCGTGGGCGAACGGAGCCTCGTCCACGCGGACGGCCACGGGCCCCGACCCGCTCGCCTCGGCCGAAGTACGGCAGCCCACCGCCACGACGGAGGAGTCACCCGCCCCCGACAGCCCCCGGCCCTCAGCCCCCGTCGCCATCATCGGCATCGCGGGCCGCTACCCCCAGGCCCCGGACCTGGACACCTTCTGGCAGAACCTCATTGAGGGCCGCGACTGCATACGGGAGCTCCCCGCGGCACGGCGCTGGCCCGGCTGGCCCGAGGGCCTCATGTGGGGCGGTTTCCTCGACGACGTCGACCGTTTCGACCCGCTCCTGTTCCGCATCACCCCGCGCGACGCGGCCCTGATGGACCCGCAGGAGCGCCTGTTCCTGGAGGTCACCTGGGAGACCCTGGAGGACGCGGGCTACTCCCGCAGCAGGCTGCGCCGCCGGCACGACGCGCACGTGGGTGTCTTCGTCGGCAGCATGTACAACGAGTACCCCTACCTGGCCGTGGAACGCGCCGCCCGCACCGGCGGCACGGACGACGCGGGCGCCTGCCCGGCGGGCATCGCCAACCGGGTCTCGTACGTCTTCGGTCTGAACGGCCCCAGCATGGCCGTGGACACCATGTGCTCCTCGTCCCTGACCGCCGTCCATCTGGCCGTGGAGAGCCTGCGCCGCGGCGAATGCGAGGTCGCCCTCGCGGGCGGCGTGAACCTCTCCCTGCACCCGCACAAGTTCCGCCAGCAGGCCCGGCTGCACATGGCCTCCGGCGACCACCGCTGCCGCAGCTTCGGCGCGGACGGTGACGGGTTCGTGCCCGGTGAGGGCGTGGGCGCGGTGCTCCTGAAGCCGCTGGACCGGGCGATCGCCGACGGGGACCGGATCCACGCCGTGATCCGCGGCACCGCCGTCAACCACGGCGGCCAGGCCAACGGCTACATGGTGCCCAACCCCGTCTCGCAGGGAGATCTGGTCACCGACGCGCTGCGCCGCGCGGGCATCGCACCGGACACGCTCGGCTATCTCGAAGCACACGGTACGGGCACCGAGCTCGGCGATCCGGTCGAGATCGACGGCCTGCACCGGGCGTTCGGCGGTGTGCCGGCGGGTTCCTGCGCCATCGGGAGCGTGAAATCGCAGATCGGACACCTGGAGGGTGCGGCCGGGATCGCCGGTCTGACCAAGGTGCTGCTGCAGCTGAGGCACCGCGGCTTCGCGGCCTCGCTGCACGCGGAGCGGCTCAACCCGAACATCGACTGGGCGCGCAGCCCCTTCACCGTGCAGCGCGAACCGGCGCCCTGGCCCGCCCCGCCGGGCGGTGGCCCGCGCCGGGCCGGGATCAGCTCCTTCGGGGCCGGCGGCGCGGGGGCCCATGTGGTCCTGGAGGAGTACGTGGCGCCACCCGTGGCCGCCGCGGGGACAGCCGGGCCGCGTCTCGTGGTGCTCTCCGCCCACGACGAGCAGCGGCTGACCGAGCTGGCCGGCCGTCTCGCCGGCCGCCTCGCGGACGACGTGGCGCTCGAAGACCTCGCGTACACCCTGCAGACGGGCCGTGAGGAGCAGCGCGAGCGGCTCGCCGTGGTGGCGTCCACCGTGGCCGAACTGCGGTCCGCACTCACCGACTTCACCCGGGGCGTACGGGACGGGGTGCTGCGTGGCCGTGCCCCGGCCGGGGCAGCGGGGCCCGGACTCCCGGCCGCGGAGACCGCCACGCTCGCGGAGCTCGGCCGCCACTGGGTCGCGGGCGGATCCGTGGACTGGGAGGCGCACGCCCGCGCCTACCCGGGCCGTCTCACCTCGCTGCCCTCGTACCCGTTCGCGGAGGGCCGCTACTGGCTGCCCGCACCCCCGGCGACCACCGCCTCCGGCACGCCCGGCTCGACGGCCGCCAAGGGGCCCGCGACGGCCGCCGAGCGGACCGCCCACGCGGCGGCCCCGGCGGAGCTCACCGAACCCGGGACCTCCGCCGACCACGCCGACCACGCCGACCACGCCGAGCCGCCCGTCGGTTCCGGCCCCGACGCGCCGACGGCCGCGGCGGAGCAGACCGAGGCCGAGGCATCCACCGACCCCACTTCCCACACCGTCCTCCACCACAAGACCTGGGTGCCCGCACCCGCGCCGGAGGCGGGCCCCGTCGAAGGCACCGTCGTCTGCCTGTACCGGGCGGAGGCCGAGGACACCGCGAAGGCGCTGGCCGAGCGGCTCGGCTCGGGCAGGGTGCTGCTCGTCCTGGAGGACGGAGCCCCCGAAGGCCGTACTCCCGGCTTCTACGACGACCAGAGCGCGGCCGAGGTGCTCGACCAGCTGCTCGACCGCCACCCGGACCTGCGCGGCATCGTCGACCTGTGCGACCTGGCCGCACCGGGGCCGGACCCCGTCCCGTGGACGGCACGCATCGTGGCCCTGCAACGGCTCATCGCGCGCCGCCCGGGAGCGGAGCTGCGGATCCTCCTCGCCACCCACGGCCTCACCGGCCCCGCCCTGGGGGGTGCGGAGGCCGACAGCACCGACAACACCGACAGCACCCTCGCCGGCGCCGAACAGGCCGCGTTCGTACGGATGCTGGGAGCCGAACACCGCAGGGTCCACGCCACCGTCCTCGACCTGGACCTGGCCGCCGGACGGCCGCGTGCCGCCGCCGACCTGATCGCCGAGGAGTACGCGGCCACGGACGGGCACCCCGAACTCGCCCGGCGCGAAGGCCTGCGCCTGCGCCCCCGCCTCGCACCCCTCACCCTGCCCGCCGCCGCCCCGCCGCGGCTCGACCCGCACGGCGTGTACGTGATCAGCGGGGGCACCGGAGCAATCGGAGCGCTCACGGCACAGCGCCTCGTGGAGCGCGGAGCCCGCAAACTCGCCCTCCTCGGCACCCGCGAGCTGCCCGAACGGCACCGCTGGTCGGCTGCTGGGCTGCCCGAGGGCATCGCCTCGCTCGTGGAGCAGGTCCGCAGCCTCGAACGCGCCGGGGCGCAAGTCCTGGTGTACGGCGGGTCCCTGACGGACCGTACGGCACTTGACCGCTTCCTCGGCTCCGTCCGCAGGGGACTCGGCGAGCTGCGCGGAGTGATCCACTGCGCGGGCGTGTCCTCCGGAGGCAGGCCGGCCTTCGTCCACAAGACTCCCGAGGAGCTGCGGGCGGCCTTCGGCCCCAAGGCCGACGGGGCACGCGCGCTGGCCGAGGCCTGCGCCGAGGACCCGCTGGCCTTCTTCGTCCTGGCCTCCTCGGCCGCCGGACTCGTGCCGCGGCTCGGTGCAGGAGTGAGCGACTACGCCGCCGCCAACGCCTGGCTCGACCTCTTCGCCGGGCACCAGGTGCGCAGCGGCAACACCGCGTACTGCTCGGTGAACTGGCCCAGCTGGCGCGAGGCGGGCATGGGCGTGCACCACGCCGATTCCTGCGCCCCGGCCGGGCTCGGCTCGCTCGACAACACGGAAGCACTCGACGCACTGGAGCAGGTCCTCGCCCTCGCACAGCAGCCCGGCAACGAGGTGGCCCAGGTCGTGCCCGTGGCGCCGCTGGACGGATTCGATCCGGACCGGATCCTCGGCGCCGGACCGGCAGTGCGCGAAGCCGGCGCGAGGCAGGTCCCGGAAGTGACGCCCACCGTACGACCGGAAGTGACGCCCACCGTACGAGAGGAGGACCAGGCCGTGTCCGCGACGCCTTCGGGGCCCTCGTCCTGGCTGATGGAACTGTTCTCCGAGGAGCTCGGCATCCCGCTCCCCGATCTGGACCCGACCGCGCTCTTCGACGAACTCGGCGTCGAGTCGGTGATGCTGGGCGAGCTGGTGCGGCGCATCGAGGAGACTACGGGCCGCGACCTGGAGCCCACCGTGCTGCTCAGCCACCCGACGATCGAACAGCTCGACGCCGAACTCGCCGGATGGGGCCCGCAGGACACCGCCCCGCCCGCGCCGCCCACCGGGGACGCGAGCCCGTCGCCGGACACAGGGCACACACCGGCACCGGACGCGGGACACACAGCGGCAGGCGCCGGGCACGCCCCGGCACCGGACCCCGCGCCCGCATCGGCAGCGGGTCCCATGTCCGCCCCCGCAACGGACCCCGCCCCGGCCCCCGACACCCGTATCGCCGTCATCGGCCTCGAATGCGCCTTCCCCGGCGCCCCCGACGCCGCCGCCTTCTGGCGCAACCTGGCCGCCGGCGACTGCGCCGTCACCGAGGTGCCGCGCTCGCGCTGGGACCATCGCGGGCTGTACGAGCCGGAGCACCGGCCGGGACGCAGCATCAGCAAGTGGGGCGGATTCCTCGACGGCATCGAGGACTTCGACGCCGGCTACTTCGGACTCACCGACGAGGAGGCGGACTGCCTGGACCCGGCGGTCCGGCTGGTCCTCGAGACCTCGGTGCGCTGCCTGCGCGATGCCGGATACCAGGACGCCGAACTGCGCGGCCTCGACGTGGGCGTGTTCGTCGGCGCCCGTATGTCGCACTACTCCGCACGTGCGGGCATCCGCTCCGGCGCCGCCGGGCTCGGCGGCGACCAGAACTTCGTGGCCGCCCGGGTCGCCCACCACTTCGACTTCCACGGCCCCAACGTGGTCCTCGACAGCGCCTGCTCCTCCGCCCTCGTCGCGGTGCAGACGGCCTGCCGCAGCCTGCTCGCCGGGGAGTCGGAGTACGCGCTGGCCGGCGGGGTCGACGTACTCCTCGACGAACAGCCCTACCTGGAGTTCAGCGCCGCGCGCGCCCTCTCGCCCTCCGGGCGCTGCGCCACCTTCGACCACGCGGCCGACGGCTTCGTACCCGGCGAAGGCTGCGGCCTGGTGCTGCTCAAGCCGCTGGCCCGGGCCCTCGCCGACGGCGACCGGATCCGCGCGGTCGTGGACGCGGTGGCCGTCAACAACGACGGCCGCACGATGGGCCTGACCACCCCCAACCCCGCGGCCCAGTCCCGTGTCATCCGCAGCGCCCTGCGGATGAGCGGACGCACCGCCGACGAGGTCGGCCTGGTGGAGGCGCACGGCACCGGCACCATGATCGGTGACCCGATGGAACTGCGCGCCCTGACCGATGTGTTCCGCGAGTCCACCGACCGCAGCGGCTACTGCGCCATCGGCAGCGTCAAGTCGAACATCGGGCATCTGCTCAGCGCGGCCGGCATCTCGGGACTCATCAAGGCCGTCCTCGCCATCGAGCACGGCACGATCCCGCCGACCCTGTTCTGCGAACGCCCCAACCCGCGCTTCGACTTCGCCGCCTCGCCGTTCTTCCCGTGCACCGAAGCACGCGCATGGGAGACGGACGGCCGCACACGCGTCGCCGGGGTGAGCGCCTTCGGACTCGGCGGAACCAACGCACACGCCGTCCTCAGCGGCCTCGACCCCGCGCTGCGTCCCACGCCGCCGTCCCGTTCCCCGCTGCCGCCCCCGCAGTTCAGGCGCAGCCGCCACTGGCTGGAACGCCCCGTCGACGGCACCGGGCCCGCGCAGGCAGCCGCGCCGGAACCGAGGCCCCGCACGGTCGTCCCGCAGCCCGCCGCGAAGCCTCGCGGCACCTCGCCGTCCACCTCACTGCTCGCCCTCGACTTCCGCCCGGTCCGCTGAGGCCCTGTCCTCACAGGACCTCGCGCCCGCCGGCCCGCGTACGGAGGAGACAAGCCACCGTGAACGAATCCGAGATCGACTGTCGTATCGTCCTGCGGCACGAAGACTTCGTGATGCAGAACCACCGGGTCCACGAGACCTCGGTGATGCCCGGGGTGACCTTCCTCGACCTCGTCCACCGCATCCTCGCCGAGCGGGGTGCGGATCTCGGCCGGGTCGTCCTGCGCAACATTCTTTTCACCGAGGCGGTCGCCACCGCCGAGGGCCAGGACCGGGAGATCCGCGTCCTGATCGGCGCGGACACCGGCATCCACCGCCCGGTGACCGCGCACAGCCGGCGCCTCGACGCGGACGGGACCACCGGCGAGTGGAAGGAGAACCTGCGCGCCGAACTGCACTTCGAGGATCTGCCGCAGCCTGCCGCGCTGGACGTGGACGCCGAGCGGCGCAGCGCGACGGAGCACCGGGACATGGCCGAGATGTACGCCGTCACCGGATCCCGGGAGATCCGGCACGGCACCGCCATGAAGTGCTTCGGCACCCTGCACACCGGCGGCGGGCGGCTGCTCGCCGAACTCGACATCGACCCGGACGCCGGCGTGAGCGACGAGGCCTTCCACCTCCACCCGGCCAAGCTCGACGCGGCCACGATCGTGGCCTACGGGCAGTCCCGCGTCGCGGTCGACCGGCCGTTCATCCCGATGTTCATCGAGAGCTTCCGCGCGCCGCGCCCGCTGACCGGCCGCTTCCTGGTGCACGTACCCCGGCCCGAGCAACTCTCCGAATCCGGCGAACTCTTCGACAGCGACCTGGTGCTGTACGACGGTGAAGGCCGCTTCGCTGCGGAGTTCCATCGGCTGACCTGCAAGCGGATCCGCCACCCCGAGCTGATCCGGCGGCTCGTCGCCGGGGGTGCGGACGGGCAGGCGGAGACGGACGGCAAGGCGGAGACGGGCGGCCATGCGGCCGCCGGGGCCCGGCGCGGTGCCGAGGCCACCACCGCTCCGGCGCAGGCCCCCGCCACGGACCGCACCGACGCCTTGCAGGACGACACCGCGAGGGAGTTCTACGCAGGGTGGCTGCGCACCCGGATCGGCGATCTGCTCGCCCGCCCCGCCGCACACGTGGCGACGTCCACCGGGTTCTACGAGCTGGGCCTCGACTCCGTCTCCCTCCTGAAGATCGGCCAGGAGCTGGAGGAACTGGTGGGCAGCACGCTGTACCCCACCCTGCTCTTCGAGTACACGGACATCGACAGCCTCGCCCGGTATCTCGCGGACACCTTCCAGACCCCTGAGCTCCCCGGCCAGGCGGACCGCCCTGAGCCGCAGCGGACCGCGGTCCCCGAGACGCCGGAGACACCCGAGGCCGCGCCCCGGCTCCTGGCCCGCCATCCGGTGTGGGCGCACTCCGGGCACGCGCACCCCGCCGATGCGGTGGACCTCGTACTCCTCGGCGCCGAGGCCGAACTGACGGCGGCCGTACGAGCCGCGGCCGGTGCCCGGCGGGTCGTCACGCTGCCGCAGGGCCCTGCGTTCGGCACCGGCACGGGGGACACACCCGGACCCGACCCCGAGCGCATCCACAAGGAGCTCACCGGACTCGGCCTGGACGGGCGCCCGTTCGCCCTGGTCGACGCCCGCGGACTCGACAACGGCAGCGGCACAAGCCCGGTGCTCGACGTCTGGGCGCTCGCCACGGCCCTCGTGCAGGCCGCGCCCACCCACCCGGTGGCGCTGCTGCGCCTGCACACCGTACGGGACGGGGCGGCGGCCACCGAGGAAGCCGCCGTCGCGGCCTTCGCCCGTACGGTCACCGCCGAGACCCCGGTGCTCCGCGCCCGCGCGATCGGCCTGGACGCCGCGGACACGCCCGCGCAGACCGCGGCGGCGATCACGGCCGAGGCGGACCTGGCGTGCGCGGTGAAGACGGCCGGCACCCCGGCCACAGGGACCGGACCGGACGCGGGCACCGTGGACGAGGCCGAGGCCCGCTGGAGCGCCGGCCGTCGGCTCGTACGCCGCTGGACCGAACCGCAGCCGGGGACCGAACCGCAGCCGGGGGCCGAACGGCAGCCGGGAGCCGAACCGCAGCCGGGAGCCGAGCCGCAGCCCGGCCCGGACGGCACCGGATTGCCGTACCGTGAGCGCGGCGTCTACGTGATCACCGGAGGTTCCGGCGGACTCGCCGCCCTGCTCGCCGAGCGTCTCGCGACCCGGGCCCGCGCCCGTATCGTGCTCTGCTCGCGCACCCCCGCGAACGCCGGACTGCGCGCGCGGATGGAGGCATGGCGGCGCGCCGGGGCCGAGGTGCACCATGTGGCGGCCGATGTGTCCTCGCGCGCCGACACCGAGCGACTGCTCCGCTTCACCCGCGATCTCTTCGGCCGTGTCGACGGTGTGCTGCACTGCGCCGGACTCGTCCGCGACGCGCTCTACTTCCGCAAGCGGCCCGCGGACTTCGAATCGGTCCTCGCCCCCAAACTCTGGGGCGCGCGCCACCTCGACGAGGCCACCGCCCAGGACGAGCTCGACTTCTTCGTGCTCTTCTCCTCGCTCTCCGCCGTCGTGGCCAACCCCGGCCAGAGCGACTACGCCTACGCCAACGCCTGCCTCGACCACTTCGCCGACTGGCGTGCCGCCCGCACCGACCGGTCCGGACGCACCGTGTCCGTGGCCTGGCCGCTGTGGGCGGAAGGCGGGATGCGGATCTCCGAGGCCGCGCTCGGACGCGCCCGCCGCGAGAGCGGCACGGTCCCGCTGCCGACGGCCGAGGGCATCGAGGCCTTCGAACGCAGCCTCACCGGCGGCCACGTCCGCACGGCGGTCGCCTACGGGGACGCCGACCGGCTCACCGCACTCTTCCCACAGGCCGAGGGCCCGGTGGAACCGTACGAGACGCCCGCCTCCGTGCGCGAGAGCGCCGCCGGGCGGGCGCAGGCCGCGGACGCCGCGGACGCCGCGGGGCCCGTGCCCCCGGAGGAGGACGGGATCGCGGTCATCGGGATGGCCGGCGAGTACCCGGGAGCCGGCGACCTCGACGCGTACTGGCACAACCTCGCCGAGGGCCGCGACTGCATCACCGAAGTACCCGGCACCCGCTGGGACCACGCGGCGGTGTACGCCGCCGATCCGGACACCCCCGGCACCACGTACGGTCGTTGGGGTGGTTTCCTGGACGGTGCGGACCGCTTCGACCACGCGTTCTTCGGGATCTCACGGCGCGAGGCCGAACGCATGGACCCGCAGGAACGACTCTTCCTGAGGACCTGCTGGCGCACCCTCGAGCACGCCGGATACGCCCCGGCCGCCCTGTCCCGCCAGCCCGTCGGCGTCTTCGCCGGCGTGATGTGGAACCACTACCAGCTGGTGCAGGACGCACCCGACGGGGTGGCGCCGACCGCCATGCACGCAGCCGTGGCCAACCGGGTCTCCTACGTCCTCGATCTGCACGGCCCCAGCATGTCCGTCGACACGGCCTGCTCCTCCTCGCTGACCGCCGTGCAGCTCGCGATGGAGAGCCTGCGCCGCGGCGACTGCGAACTCGCCCTGGCCGGCGGGGTCAACATCGCGGCCCACCCGCAGAAGTACCTGCAGCTCGCGCAGGGCAGGTTCCTGTCCACGGACGGCCGCTGCCGCAGCTTCGGCGAAGGCGGCGACGGCTACGTCCCCGGCGAAGGCGTCGGCGCCGTCCTCCTCAAACCGCTTTCCCGCGCCCTGGCCGACGGCGACCGCGTACTCGCGGTGCTGCGCGCCGGATTCCTCAACCACACCGGCCGTACGAGCGGGTTCACCGTCCCCAGCCCCGCGGCCCAGGCCGCGGTCGTCCACGGTGCGCTGGAACGGGCCGGTGTGCGCCCGGAGTCCGTCGGCTACATCGAGGCGCACGGCACCGGGACCTCGCTCGGCGATCCGATCGAGATCGAAGGGCTGCGGAGGGTCTTCGCACCGGACGGGCCCGGTGAGCCGGGCAGCTGCCGGATCGGCTCCGTCAAGTCCGGTATCGGGCACCTGGAGAGCGCCGCCGGGATCGCGGGGCTCACCAAGGTCGTGCTGCAGCTGCGGCACCGGACGCTCGTGCCCTCCCTGCACGCCGGGACGACCAACAGCAAGATCGACTTCTCGCGTACGCCCTTCGCCGTACAGCGCGAGCTGGAGGCCTGGCCCGCCCCGGACGGCGGCGGACCCCGGCGGGCCGGGGTGAGTGCCTTCGGGGCGGGGGGCGCGAACGCGCATCTGATCGTCGAGGAGTGGAACGGACAGCCCGCCCGGACGCCTGCCGCGGAAGGACCCGAACTGGTGCTGCTCTCCGCGCGGGACACCGAAGCGCTCCGGGAGAGCGCCCGGGCGCTGCGGGACGCCCTCGCGGGCGGGGGCGCGTCGGGGCCTGGCTCGACGGCGGACGGCGCTGCGACGCATGGCCCTGCGACGTACGGCCCTGCGACGGATGGCGCGGGGTCGGTCGGTATGGGGTCGGTCGGTGCGGGGGAACGGCGTGCGGGGGACGGGCGTGCGGTGGTCGACGCCGGCCGACTGCGTGATGCGCTCCTCGAGGAGGCCGCCCGCTGCCTCGGGATTCCGCCTGCCGCCGTGGACCCCGCCGAACCGCTCGCCGACCTCGGCTTCGAGCGCGCCGACGTGCTGCGTCTGCGCGAGCGTGCCGCGGCCCACGGCTCTGGACCCGTGGCATCCTCGGCGGTGACGCTGGAGGACAGCGTCGACACGATCGTCGGCCGGCTGACGGCAGCCGGGGAAGACGCCCGTGCGGAGCAGGCCTCCGACGGCTCGCCGCGCCTCGCCGATGTGGCGCACACGCTGCGGGTCGGACGCAATGCCATGGCCGAACGGCTGGCGGTCGTGGCCACCTCGGTCCCCGAACTGTGCGCCGCACTCGACCGCTTCCTCGCGGACGACCTGCCGCACCCCGATCTCTTCCGCACGGGCCGGGGCGACGCATCCGCTCCGGCCGGCGGATGCGCCGAAGCCTTCCGCGCGGGACGCCTGCACGAGGCCGCCGCGGCCTGGGCCGCCGGCGAGAACGTGGACTGGCCGGCCGTCGCCCCCGCCGGATCGCGCCGCCGGGTCGCGCTGCCCGGTCACCCCTTCCGCGAGGAGCGGTGCTGGCTCGGCAACTGGCAGGCGGGCAACGGGAAGCAGCCGCGCGAGCAGCAGGAGCCCGTGGCCGAGGTGAGCCTGCCGGCGGCCGCCCCGGCGCCCGCGCCCGTCGCCCCGTACACCGGCTCCGAGGTGGAACTCCAGGTCCTGGAGCACGGCATCGCGCTCGTCACCATGGCCGCCGCCGATCAGCAGAACATGTTCACCGACGGTCTCATGCACGGCCTGGAGTGGGCCTTCGCGCAGATCGCGGAGCGCCCCGAGATCACGGCGGTCGTCCTCGCCGGATCCGGCAAGGTCTTCAGCATGGGCGGCACGCCCGAGGCGCTCGCCGACCTGTCCGCCCGGCGTACCCGGTTCACCGACACACCGTTCGTGTACGAGGGGCTGCTGCGCTGCAGCCGTCCGGTGATCGCGGCCGTCTCCGGCCACGCCTCGGGCGGCGGACTGGCGTTCGGGCTCTACGCGGACATGGTGGTGATGTCCCGCGACGCCGTGTACAGCAGCAACTTCCTCAAGTACGGCTTCACGCCCGGCATGGGCGCGACGTACATACTCGAACAGCGGCTCGGGAAGTCCCTGGCCACCGAGATGCTCCTGACCGGGCGGCCCTACGCGGGCGCCGAGCTGGAACGGCGCGGCGCCACGGTCACCTTCCGGGACGCGGCCGAGGTGCTGCCCGCCGCACTCGACCTCGCCCGCTCGGTCGCCGAACTCTCCCCGCAGGCCGTCGCCGCACTCAAGGGCGAGCTGGCCGGGCGGATGCTCGGCGAACTGCCCGCGGTCATCGGCCGTGAGGTGCGGATGCACGAGCAGGTCCTCGGCGAGGACTCGGCGCAGCGGGTGCGGGCGCACTTCGGGAAGGTGGCGGAGTACGGCAGGTCGGGCGCGGACCGGACTCGCGCGGACCGGGCTGCCGAGGACGCGACCGGCGCGGACGGGACCGGCGCGGACCGGAGCGTTGCGCCGCCCGCGGCGGCTCTCGCGGAGCCGACGGCGGCGGTCGCCGCGCAGGAGCCGGTCGCCCCGCCGACGCCGCCGACGGCTGTCGCGCCGACGCCGCCGGTCGAAGACGCTCCGGGCGAGCCGGACTTGGCCGAGGCCGAGGCGGTCATCGCCGGGACCCTCACGGAGGTGCTGTACCTGGACGCCGGGGAGCTCGACCACCGGCTCAGCTTCAACGAGATGGGGGTCGACTCCATCGGCGCCGTCGAGCTGGCCAAGGAGATCAACCGCGCCTTCGGCCTCTCGCTCGACTCCGTGGCCGTATACGACTATCCGACGCTGCCCGCGCTGGCCGAACACGTGACACGCACCCGTGCGCAGAACGCCTCCCTGCACCGCGCGGCCGCCCGCGAGACACAGCCCGCACCCGCACCCGCACCCGGGACGGCCCCTGCCGTGCCCGCCGCCGCCCCGGTGCCGACCGCATCCGCCGTCACGGCACTCCCCGAGCCGGTCACGCCGGCACCCGAGCCGGTCACGCCGGCACCTGAGGCCGTCACGCCGCCGCCCCTGCCCGCCACGGCAACAGCGCAGCCCGCCACCGCGCTCCGGGCGGAGAACCGCGAGGCCGCGCACCCGGCGCCGCAGCAGGCCGTCGCCGCGGACGGGCGCGTACGCCTCGTCCCGCTGGACGTGCCGGGCGCACCCCCGGCGCCCCCCGCCGAGACCCCGGCCACCGCGCCGCCCCGCCCCCACCTCGTGGCGCTCTCCGCACCGGAGCCGGGCGAGCAGACGCACCCGCGGGCCACCCCCTCGGCCGCGACGCCCACGGCCACCGCGGTCACTGAGGTCACTGCGGCCACCGCCACGGTGACCACCAACACCCCGAACACCCCCGGCCCCGACCACCCGGACGAGACCCAGGAGCCCATCGCCATCATCGGCGCCGCGGGCCGCTTCCCGGGCGCACCCGATCTCGACAGCTTCTGGACGAACCTCGTCGAGGGCCGCTCGCAGATCCGTGAGGTGCCGCCGGAGCGCTGGCGCGAGTCCGCGTACTACGATCCCGACCGCCGCGTGCCCGGCCGCTCGTACAGCAAATGGGCCGCGCTGCTCGACGACGTGGACCTGTTCGACGCCCGCTTCTTCCAGGTCTCGCCGCTCGAGGCGGAGGCGATGGACCCGCAGCAGCGCCTCTTCCTGGAGGAGGCCTGGACGGCCCTCGCGGACGCCGGACTGACCGGCACCAAGGGCAAGCAGAGCTGTGGCGTGTTCGTCGGCTGCGGCGCCGGCGACTACCAGTCGCTGCTCGAGGAGGCCGGCGCGGTCGAGACCGGCCAGGCCTTCCTCGGCAGCAGCAGCTCCATCCTCGCCGCCCGTATCGCGTATCTGCTCGACCTCACCGGCCCCACGCTGGCCGTGGACACCGCCTGCTCCTCCTCCCTCGTGGCCGTGCACCTGGCCTGCGAGAGCATCCGCAGCGGTGACTGCGAGACCGCCGTGGCCGGTGGCGTGGCGCTGATGACGACGCCCCGTATGCACGTGTGGACCAGCAAAACGGGCATGCTCTCGCCGACCGGGCGCTCGCTCCCGTTCGACGCGGCCGCCGACGGCATCGTGCTGGGCGAGGCCGTGGGCGCGGTGGTCCTCAAGAGCCTGCGCCAGGCACTGGCCGACGGGGACCGGATCCACGGAGTCATCCGCGGCACCGGAGTCAACGGTGACGGCAGGACCAACGGGATCACCGCCCCCAGCGCCAACTCCCAGATGGAGCTGCTCTCCTCGGTGCACCGCCGGGCCGGTATCACCGGCGCCGACCTCGGCTATCTGGAGGCGCACGGCACCGGCACCCACCTGGGCGACCCGATCGAGGTCAAGGCTCTCAACGAGGTGCTGCGCGCGTCGGGCGCCACGGACTGCGTCCTCGGCTCGGTGAAGGCCGCGATCGGTCATACGACCACCGCGGCCGGCATCTCCGGGCTGCTCGCCCTGCTCATGGCCCTGCGGGCACGCAAGACCCCGCCCGCGGCCCATTTCACCGAGCTCAACCCGGAGATCGACCTGAGCTCAAGCCCGCTCCGCCTCTCCCGCACCGCCGATGTGTGGCGTCCGGGGCCGGGCGGGGTACGGGTCGGGGCGGTCAGCAGCTTCGGCTTCAGCGGGACGAACGCCCATGTGGTGCTCGCCGAGGCCCCGTCCCCGGCGGCTGCGGAGTCCGGCGGCCTCGCGCACAGCGAGCCGGAGCCGGAGGCCGCCCCCGAACCGCTGAGGGCCCACCCCTTCACCCGCACCCGCCACTGGATCACCACCCAGCCGGCCGAAGCACCCGCGACGGAGCCGCCCGCACCGCAGGCACCCGCCGCTCGGATGGACGACAGCGGCGCCACCGCCGTACGGACCCTCCCGGCAGCCGAGGCAGCGCCTGCAGCAGTCGAGCCGGCACTTCCGGCAGCCGGGCCTACTCCGCCGACCACCTGGCCGCTCGACCCTGAGCACCCTGTCGTCGCACACCACCACGTGGCGGGGCGGGCGCTCCTGCCCGGCACCGCGAGCCTGTCCCTCGCCCTCGACTTCGCCCGCGCCCGGGGCATCGGCGGACCGGCCGTGATCTCGGGCGTGCGCTGGCTGCGCCCGCTGCACGCCGAGGAGACACACGCGATACGGGTCGAGGCGAGCACCGAGGGGGAGCGGCACACCCTGGAGTTCACCGGCGACGACGCGCCCGCAACCCCGTTCTCGCGCGCCCAGGTCGCCCCGCTCCACGCCGACATGGCGGCGTCCACGTCCATCGACATCGACGCGCTCGGCCGCGGACTTTCCGGACTGCGCACCGGCGCCGAGCTGTACCGGGACTTCGCGGCGGGCGGACTCGGCTACGGTCCGGCCTTCCGGCTCATCCAGGAGGTCCGCCACGGCACGGACGAGGCACTCGCCGTCCTGGACGCCCCGGCGGCCGAACAGGGCGCGGCCCACTGGCCCGCCCACGGCACCGACGCCGCGCTCCTCGATGCGGCCCTCCAGGTCACCGCCGTACTGCAAACGGGTTCGCAGCAGGGCCCGTTGGTGCCCTTCGCCCTGGAGCGTGCCGAACTGCTCGGCCCGCTCACCACACCGGCACACGTCCACGCCGTACGTACCGGCACCCACACCTTCGCGGTACGCATCGCCGACGACGCGGGCCGGATCACCGCGCGCCTGGAAGGCCTGATGCTGCGGCCCCTGCCCGCGGGACCGGCAACCGGCCTCCCCGTCTACGTCCCTCGCTGGCAGGAGGAGGACCCCGCACCCACCGGTCAGGCGGACGCACCGGACCGCGTCCTGCTGGTCCACGGCCCCCACACCACCGAACTGGCCGCCGCACTGGCGGAACTGCACGCCGACTCCACCGTGCGCACCGCGGCCTGGGACGAGGCGGCCGCAGCCATCAGCCACAGCCCCCAACTCCCCGACCGTGTCTACCTGCTGGCCGAACCCACCTGGGTGGACGCGGCCGACGCACGCGAAGCGCTCGGAGCCCTGCACCGCCTGGTGCACGCCGTGCTCGACCGCGACGGCGCCCACCACCGTCTCGACCTGCGGGCCGTCCTGCCCGGAGCCGTCGACGCCCCGGCCCACGGCGGTACGGGGACGAGCGCGGCGGAACCCGTACAGGTGACGGGCGCGGAGCACGCCGGGGAGATCGTGCCGGGAGCGGCGGCCCTGCTCGGCTACTGCGCGGCACTCGACGCCGAGTTCCCGCGCTGGACGGTCGGCTGCCTCGACCCGGGGACCGGCCGCACCACGGCGCAGGACGCGCCCGGACTGGCCCGGCGCATCAGCGCGGAACAGCCCCTGGACAGCCGTCCGGTGGCCCTGCGCGCGGGCCGTCGCCTCGTACGGTCCTTCGTACCGTGGACCGCGCCGGCGAAGCCGGGCCCCGCAGCCCCGTACCGTACGGGCGGCGTGTACCTCGTCCTGGGCGGCGCGGGCGGACTCGGCAGCGCGGTCTGCCGCTCGCTCGCCCGCAGCGCACAGGCCAGGCTCGTCCTGGTCGGCAGGCGCCCGCTCGACGAGCGGATCGAGACGCTGCTGGCCGACCTCAACCGGCTCGGCGCCACCGCCGAGTACCGGGCCGCCGATGCCACCGACCCGGAGGCGATGCGCCACGTCGTCGCGTGGACCAGGGAGCGGTTCGGGCCGGTCGACGGGGCGGTGCACGCCGCGTTCGTCCTGCACGACAAGACCGTGGCGCAGCTGACCGAGCCGGTCCTCGACGAGGTCTTCGGCCCCAAGGCGGCGGGCGCCGAGGCCTTCTGCGCGGCGCTGCGCGACGAACCCCTCGCCTTCCTCACCCTGTTCTCCTCGGCGATCTCCTTCGTCGACGCGCCCGGCCAGGCCGCCTACGCGGCCGCCAGCACCTTCGAGGACGCCCTTGCGCTGCGCCTGCGGCACCGGTTCGGTGTTCCGGCGCAGGTGGTGAACTGGGGCTACTGGGGCAGCGTCGGCGCGGTCGCCGAGGCACGCTACCGGGAGCGGATGGCCGGCTTCGGTATCGGCTCCATCGAGCCCGCCGAGGGCATGGCCGCGCTGAGCGGCATCCTCGCCCATGGGCTGCCGCAGGCGCTGGCGATCAAGGCGGACCCGGAAGGCCTCACCCGCTTCGGGCTCGGCACCCGCTCCCGCGGGGACCGCGTCGCCGGGGCGGGCGAGCAGCCCGCGCCTGCCGCGACCGCCGTACGCGAGACTGCCGTACGCGAGACCGCCGTGCATGACACCGGCGGACGCGACACCGCCGTACGCGACTACGTGCGCGCCGTCTTCGCCGAAGTACTCAAGTACGAGGCGGACGAACTCGACGACCGCACGACGTTCGAGCACTACGGAGTCGACTCCCTCGTCGGCCAGAACGTCGTCCAGCGCTTCGAGGAGGACCTGGGCGACCTCCCGGCCACGCTGCTCTTCGAGAACCTGACGATCGCCCAGCTCACCGCGTATCTCCAGGAGCGGCACGCCGAGCGGATCGCGGAACTGGCCGGCCCCGCCGCACCGAGCGCCGAGGCGACCGCGGACGACTCCCCGGCCGAGGAGAACCCGCCCGGGCAGGAGCCCCTGCCGACGACGGCCGCGACATCGGCCACCGACACCACGGAGGCCACCGACAGCACAAAGGGCGCGGAGGCCACCGACGCCATCG
This sequence comes from Streptomyces lothianensis, assembly GCF_047779955.1. Lineage (NCBI taxonomy): Bacteria > Bacillati > Actinomycetota > Actinomycetes > Kitasatosporales > Streptomycetaceae > Streptomyces > Streptomyces lothianensis. The sequence continues at coordinate 174,267 of NZ_JBLMKT010000027.1, read as the reverse complement.
CCCCCTCCCGCGCACCCGACCCGACCACCCCCATGGACATAGCCGTCGTCGGCCTCAGCGGCCGCTTCCCGAAGTCCCCGGACATCGACTCCTTCTGGCGCAACCTCGCCGCGGGCACCGACTGCATCACCGAGGTCCCCGCCGACCGCTGGGACTGGCGCACCCACTTCGACCCCAAGCGCGGCAAGCCGCAGCGCACCTACGGCCGGTGGGGCGGCTTCCTCGACGGCATCGACCGCTTCGACCCGGCGTTCTTCGGCATCCTGCCCAAGGAGGCCGCGGACATCGACCCGCAGGAACGCCTCTTCCTGGAAACCTGCTGGGACCTCCTGGAACAGACGGGCCAGCTCGGCGAACCCGCACAGACACCCCGCAGGACCGGAGTCTTCGTCGGCGTCATGTACGGCTCGTACGGAAGGCTCGCGGCGGCGCAGTGGGCGCAGGGCCGGCTCGCCGGGGCGCACTCGGCGTACTGGTCGGTCGCCAACCGCGTCTCGTACACCTTCGATCTGCAGGGCCCCAGCTTCGCCGTCGACTCGGCCTGCTCCTCCTCCCTGACCGCCGTCCATCTCGCGGTGGAGAGCCTGCGCCGCGGTGAATGCCGCACCGCCATCGCGGGCGGCGTCAACCTGATCCTGCACCCCGCGCACCTGGTGGCGCTCTCGTCCCTGAACATGCTCGCCGCGGACGGCGCCTGCAAGGTGTTCGACGAGCGGGCCGACGGCTATGTGCCCGGCGAGGGCATCGGCGCGGTGCTCCTGAAGCCCCTTGCCGACGCGGTCGCCGACGGCGACGACATCTGGGGCGTCATCAAGGGCAGCGCCGTCAACTCCGGCGGCCGGACCGGTGGTTACACCGTCCCCAACCCCAACGCGCAGGCCCGCCTCGTCGCGGACGCGGTCCGTGACTGCGGGATCGACCCGCAGCACCTCGGCTACATCGAGGCGCACGGCACCGGGACCGCGCTCGGCGACCCCATCGAGATCGCCGGACTGCGCCGCGCCTTCGGCGGGCGCCCGCCGCGCGACTGCGCGATCGGCTCCGTCAAGGCGAACGTCGGGCACCTGGAGGGCGCCGCGGGTGTCGCCGGCCTCATCAAGGCCCTGCTGCAGCTGCGGCACCGGAAGCTCACCCCGTGCGCGAACCTGGGCGAGCTCAACCCACGGATCGACACGGACGGCTGGACGTTCACCATGCCGCGCGAGCTCACCGACTGGGCGAGCCCCGTGGACGAGGAGGGGCGCACGCTGCCGCGTACCGCCGGAGTCAGCTCCTTCGGCGCGGGCGGCGCCAACGCCCATGTCGTACTGCAGGAGTACGTACCGGACCCGGCGCGCCTGCGCTACGCGCCGACGCGGGATGGCGAGGAGCAGGTCTTCCTCCTCTCGGCCCGCACCGAGGCGCAGCTGCGCACGCAGGCTGGACGGATCGCCGACCGGCTGGCGCGGGACACCGAGGCGGCCACGCTCGCGGAGCTCGCGTTCACCAGCCAGGTAGGACGCCACGAACACCCCGTACGCCTTGCCGTTCGCGCCGCGGACCCCGCCGGACTCGAACGGCGGCTGCGGGCCCACGCCCTGGGCGAGAACTCCCCCGACCAGATCACGCCCGACCTGATCACGGGTCAGGCCGGCCGTCGCCGCCAGGGCGGGCCCGCGGACGAGGGAGCCGTCGAACAGCTCCTCGACGCACGCGATACGGCTGCCCTGGCCCGCCTGTGGACCGCGGGCACCCACGTCGAGTGGGCCCGCCTGTGGCCCGCCCCGCGGCCCCGCCGCGTCCCGCTTCCCTCCTACCCCTACGACAGGACCCGGCACTGGCTGCCGGCCGAACCGGAGGTGCTACCGGTGACTCCGCCCGCATCCGACGGCAGGACGCCCGATGAGGGACAGCCGGCCGCGGGAGTCCGATATCTGCGGCCCATCTGGGAACCCGCCCCGCGGGCGGTTCCCGGCCCCGCGCCGCGTACGATCGCGCTGATATCCGACGATGCCGCCCTGGGCCGCGCCCTCGCGGCCGCCGCCGGGCGCCGGGGCAGCCACTGCGTGCTGCTCGGCCACGGCGAGCGGCTCGCCGAGACACCCGCGGGCTGGAACCTCGACCTCACCGACCGGGAACAGCACCGGCAACTGGCCGATGCGCTGGCCGAGCGGGGGATCCTGCCGGACGCGGTGCTGCGGCTCGCGGGCGGGGATGCCGCCGCCGAACCGGCTCCGGGCGGGGAAGGTGCCGTCGAAGCGGCTCCGGGAGGGGAAGGCGCCGTCGAAGCGGCCGATGACGCCGTCGCCCCGCTGGAGCAGGGCGTGCTGCCGTTCCTGTGGTCCGCCGCCGCGCTCCTCTCGCGTCGCGGCGAGGGCACCGTACGAGGGCTGTACGCCCATCTGTCACCGTCCGGCACCCCCCAGCCGCAGCACGCGGCCTCCGGGGGCGCGATCCGCACGCTGGCGGTGGAGCACCCGCGCTTCCGCGGCGGCCGGGTCGTCGTCGAGGAGTCCTGGACGGCCGAGACGCTGGCCGAGCAGCTGCTCACCGAGCTGAGTGCACTCGGCGAGGAGCCCACCGAGACCGCACTGCGGCCCGACGGCCGCCGGCAGCTCCGGCTCACGGAATTCACCCCCCGTACCGCAGGCCTTCCGCAGGAGCTGCCGCTGCGGCCCGGCGGCACCTACCTGGTGACCGGAGGCACGGGCGCGCTCGGGCTGCGGATCGCCGAGTACCTGGCGGAACACGGCCGCCCGCTGCACCTCGTCCTCGCCTCCCGCACCGCACCCGACACCGCCGCACGCGCCCGGATCGACGCCATGAGCAAGGACGGCGTGAGCGTGCGCTGGGCGCGGGCCGATGTCTCGCGCGCCGAGGACGTCCAGCGGCTCGTCGAGGAGATCCGCGGCAACCACGGCGCCCTGCACGGCATCGTGCATGCGGCGGGTGTCACCAGGGACGGTCTGGCCGCCCGCAAGACCCGCGCCGACGTGGACGCGGTCTGGGGGGCCAAGGCCGCGGCCGCGGTCCATCTGGACGCCGCCGTCGGCGACGGACCGCTCGACTTCTTCGTCCTCTTCTCGTCCCTCGCCGGGCGTACGGGCAACCTGGGCCAGGCCGACTACGCCTGCGCCAACGCCTACCTCGACGAGTTCGCCGCACTGCGCCGCGGCCGCGTCCTCGCCGGTGACCGCTTCGGCACCACCGCCTCCGTCTGCTGGCCCCTGTGGGAGGACGGCGGCATGACGGTCGACGAGGCGGCCCGTGCGCGCTTCGCCCGCAGGTGGAAAATGGTGCCGCTGAGCACGGAGGCCGGACTGACCGCGTTCTGCCGGGCGCTGGCGGGGGAGGAGGGACCGTGCTTCGCGGTCCTGGAGAGCCCCTCCGCCGAGGACGCGGGGACGGCCCCGGGGGCCGCCCCCGGGGTGGCCCCGGAATCCGTGGCCCGTGGGCCGGTGGCCTCGGAACCGGTGGTCCACGAGCCCGTGGCCTCGGAATCCGTGGTCCACGAGCCGGCGGCATCCGAAACTGCGGTCCGCGAACCGGTGGCCCCCGGTTCCGCCGCGTCCGAACCGGGCCCGTCCGTCGAGGAGCTCGTCGGGCGGATCGAGCAGGGCCTGCGCCGTACGGCGGCCGGTTTCCTCCTTGTCGACCCCTCCGACGTACCGCTCGACGAGGAACTCCTCGAAGTGGGCTTCGACTCCATCTCCCTCACCCAGCTCGTCAACGAGGTGAACGAGGAGTACGGCATCGACCTCCTGCCGACCGCGCTCTTCGAGGCGCCGACGCTGCGGGACTTCGCGCGCCACCTGGAGCGAGAGAACGGTGCGGAGATCGGCCGGGTCCTGGCCGATCGCACCCATCCGGCCCAGACCCAGAACCAGACCCAGAACCCGACCCAGCCCCAGCCCCAGACCCAGAACCCGGACACGCCCCCGACCCCGGACACGGCTCCGGCCCGGGACACGGCTCCCGCCCCGCTCACGACGCCGGGCCCGCAGGCCGCCCGGCCCACCGCCCAGGCCGGTACCGGCGCACAGCCCCGGCCGGACGTACCCGCCGAGGCCGTCCCGACCGCCACCCCGCAGTCCACGGCCCCCGCGGAGACCACCGAGCCCACCCCGCAGCCCACGGCGCCCGTGACGGTCACCGAGACCACCGCCACGCCCGCCGCCACGCCCGCCGCCGCACACGCGGAAGGCGGCACCCGCCCCGTCGCCGTGATCAGCATGGCCGGTCTGCTCCCCGGCTGTGACGACCTGGAGAGCTTCTGGCAGCACCTTGCCGCGGGCGACGACCTCGTACGCCCGGTCCCCGAGGACCGCCCGTACCTCCTCGGCCACCTGGGCCTGGAGAACCTGCGCGGCGGATTCCTCGACCGCGTCGCCGAGTTCGACGCCGGCTTCTACCGCATCTCCCCGGCCGAGGCCGCCCTGATGGACCCGCAGCAGCGGCTGTTCCTCGAAACCGTCTGGCAGCTGCTCGAACACGCCGGTCACCGCCCCGCCGACCTCGCGGGCAGCGCGACCGGACTCTTCGTGGGCGTCTCCACCTCGGACTACGCGGAACTGATGCGCGCCGAGGGCGGCGAGGTCCAGGCGCACGCCGCCACCGGCCTCGCCCATGCGATTCTCGCCAACCGCGTCTCGCGCCATCTCGATCTGCGCGGCCCGAGCGAGGCCGTCGACACCGCCTGCTCCAGCGCCCTCGTGGCCCTGCACCGAGCGGCCCGCGCTCTCGCCGACGGCGAATGCGAACTCGCCATCGCCGGCGGCGTCAACCTGACCCTGAGCGCGGGTCTGTTCAGCGCGTTCACCAAGTCGGGCATGCTCAGCCCGGACGGCCGCTGCAAGACCTTCGACAAGGACGCCGACGGATACGTACGCGGTGAAGGCACTGGCGCCGTACTGCTCAAGCCGCTCGACCGGGCCGAGGCGGACGGCGACCGGATCCTCGCCGTACTGCGCGGCAGCGCCGTCAACCACGGTGGCCGCTCCACCTCGCTGACCGCCCCCAACCCCGAGGCACAGGCCCGCGTCGTCGCCGAGGCCTACCGCCGCGCCGGCATCGACCCGGCGACCGTCAGCTACATCGAGACCCATGGCACGGGCACCCGGCTCGGCGACCCGGTGGAGCTCGAAGGCCTGAAGAAGGCCTTCACCCAGCTGTACGCGGAGACCGGACGCCCGCTGCCCGCCGAAAAGTCGGTCGCCCTCGGCTCGGTCAAGACCAACATCGGCCACCTGGAAGCCGCGGCGGGCATCGCCGGCGTCCTGAAGGTGCTGCTCAGCCTGCAGCACACGGAGCTGCCGCCGACGCTGCACGTCGAGGAGCTCAATCCGTATCTGCGGCTCGACGAGACCCCGTTCCACGTCAACGACCGCGTCCGGGCCTGGGAGGGCGTGGCCGACGGCAGCGGCAGGCCCGTGCACCGGGCGGGCATCAGCTCCTTCGGCTTCGGCGGCACCAACGCGCATGTCGTCCTCGAAGGCCACCGGGCGCCCGCGCGTCCCGCCGTGCCCGTACCGCCGGGCGCCGGGGTCGCGGTGCTGTCGGCGCCCGACGGCGAGGCGCTCGCCGACTACGCGCTGCGGCTCGCCGGATACCTCAAGGACGAGCGCGAGACGGACCTCGCGGCCCTCCTGTGGACGCTGCAGACCGGCCGCGAGGAGTACGCGGAACGGCTCGCGGTGGTGGGCACGGACCGCGAGCAGCTCGTGGAGCGGCTGACGGCCGCCGCGAGCGGGGAGTTCACCGCTCCCGGGATCCACCGGGGCACCGCGGGACCCGCCCCGGCGCACGCTTGCGGTGCGGACGCGGAGGCCAACGCGCGGGCCTGGGTATCGGGCGCGCCCGGCACCTGGTCCGCCCTGTGGGCGTCCGCCCACCCGGTCCGCCTCGCCCTCCCCTCGTTCCGCCGTACGGGCACGCCGTACTGGTTCACCTCGCGCGGCGCGGGCCGGGCCACGGCTCCGGCTCCTGCGCCCGCGCGGGTACCGAACCCCGTCCCGGCACCGGAACAGGATCCGGCTCCGGCCGAGGTGACGCCTCCCGCGCAGGCCCTGGCCCCGGCGCCGACCAGGTCTCCGTCCGCGGTGCGGCCCCCCGCGACGGCCGGGGCACCGGCCCCGGCACCCGTACGGACCCTCGCACCCGCCTCCGCCACGACAGCCTCCCCGGCGGTAACCCACCCGGCAGTGCCGAGCCGCGGCCGTGGCACCCCGCTGCGGCTCGCCCCGGTCAACACGGCGCCGAAGCAGTCGCCTTCCGTGGCGCAGGCACCACCGCGTGACGAGCCGTCGCCGCGCCGCCCGGAAGCCGCACCGGCGCCCGCAGCGGCTCCGGCGGAGGCCGGCGCACCGGCGCACACCCCGGAACCGACGAACTCCCCGGCGCCGGCGACCCCGTCGGCACCCACCGCCGAGCCCTCGGCCGACCGGAGCGCGGTCGCCGAGACGATCCGCACCTCGCTCGCCGACATCATCGACGTGCCCAGCACCCAGATCGCCGACGGAGACTCCTTCACCGATCTCGGCCTGGACTCGATCTTCCGGATGCAGCTGGTCAGGGAGCTCAACGAGACCTATGGCCTCGACCTCAAGGCCGCCGAGCTCTACGAATGCGACTCCGTCGCCGCCCTGGCCGCCCGCACCTGGGAGGAGATGACGACGACCGCGAGCGGCCCGGCCCACACCCCGGCCCCGGTCATGGCACCGGAACCCACCCCGGCCCTGACCCGCACCCCGGCCCCGGTCATGGCACCGGAATCCACCCTGGCACCGGAACCCACCCCGACACCGGAGCCCAGCCTCCCGCCCGTACCCGACGCCGACCCCCGCACCCTCCTCGCCGAGGTCATCACCCGAGTCGTCGGACGCGTCCCCGAAGGCGGAGAGAGTTTCGCCGACGCCGGGTTCACCTCCTTCGACATGCTCCGCACCATCAGCGCCCTGGAGCGCAGGTTCGGCGCCCTGCGCAAGACCCTGATGTTCGACCACCCGACCCTGGAGGCTCTGACCGGGCAATTGCTCGCCGACCACGGCCCCCGCACCCGCACCCTCCTGTCCGAGACGGCCCAGGCCCTCGACGCGGGCGACAAGCAGCAGCCGTCGCCGACGCCCGCCCCGGCCCCCGAGCGCACCACGGCCGGGCACTCCGCACCGGCCGCTCCGCAGGACGAGGGCCCGCTCATCATCCGCAAGCGCAGTCTGCCCGAACTCCCCGACCTGGCAGCGCTGTTCGCCGACCTCGACCGCGCCCACGCGAAGGAGGGCGGTCTAGCGGGCCGTGACATCGCCCCGCTCGCCTTCCTCGGCAGGGACCGCGCCGGCTACTTCAACTTCTCGCGCCGCGACGACGTGCTCTTCGCCTGGAGCTACGTCGGCTCCGCCGAGTACTTCCCGGTGCTCGCCGCCGAGTACCTGGCGTATGCCGACCGGGAGGGCCTGAAGCCCAACTTCCTGTCGGTCCTGCGCCTCGACGAGGTCGGTGGCCGCCGCCTCACGGCTACCCCGTTCGGGGCGATCCAGCGCCTGGAGAACCTCGACACGTTCACCATGTCCGGCGGCCGGATGCAGCGACTGCGGTACCTGATCGGCAAGTTCACCAAGAACAGTGCCTGCCGCACCGAGGAGTACGAGGTCGGCTCGGACCCGGCGACCGACGCGGGCATCGTCTCGCTCATCGACCAGTGGGCCTCCGTCAAGCAGATGACCAACCCGTACGTGGACGTGGTGCGCCGCGAACTCGGCGCCGGGCGCCTCGACTCCCGGCACCGGATGTTCCTGACCTACCGCGACGACGTGCTCGCCAACGCGGTGATCGTCACCAAGCTCGCCTCCGAGCCGACGTACCTGCTCGACCTGGAGTTCTACGCGAAGGGCCTGCCGCCGGGCGGCATCGAGTACGCGATCGTGCAGATCGTGGAGCGGCTGCGGCCCGAAGGCATCACCTGCTTCAGCTTCGGCGCCAGCTTCGGTGTCCGGCTCGGCGATTCACCGAACGCCTCGCCCGCGGTGGCCGAAGGCATGGCGGAGCTGCGCTCGGTCGGCATCTTCAACGAGGGGAACTTCCAGTTCAAGAACAAGTTCCGCCCCGTGAACACGCCCGTCTACCTGTGCCAGCCCGATGACGAGAGCCGTACCGGGGTCTCGGACGTCATCCTGATGATCGCCAACCCGGACCTGGACGCGACGGCCCCCGGCGAACTCACCCCCGAAGGCGCCCCGCACCGGCCGGCCGGCCACCCCCGGCCCACCCCGGACGCGCGCCCGGCGGCCACCGCAGCCACCACGCCGCCCACGCCCCCGAGCCCGGCGGCCACACAGCACCCGACCCCGACCCCCACCTCACACCCGACCCCCGCACACACCCCGACCCCGACCCGAACCGCCACCACGTCCACTCCCACGTCCACTCCCACGTCCACTCCCACCTCCACCTCATCCCGCGACCACCTCCTGGCCGCCCACGCCCACAACCCCCTCGCCCTCCCCACCGAATCCGTCGAACACGACCTGATCACGGACTCCTGGGCCGAACTCGACCTGCCGGCCGTCACCACCCGGCTTCACGAGCTCGCCACCACGGCGGCCGCCCTCCCTGCCTCGGCCGGGAACGAACTCCGCCTGCCCTGGCTGCCCTTCGACTGTGTGATCCCCACCCAGTCGGGCCGCGCCGCCGAGACCCTCCTGTGCCGCAACTGGCCGGGCGCACCGGGCGCGGTCGTGCACAACAGCCTGTTCCCGACCTGGACCCTGAGCCTCCTGGAGCACGGTTTCGAACCCGTCCCCGCCGGCGGCCCCGCGGTCGCCGAGGGACCGGCCCTGCGCGGCGGGCTCACCCCGGACAGCCTCGACCAGGCGCTGGCGCGGCATCAGGCACGTACCGCCTTCGTCTGCGTCGAGCTCAGCGACAACGCGCGCGGCGGCTACGCCTCCGCGCTGGCCGAGCTGCGTGCCGTACGGCGGACCGCGCAGGCCCACGACGTACCGCTGGTGCTGGACGCCTCCCGTGTCCTGGAAACCGCCCACCAGCTCATCGAGCACGAGCCGGAGCAGTCCGGCCGTGAGGTCTGGGCGGTCGTACGGGACATCCTGGGCACGGCCGATGCGGTCACCCTCAGCCTGTCCAAGGACTTCGGGCTCGACTTCGGCGGCCTGGTCGCCACGAGTGAGCCGGCCCTCGCCGAGCGGCTGCGCGAGGCGGTGTCGCTGCGCGGCCACCAGATCGGCCGCGGCGCCCGCAGGACCCTGGCCGCGGCACTCGCCGACCAGGACTGGGCCGCGGAGCAGGTCCGGCTGCGGATGCGGAACGTGCGCACGCTGTGGCAGCGCCTGACCGACGCGGGAGCACCCCTGCTCGCCCCGGCGGCGGGGCACGCCGTCGTTCTCGACGTCGGCGCCCTGCCGGCCTTCGCGGACCACGAGGAGCCGGTGGCCTCCTGCCTCGCCTGGATCTTCCGGCACACCGGGGTACGCGGCGCGCCGCAGCTCCTCGCCGGTGACGAGGGCGCGGCCAGGCCGTGGATCAGGCTCGCCGTGCCCGTGGGCCTGGGCGCGGCCGAGACGGAGGAGATCGCGGACCGGCTGGCCACCCTGTTCCGTACCGCGCCCGAGCCCGTACGTCTCGTACGGGTCGACGCGGCGGACGGCATCGGCTCCGGCGCCACGGCCGCCTACCACCCCGCCCAGGCGCTCCCGCAGGACGTCCGCGCCTCCCTGCACGACGGATCGCGCGCCGCCGACGACAACCCGGGCGTCCTGCGTGAGCTGGGCGCCGACGTCCACCACCACATCCTCACCCTCCCCGAGGGCGAGGTGGAACTCTTCGAGGCGGGCCAAGGCTCCCCGCTGCTGCTCATCCACCCGTTCAACATCGGCGCCGGCCTGTTCGCGCACCAGTTCCGGGCGCTCGCCCGGGAGCACCGGGTGATCGTGATGCACGCACCCGGCGTCGGCCGCACCACCGCGATCCCGGAGCTCACCCTGAGCGGACTCGCCGGCCTGCACCACGCGGCGCTGCGGGCGCTCGGCGTGCAGGGCCCGGTGCATGTGGCGGGCGCGAGCTTCGGCGGTCTGACCGCGCAGCGCTTCGCGCTCGACCGGCCCGAGGAGACCGCCTCGCTGAGCCTGCTGTGCAGCTCGTACAAGTGCGGCAACCGCGTCGGGGAGGTCAACCGGCTCTCCGTCGTCGTCGGCGAGGACTTCGACGCGGTCGGCGAGCACGTGAGCCCCGCCGACCGCGGCCGCTTCGAACAGCTGCTGCTGCGCTGCGAGAGCATGGACCCGCAGACCGGGCTGCGCTATCTGGACGTCTTCGCCCAGGAGCCCAACCTGCTCGCCGTGCTTCCGGAGATCGCCGTTCCGACCCTGATCGTGCAGGGCGCGCACGACTCCGTGATCCCGCTCAAGACGGCCCACCTGCTGCACGGAGCCATCCCCGACGCCCGGTACGTCCAGATCGAGGGCGCCGGCCACTTCCCGACGCTCACCCACCCCGACGAAGTGCACGGCGCCCTGCGCGAGTTCCTCGCCGTACAGGAGTCCGCGCGCACCGAACGAAAGGGTTCCTGACCATGACCGACACACTCACCACCGCCCCGCAGCCGCGGGACCGGGTGCGGCACTTCGCCCGGACCGAGCGCACCGGTGTGGCGACCGTGCGCCGGGAGGCGACCGTGCAGCCCGGGATGTGCGGGCCGAACTCGCTGCTCATCGGCCGCATCGGGGACTGGACCTGGGAGACCGTCAGCGAGGTCTGCGGCACCGATGTCTTCAACGCCCGCGATCCCAAGGGCCGTGCCACCTACCTGTCCTTCTACTACTACCGGGTGCGCAGCGGCGGCAGCCTGCTGCACCCGCGGGCCATCTCCTTCGGCGACCGCCTGGAGGTGATCTCCCGGGTGTTCGGCTACGGCAGCGAGTCCGTGCTGACCCTGCACCGCATCCGCCGGATCGGTTCGGGGCCCGGCAGCCTCGACGCCGAGGTGCTCAGGGAGGACTCCTTCGAACCCGAGGAGTTCTACGAACGCCCACGCCCCGACTGTCTGTACGTCGAGAACTTCAACCGCTGGGTGGCCCGCGGCCGTTCGGACAGCAACGTCGGTCTCGTCCGAGCCTCGCCCGCCGACTTCTGCCATGCCCAGCTGCCCAGGCTGCCCGATGCCTACTCGCCGCGCCTGGCCTGCAACGGCGCGCGCAGCGAACACCGCTTCCTCGACCCCCTGACCGCCGGATACGTGCCGCTCGGCGAGGAGTTCACCACCGAACACCCAGTCGACGTCAGCAGCGACGTCAACGGGGTGGGGCTGCTCTACTTCGCCTCGTACTTCGCCATCGCCGACGGCGCCCTGCTCAAGCTGTGGCGCAGCCTCGGCCGCAGCGACCGCTCGTTCCTCGACCGGACGCTGCTCGACTCCCGGGTCTGCTACCTCGGCAACGCCGATGTCGACTCGACACTGCGGCTGCGCGCCCGCCCCTGGCACCGGGCCGGCGACCGGGCCGAGGAACTGGTGGAACTGGTCGTGGAGGACCTCGCGACCGACCGCACGCTCGCCGTGTGCAGCTTCGAGATCCGCAGGGAGGTGGAGCGTCATGCCGACGCAGCATGAGACGGGACAGCGCACCGGCCAGCACACGGGCCAGCACACGGGGCAGCACACGGGCCAGCACCCCGGACAGGACACCGGGCGCGCCGAGATCGAGGCGCTCGTGCACGACACGATCCGCTCGATCCTGCCCGGCCTGCCCGCGGGCGCGGTCGACGGCGGGCGGCATCTGAAGGAACTCGGCGCCGACTCGGTCGACCGGGTGGAGATCATCATGGCCCTGATCGAGCAGCTGGGCATCGAGGCGGACATGTCCCGGTTCAGCGAGATCCCGTCCGTGGACGGCCTGGTCCAGTTCCTGTGGGAGGAGAAGCGCTCATGACCGCACAGCCCGTCGAGGCCCCTCAGGGCTACGGCATCGAGGCGCTCAACGTCTACTGCGGCGCCGCCCATCTGCCCGTCAGGACCCTCTTCGAAGGCCGCGGCCTCGACCTGGCCCGCGTGGACCATCTGATGATGGAGACCCGCTCCGTCAGCCTGCCCTGCGAGGATCCGGTCACGCACGCCGTCAACGCCGCGAAGCCGCTGGTCGACGCGCTCGACGCGGAGGACAAGGAGCGCATCGAACTCCTCATCACCTCCAGCGAATCGGGCGTCGACTACAGCAAGTCCATCGCCAGCTATGTGCACGAACACCTCGGCCTGAGCCGGCACTGCCGCGTCATCGAGGTCAAACAGGCCTGCTACGCCGCCACCGCGGCCCTGCAACTCGCCGTCGCCTACGCCGCCTCCGGTGTGTCACCGGGCGCCAAGGCCCTCGTCATCGCCACCGACGTGGCCATGGTCGACGAGAACGCGCACTACGCCGAGCCGGCCACGGGCGCCGGGGCGGCCGCCCTGCTCATCGGCGACCGGCCCGAGGTCCTCGCCCTCGACGTCGGCGCCTTCGGCACGTACAGCTACGAGACCCTCGACTCGGCGCGCCCCGGCCCCGACTTCGACATCGCCGACGTCGACCGCTCCCTCTTCGCCTACCTCGACTGCTTCTCGCACGCCTTCGCCGACTACCGCAGGAAGGTCCCCGAGGCCGATCTGCGCACCGACTTCGCACAGTTCGCCCTGCACACCCCGTTCGCGGGCCTGGTCAAGGCCGGACACCGCAAGCTGATGCGGGACGTCCTGCGGGCCTCGCCCGAGGAGATCGACGCGGACTTCACGGCACGGGTCACCCCCTCGCTCACGTATCCGCGCATCGTCGGCAACCTCTGCTCCGGCTCCGTGTACCTGGCGCTGAGCAGCATCATCGACAACCTTCCCTACGAGGGGGAGCTGCGCGTCGGCCTCTTCTCCTACGGGTCGGGGTGTGCCTCGGAGTTCTTCAGCGGGGTCGTCTCCCAGCACTCGCGCGCCGCGCTCGCCCGTCAGCGGATCGGTGAACGGCTCGCCGCCCGCGCCGAGTTGTCCTTCGCGGACTACGAGGACCTGCTGGCCGAGAACATGCGCTGCCTCGTGCCCGCGCGCTCCCGGGAGGTCGACGTGGCGCGCTACAAGCCGCTGCTGCACGGGGTGACCCGTGACGGCGGGCATCTGGTGCTGCGCGGTGTCGAGGAGTACCACCGCGTCTACGAGTGGGTGTGAGCAGGCGATGACGACGTACTCCCCGACGCAGGCCGTGACCCACCCGGCACCCACGGCCCACCCGGCACCCACGGCCCACCCGCCGGCCGCGCCGGTGCCGCCCGCGGGACGGCCCCCGACGGCGACACCTCCCGCCACCGCACCTGCGTCCGCGAATCGCTGGCTGGGCGGTGTGCCGCCCGGCACCGACGCCCCCGTGCGACTGTTCTGCTTCCCGCACGCCGGGGGCGGCAGCAGCGCCTTCAGGGGCTGGCACCAGGCGCTCGCGCCGCTGGCCGAGGCCCGCCCGGTGGTGCTGCCGGGACGCGAACGCCGGCTCAGAGAAGTGCCGTACGTGGCGATGGAGCAGCTCGTCGAGCCGCTGTACGAGGGGCTCCTGCCGTTCCTCGACCGGCCCTTCGCCTTCTTCGGGCACAGCATGGGGGCGGCCGTCGCCTACGAGATCGCCCGCCGCTGCACCGCCGAGGGGCGGCCGCCGGTCCGCCTCCTCGTCTCAGGACGGCGGGCCCCGCACCTGCCGTCGCGGCGCAGCTCGTACGCCGAACTCCCCGACGAGGCCTTCCTCGAAAAGGTGGGCGGCCTCAACGGCACCCCCGCCGACGTCATGGAACAGCCCGAGCTCTTCCGGCTCTTCCTGCCGTGCCTGCGCGCCGACTTCGAGCTCAACGACACCTACCGACCGCTGCCCGGCCTGCGCCTGGCCTGCCCGGTCACCGCGCTCGCCGGCAGCGAGGACCCCGAGGCGAACCGCACGGAGCTGAGCGCCTGGTCCCAGGTGACCTCGGGGCCGACGGAGGTGCACACACTGCCCGGCGACCACTTCTACCTCAAGGACGCGCCGCGCGCGCTGCTCGACCTGGTCCGCAGCCGCATCGAACAGTCCGCGGCAATCTGAGCACACGGCCGCGGGCCGCCCCCACCATGAGCAAACGGCCGCGGGCCGCCCCCACCAGGGGACGGCCCGCGGCCCGCTGCCCTGTTCAGCCGCCGATCTCGTACTCCAGCGTGAACAGCCGCTCGTCGCCGCGGTGCACCCAGGTGCACTTCCCGGTGAGCCCGCTCAGCGCACCCCGGCCCGAACCCGGCACCACATAACCGGTCGCGGGCTCCGGCGGGGCATCACCGCCCATGATGTTGGAGTGGTGCAGCACGAAGCTGCCCTTGCGCCCGCCCAGGGTCCCCTCGAAGCGCTCGCTGGCCACATAGCCCGCGGAGCCGTCCTCGGACTGGCTCATCAGCAGCACCGCGGTGCTCTCGCCCTCCAGGTCGCCGCGCCACACCCGGCCCACCTCACCGCGCACCATGCGCGGGCCCTCCTCGGGCTCCAGGTACGGGTGCTCCTTCCAGGAGACGCTGTCGAATTCGGCCGATGCCGTCTGGCCCATGCCTCAACTCCCTTGTGCCTCAGCGGAACAGCGGGCACCTCCGAGCCTGTGGATGCCCCGGCCGCCGAAACTACCCGAGCACCCCCGCGGGCACGCGCAACCTTGAGCAGACGGCGTGGATCACAGCCTTCTAGCTTCGGCTCAGGGGCTGTCCGGTGATCCGCCGGACACCCGCCAGAGGGTGTCCCCGACCCACCGGACACCCCCTGAGCCGCCGAGCCGAGGAGCCTTCCGTGACCGAGCCCAACCACCTCGTCGTCCCCGACCTGCTGCGGATCCGCTCGTCCGACACCCCGGACCAGTCGGCGCTGATCGTCGACGGAGTGCAGAGCCTCAGCTACGGCGACTGGGAACGCCGTTCCAATGCCGTCGCCCACCAACTGATCGCGCGCGGCGCCCGCCGCGGCACCCGGATCGCGCTGCTCTTCACCGGGATGGACTGGATCCACTACGCGGTCAGCTACCTGGGCCTGCTCAAGACGGGCGCGACCGCGGTCCATCTCACCGACCAGCTCGACACGGCCGAGCAACTGCGCCGCCTCGGCCAGACCTCGGCGACCGGCCTCCTGCACACCGCGGGCGTCAAACCGCCCGCCGGCTTCACCGGATGGTCGGCCCCGGGCGCGGCACTCGAAACCGGCGACGCGTCACCGGTCGACGCGTCCATCGCCATCGAGGACCTCGCCGACATCCTCTACACCTCCGGCACCACGGGCCCGGCGAAGGGCTTCGGCAACCCGCACGGGGTCCTGACCTTCGGCCGTGGCCCCGAAGGGCTGCGGAACTTCGACGAGCGGTCCCCGCTGATGGCGCCCATGCCGCTCGGTACCACCTCCAGCGCGACCACCTGCGCCGTCGTGGCCCTCACCGCCCCCGGACCGACCGTCGTGGTCGACCCCGAGAACGTGGAGCGGATGGCCGAACTCGTCGGCCAGCTCGGCGCCGGATCCCTCATGCTCCAGCCCTGGACGGCCATCCAGCTGGTCGCCTCGCGGGCCCACGAACGTCACGACCTGTCAAGCGTCACCCGCATCGGCTCCGCCTCCGCACCCCTGCCGCCGCGGATCGCCAAGGCGCTCCTTGCGATGATGCCCGGCGCCCAGGTGAACAGCGCCTACGCCCAGGGCGAGGCGGTACCCGCCGTCATCCTGGGGACCGTCGACCCCGAACGCCCCATGGTGATGGGACGGCCCGCACCCGGCACCGAGGTACGCATCGTGGGTGCGGACGAACAGCCGCTGCCCGCGGGCGAGCTGGGCGAGATCTGGCTGCGCTGCCCGGCCCCCAAGCGCCGCTACCTCGAAGAAGCGCGCAACCGCGACAAGTGGCGGGACGGCTGGGTGCGCACCGGTGATCTGGGCCGGCTCACCGAGGACGGCGAGGTCGTCCTCTTCGACCGCCGCGAGGACGTCATCAACACCGACGCCGGGCCGGTCTCCAGCATCGAGATCGAGGAGACGGTGTACGACCATCCGGCCGTCCTGGAGGCCGCGGTGATCGGCCTGCCCGAGAGCGGCGGCGCCGGACACCAGGCCGTCACCGCCGTCGTGGTCCTCGACGGCCCCGAGGAGCCGGACCTCAAGTCCTTCCTCGCCGAGCGCCTCGCACCCCATCAGGTGCCGACCGTCTGCCACTTCGTCGAGGAACTGCCCCGTGGGGTGACGGGCAAGGTGCTCAAGCCGCTGCTGCGACGCCGCCTCACGACCACGCCCGCATGAGCGCACCGCCCCGCGTCGGCCCGCGGGCGCCAACCCGTGCCCGCACACGCTCAGTTCTGAGCATCGCACCCTCCACCCGCGAACCTACGCTGAGCCGGCCTCAAGGGCACGGCCGCGCCGTGACCAGGAACCAAGTCCACCTCCACCTGCGACGATCGGGGACACCGGCATGTACGACGTGATCGTGGTGGGGGCGCGCTGCGCCGGATCCACCACAGCGCTCCTGTACGCCCGCGCGGGCCTCAGGGTCCTGCTCCTCGACCGGGCCCGCTTCCCCTCCGACACCCTGTCCACCCTCTACATCCAGCAGCCCGGCGTGGCCCGCCTCGCGCGCTGGGGCATCCTCGACGCGCTCACCGCCACCGGCTGCCCCCGCCTCGACCACGTCGTCTACCAGCTCGACGACGTACGGGTCGAGGGCTGCGCCTCCGCCCACGAAGGCATCACCGGGGCCATCGCCCCGCGCCGCCACACACTCGACCGGATCCTCGTCGAACACGCGGTCGCGGCCGGCGCGGAACTGCGCACCGGCTGCCAGGTCACCGGCCTGCTTGAGGAGGACGGCCGGGTCGCCGGCGTCACCTGCAAGGAGGGCGGCCGCTCCTTCACCGAGCGGGCCCAGCTGGTCGTCGGCGCCGACGGCATGCGCTCCACCGTCGCCCGGCTCACCGGCGCCGAGGAGTACCACGAGGCCCCCCGGCTCACCTGCGCCTACTACACCTTCTGGGACGGACCGAAGACCCACTTCGAGCTGTACGAGGGCAAGTCCGGCTGGGTCTCGGCCGTACCGACCAACGACGGCGCCGTGCTCGTCTCCGCGTACTTCCCGCAGGACCGCTTCGACGAGGTACGCGCCGACGCACTGGCCGCGTACACCGAAGGCGTCCGCATCAACGCCCCTGAGATACACGAGCAGTTGAAGTCCGCCGAGCGGCTCGAACGGCTCCGCGGCACAGGGGAGCAGCGCAACTACTTCCGCCGCGCGGCAGGCCCCGGCTGGGTGCTCGTAGGCGATGCCGGCCACCACAAGGACTCCCTGACCGCCCGCGGCATCGGCGATGCCTTCCTGCAGTCCGAGCTGCTCGTCGAACTGACCGCGGGCGTGCTCCACGACCCGGAGCGGCTCGCGGACGCCCTCGGCAGCTACGGCACCCGGCGCGACGAACAGCTCATGGAGGCCTACCAGGGCGCCCTGATGGTGGCGAGCACCGAGGCGAAGGACAAGCGGCGCGCCCTGCTCTCCGCCGTCCGCACCAGCCCCGACCTCACCCAGCGCTACTTCGACACGGTGGCGGGCCTGCGTCCGGTCGCCGACCTCTACACCCCCGAACTCCTGGCCCTGATGTCGGCCAGGTGACCCAAGCCGCATCCCCGCACGGGACGCGCCCCCGTACGAGAAAGGACCGCGCATGCCCGCGCTCGCACAGCTCAAGGGCGTCACGCTCGACTGCCCGGACCCGGTGGCCCTCGCCGAGTTCTACCACCGCTTCACCGGCTTCGACATCGCCTTCAGCACGCCGGAGTTCGCCGGACTGACCGTGCCGGACAGCCCCGGCCTCGGCTTCCAGAAGGTCACGGACTACCGCGAGCCGCGCTGGCCCGGCCAGGACGCCCCGCAGCAACTCCACCTGGACTTCGCCGTGGACGACGTGACCGAGGCCGAGAAGCGCGCCGTGGAACTCGGCGCCACGGTGCCGGCCGACCAGCCCGGCGGCGAGCGCTGGCGTGTCCTGCTCGACCCGGCGGGCCACTCCTTCTGCCTCTCGGCGTCGAACTGACCCCCACACCCGGAAGGTTCCCCAAAGATGTCCGCAACCGCTTCACAGACCCCGGCCGGCAAGGCGCCCGGCTCATCGGGGGGCAGCGGCCTGGCCCTGACGGTCATCGCCGTCGCCCAGCTGATGGTGATGCTGGACGCCACGATCGTCAACGTCGCGCTCCCCGAGGTCCAGAAGGACCTGGGACTCGCCACGACCGACCTGTCCTGGGTCGTCAACTCCTACACCCTCGCCTTCGGCGGCCTGCTCCTGCTCGGCGGGCGCATCGGTGACATCCTGGGCCGCCGCCGGGTCTTCCTCGGCGGTATCGCCCTGTTCACCCTCGCCTCCCTGGCCGGCGGCTTCGCCCAGTCCTCGGTCTGGCTGATGGCCGCGCGGGCCCTGCAGGGCGTCGGCGCCGCGGTGATCGCCCCGTCCATCCTGGCCCTGATCGTCACGACCTTCCTCGACGAGGGCATGCGCAACAAGGCCTTCGGCGTGTACGCGGCCGTCTCCGGCTCGGGTGCCGCGATCGGCCTGCTCGCGGGCGGGGCGCTCACCCAGGCGCTCTCCTGGCGCTGGGTGCTCTTCGTCAACGTGCCGATCGGTATCGCCCTGTACCTGGTCATCCCGAAGGTGCTCCGCGAGACGGACCGCCAGCCCGGACGCTTCGACCTCTACGGCGCCCTGACCTCCACCCTCGGCATGGGCGCCCTCGTGTACGCGTTCATCCGGGCCGGCGACAAGGGCTGGGGCGACTCGGCGGCGCTCGCCACCTTCGCCGCGGCGGTGGCGCTGCTCGTCGCCTTCGTGGTCGTCGAATCGCGCACCAGGATGCCGATCATCCCGCTGCGCATGTTCCGCGACCGCAACCGGGCCGGGATCTACGTCATCGGACTGTGCCTGACCGGTTCGGTGATGGGGCTGTTCTTCTTCCTGACCCTGGTGATGCAGAACGTCTTCGCCTACGACCCGCTGCAGGCGGGCCTCGCCTTCCTGCCGGTGAGCGTGTCCATCGTGTTCACGGCGGCCGTGGCCTCCAAGCAGCTGCCGAAGATCGGCCAGAAACTGCCGCTCGTCCTCGGCGTCAGCCTCAACACGGTCGCGCTGCTCTGGCTGTCGAACGTGACCACGTCCACCGGGTATCTGACCGGTCTGATCGGCCCGATGCTCCTCTTCGGCATCGGCACGGGGCTGCTGTTCGCGCCGCTCGCGCAGCTCGGCGTGTCCGGCGTCCCGATGGAGGACTCGGGTGCCGCCTCCAGCCTGCTCAACGCCACCCAGCAGGTGGGCGGTTCGCTGGGCCTCGCCGTCCTGATGACGGTCTTCGGCGCCACCACCCGCTCCAGCACCTCGGGCGACCCGGCCGCCGTCCTCACCGACGGCGCCTCGGCGGCCTTCCTGACCGCGGCGGCCTTCGCCGTAGTCGCGCTGCTGATCGCCGCGGTCGTGGTGAAGGTGCCCGGCCAGGAGCCCGCGGCGGCCGAGGCGAAGGACCAGGAGCCGGCACCGGACGCGTCCGCCGCACAGTCGCCCGCCTGACGTCCGCCCGTACGAGCGCCTGACGTCCGCCCGTACGAGGAGGGGCCGGGCCTTCACCGTCGAAGGCCCGGCCCCTCGCCGTGCCGTCCGCCCCGGCGCTCAGCCCACACTCCGCGTGGCCAGCCCCAGCAGACCGGCCACCGAGTGGTCGAGGACGGGCAACGGCGGCTCGACGGGGCGGATCCCGCCCGAGGACCCGGGAGACCCGGGGACGCGGACGCCCCCCTCATCCGCCCCGACCACCCGCCAGATCATCTCGTCCCGCAGCACATACGTACCCGAGGTGACCACCTTCTCGCCGCGGACGGCCATGATGCAGCGGGCCATGATCGTGTCGTCGGAGTGCATGTACTCGTGCATACCGATGAAATCGAGACCGAGTGCCCAGTCCTGCGCGATGCGTTCCCGGATCGCCTCGCGGCCCTTGACCACCCCCTGGAGACGGAGCCACTCCGCTTCGGGATGGTAGGTGGCCATCAGGGCGTCGAGATCATGCCGTGCGAGGGCGTCCAGCTGCTTCAGGAAGACGGGGTGGATCCGGGGTCGCGCTGTCTCGTGCGGAGTCATCACCAATGATCCTCTCCGGCATGACGGATGCGCCGATGGCTGATGTGCCCCGATGGTCCGTACATTTCCGGCCGTTGTCCGCTCACAGTTGAGCGGGCCACGCCGGATTCCGGTTCCACGGGTTAGAGTGCGCCCCGGTGCGGCTCGGGCCGGAAGGTATGACGGGGGAGTACCGGAAGGTATGACGGGGGAGTAATGGTCAGGGTTCTGCTGGCTGAGGACATGCCGATGCTGCGTCGGGCGCTCGTGTCCCTGCTGGAACTGCAGGAGGACATCGACGTCGTCGCCGAGGTCGAATCCGGTGACGCGATCCTGCCGAAGGCGCTCGAGGTCCGGCCCGAGGTGGCGGTCCTCGACATCGACCTTCCGGGCATGGACGGCATCCGTGCGGCGGCCCTGTTGCACGAGGAGCTGCCCAAGTGCCGCACGGTGATCCTCACCAGCCTCGGCCGGCCGGGCAATCTGCGCCGTGCGCTGTCCGCGCACGCCTCCGGTTTCCTCCTGAAGGACGCCGATCCCGACCAGCTCGCCGGTGCGATCCGGGATGTGGCGGCGGGACGGCAGGTCATCGACCCGCAGCTGGCGGTGGCCACCCTGCAGGCCGGGGACGGCCCGCTGACCGAACGCGAGACCGAGGTGCTGCGCCTTGCGGCCGACGGCGAGGAGGTCCCGGCGATAGCCAGGACGCTGTTCCTCTCCTCGGGGACCGTACGCAACTATCTGGCCACCGCCGTCACCAAACTCGGCGCGCGCAACCGCATGGACGCGGTCAGGATCGCCCGGGAATCCGGCTGGCTCTAGTCCTTCCGGCTCTGGTCCTTCCGGCTCTGGTCCTTCCGGCTCTGGTCCTTCCGGCTCTGGTCCTTCCGGCTCTGGTCCTGGTTCTCGCGCGAGGCGCGGCAGGCGGGGAATCGCTGACAAGACCTGAGCAGGACCTGAGACAGGGCCCGGGATGGGGACGGGGCCGCCCTGCGCCTACGGTCTCGTGCTGAGCCGCAGCGCCTCCTCACCGCCGTCCCGGCTGGCATCGCGCGGTACGACCGCGGTCAGTTCGAACCAGCCGTCGGCGTCGCGCACCCCCGCATCCAGCCGCCCGCCGAGCGACTCGACCCGGGCCGTGAGGCTGTCGAGGCCGTTGCCGCCGTCGTCCGCCTCCGGGCCCAGGTGTGCGAACGGGGTGCCCACACCGTCGTTCGCCAGGGTGAGCCGTGCCATGCCGTCCTCGGTGTCCACGGCCTCGATCAGACAGTGCTCCGCCTTGCTGTGCCGGAGCATGTTGGTGATGCCTTCGCGCAGCACCGTGGCGAGCACGGTGTCCGCCGCGGCCGACAGCGTTCCCACCTGAGAACGCTCCGCCGTCTCGATGCCCATCGCGTTGAGCAGTGACTGGGCCGCGCCGACCTCGGTGGACAGACACAGCTTGCGGTAGCTGCTGGCCACCGACCGCATATCGGCGAGCGCCTGGTTGCTGAGCGCGAGGATCTCCCGCATCTCCTCCTCGGCCTGTTCCGGCCGCAGGGCGATGAGCCGGCAGGCGAGTTCGCTCTTCAGCTTGACGGTGGCGAGGCTGTAGCCGAGCAGATCGTGCAGGTCCCGGGAGAAGCGCATCCGCTCCCGGTCGACGGCCATCCGGGTCAGCTCCCCGCGCGCCGCCTGCACCTCGTGCATCAGACCCGTGAGCCGGCTGAGCCCGTAGACCACGAGCCCGGTGAGCACGGTGGCCACCGCGTTGTAGCCGACCTCGTCGGTGCCGAAGCCGACAGCGAACTGGATGCCGATCACCGAGGCCACGACCGCCGCGCAGAGCAACAGGCTGGTCAGGCCCCGCAGCAGGAGCAGCACCGAACCGAGCAGGAACCCCGGCATCCCCATCCACGCGGCACCGAAGACGGCGAACGGCGCGTAGGT
The DNA here is from genome assembly GCF_047779955.1 of Streptomyces lothianensis. Taxonomy (NCBI): domain Bacteria; kingdom Bacillati; phylum Actinomycetota; class Actinomycetes; order Kitasatosporales; family Streptomycetaceae; genus Streptomyces; species Streptomyces lothianensis. The sequence continues at coordinate 152,222 of NZ_JBLMKT010000027.1, read as the reverse complement.
GAGCACCGCCTGGGCACCCAGCGTCCGCCATCCCCGGTAGCGGGCAACCCAGGGGACGAGCGAGGGGATCGAGTGGTTCAGCTGGAGCACGAACAGGCCGCCGAGCAGCACGAAGCAGCCGGCCAGGCTGAGTGTGGTGTACGGGGCGCGCAGCACGTACGTGATGGCGACGGCGAAGACGCAGAAGATCACCACGAGGGTGATCGTGGCCGCGAAACGGGGCGCGAGGTCCGACTCGGCGACGGGAGCGCGGCGGGGGCGGTGCGGAAATGAACTGGGCATATGTATACGCACCATGGGCAGCACCTCACCAGCGGATTGGCCAAGTGTGCGTAGCTTAGGCCAACTTCCGTCATTCAACGGTCGGTTGATCGCACATCGGAGGTCTGCGAAGCGTGTGCGGTCCACAGGCCGAGCACACGTCGGCAGCGCTCCTGCCAGTCCGGCCCGTTGACCGGCGTCTCATGCTCGGCGGCCGGAGTGAATCCGGGGGGTCCCTGAGGCAACGGACCGAGGACGAACTCGCCGATACTCGACTCCTTCGACCAGTCGAGCCCGAGCGCCCGCGCCGACAGGTCACTGTCGCCGACGGCCAGCGCGCACGGGGCGAGCCCCATCGCCGTGCACACCAGATAGAGGGTCTGCTGCAGCACCCCCACGTCCTTGAGCAGCCCGCTGTAGGCAAGACCGCTGAACCGGGCCATGACCTGCTGGAACCTGGCGGTCATCACGATGAGTACGGGCGGGTCCGCCACGAGCCCGCCGACCTCCCGTGCCTCGACGACCAGTTCGGCGGCGAGCTCCGGATCCGCGTCGACAGGCCTGAGCGCATGCGCCACGGGGTCGTAGTGGTACGCGCCGGGAGCAAGCCCCTCACAGCTGCTGACCAGCAGATAAAGCTCCAGGGCATACGAACGGCCGACACTGGGATACGGGCGGCTGCTCGCCGCATCGCCCGGCCCGCCCGCCTCCTGGGAGCCGTGCGCAGCCCCTTTTGCCGCCCCTGCCACCGAACCCGCGGACGCCATCGTGCGGACCCGTGCCGCCCGGAACAGCAGTTCCGCGAGCTGCGCCAGCGTCAGCGGACGCGCTCCGTAGGCGCGTACGGAGCTGCGGGCCTCCAGGGCCGCAGTGAGCGGCGGATCCTTGTCGAGCAACGCGTCGAGTTCCGGTCGCGGCAAAGCGATCGGCTCGCGTACGACAGGGGCGGCCGCACCCGCGGCCACCGGCTTGTCGCGTGGCACACCGGTCGCCCCGACCGGCCCGTCGTCCCGTCCGGTCCGGCTGCGCGCGTGCATCATCAGCTCGACCGGCGACCAGGAGGCGAGCGAGGGATCGTGGTCCTCCTCGAACGAGGGCTGCGCCGCACCGGGCGCCACGGCACCCCGGACCAGCACCCCGGCCCCCTCCAGATACCCCACGACCGCGCGCACCACGCCCAGCGGCAGCCCCATCCGTCCCGCCAGCTCCTCGACCGTGGCCGGATGGGCGAGTGAACACACCAGCGCGGCCGCCTCGAACCGGTGCAGCACCACCCGCTGTTTGCGCAGCGGAGATTCGACGCACAGCTCCTCGGTGTCGCCGCTCACCATCGCGTAACGGGACAGCCGCAGCAGCGTGTCCGCCCGCGGAACCAGCGGACGGAACCGGGCGTCGCGCGCGATGGGCACCACGGAGAGCAGCGGCCTGCTGCCGTCGACCGACAGGGAACGCACCATGACGTTCTCCAGCGTCTCCAGGGTGCTGTCGAGCAGGTCGCGTTCCCTGCGCGCGGCCTCGGTGATGTCGGTCGTGACCAGGTTCCGCAGGACCACAGGGCCGTACGACATCCGCTCCAGCGCGGGATGCAGCCGGGGCGGCAGCCGTACCTCGCCCCACCGGGTGGCGAGCACCAGGCTGTCCTCGTCGCCGTCGGGCAGCTCGACGAGCGTGTCCTCGCGCAGCGACCACAGCTCGACGACTTCCGGCGCGGGCTGGGGAGGCGGTGCTGCGGGAGGCGTGGACACGGGGGGCCTTTCGGTACGGGATGCGTGCGGGTTTCACAGGAACAGGGGGACCGGGTTCAAGTCCTCGTAGGCGGTGGGAGTTTCGAGCCGTCCGAGCCGGACCGGCACGTCGTAGAGCCGGCCTGGGCCGAACCGCGTCCAGAAGGTGCGCAGCCCCGGCACGATCACCTTGACCACCGGCACACCGAGATCCGGCCGGGTCTGGTCGAGCACGAGGAGCTCCATCCCGTGGCGGCGCACCAGCTCCTCGACGAACCTCAGATCGTCGAGGAGATCGGGGCGCTGCTCGTACGGGAAGTCGGCGGCGGTGCGGGCCCGCCCGCCGGACGCGGGAACGAGGTAGGGCAGGTTCGCCGCGGTCGCCTCCCGCCACCAGGCGAGCGCGGCCGGATCATCGCAGGCATAGCCCGAACCGTCGGCCCGTGCGCCCACGACGGGCGGGAGCATCTGGTTGAGCTCGGCCAGGGCCCGGCGCAGCGCGGTCCGCGGGTCGAAGTGCGCGCCGAACCCGAGGGTGATGTCCTCGGCGGGCTTGTCCACACGGCGGGAGAGCGCGGCGAACACCGGGATGCCGAGATCGCTGCTGACGTCGAGGACCCACACCTCACGCCCCAGGCCGCGGTGCGCCGACCGGACCTGGGCCACCCAGGGGTCGTCGAAGGAGTCGAGGTCGACGCCCGCCTGTCGGGTGCGGTTGTACCACCACAGGCCGACGGCATCGCGTTCGACCAGCTCCAGGAAGCCCTGGACGACGGCGTCCTCCACACAACTGCCCGCGGCCGAACCGTTGGAGTGCGCGAGGCAGGCGGCGGAGCCGGGGGATTCGGGGGCGTTGTAGTAGAGCAGGGACGTCGGCAGCAGACGGTGGGTGCGCTCGGTCAGCGACCAGACCGGCGTCCAGTCGAGCGGCGCGTTCTCGTCGAAGGGCTCGGGAACCCGGTGCGCCGCGGTGTGCACGGCGTTCCAGCGCTCACGCCCCGCGTACTGCCGCGGATGGAACAGCTGGACGAGATCGGGGTGTACGGCCCGGTCGTCGGCGTCGGCGAGCTCGGTGAACGTGGCCCGTAACGTGGGCTCGTCGCCCTGGAACCAGCCGCTGTGCCGCTCGATCGCCTCGCACATGGCGCTGATCCGGGCGTGCTGCTCCGAGGTTCCCTTGCCGCTGCTGTGACTGCGCAGCCCACGCCGCACGGAGGCGAGACCGGAGGGGTCGGTCACCGGGTTGTGGCCGGCGTGGAAACAGTTGAGGAACCGAGGGCCACGGGTGTCGCGCCGTATCTCCTTGACCACACCCGTCAGGGGGTCCACGAGATGCCCGTACCGCTCCAGCATCTGATCCGGCGTCAGCCACCGGTCGCCCGCGCTGCCCTGGGCCGCCTTCGGCCGGCTCCGCAGCTCCAGCGGCTCCCGCACCCGCCTGGCCACGAGCTCGGGGTCACCGCAGCTCGGGCACTGCGGGCGGCGGCGCACCGCGTGGTGCCGCCCGGCAAGCTGCAGACTGTCGAGCGTCCAGATGGCCTCCTGGCCCGGATACCGGTAGCCGGCCAGCCATTTGGAGGCTTCGAGCGCGGCCAGCTGAAGCCCCATGCCGTGGCCGGCCAAGAGGCAGGAGCGCGGCGCGGACACCGGATGGCCGAGCAGTCGTCCGACGTATGTCTCCGCCTGCCGGTTGCGGCGCAGCTGATCGGCGAGACACCGCCAGCAAGGGCCCTCGCCGGGCCGCAGGAACGGCCCGATCCAGGGCTGGTTGCCGTGCAGCCGCACCGGCAGCCAGGGACGGCCCGCGGCCCGGTGCTCGGCATCGATCTCGCGCAGCGCTGGGTCGAGATAGTCCTCGCAGAGGACGACGCTGAGCGCTGTCTCCGGTTGCGGGCCGCCGGAGGCGTCGGCCACCCGCAGACCGGCCTTGTCCAGGGCCGTGCGCAGCCCCTGGCCGTCGGCCGAGCCGACGGCCAGGGCGGCGACCCGGCTCCGGCGCATCCGGTGCACGGCCGCGTCCCCGTCGAGACCCGCGAGCTCCCAGAACGCCCGCTCCGCCGCATCGCCTTGATCAGGTGTGTCGGGAAGGCAGAGCAGGCCGGCGTCGCTGAGCAGCGACACCAGCCGCCCCGCCTGCTCACCAGGGACCGCGGGGGAGGCGTCCCTCTTGAGCTGCTCCAGATCGCGGGTGCCGTCGAGGAGCGGCACGAGCGCGGCGACGCCCGTGCCGCGCAGCGCGGTCACCCCTTGTTCCGACACCAGATAGGCGCCTTGCCCGGGAGCGATCTCGGCCTTCAGGTGCGGCTTGAACGCCAGTCCGTGCGCAGTGTTCCGCGAGCTGTCCATGGCTTCATTCCTGCCTTAGAAGGGGGAACCAGGGGCTGTACGCGTGGGGGGGGGACCGTGAGCGCGGGAGCCGGACCCGGGTGGCCGGCGGGCAAGATGCCTGTGGGGGGGTGTCAGGGGTGTCCGGCGGCATGATCCGCCGGACACCCCCTAGGCGGCCTAGCCGTCGGCGGACTGGGTCCAGCAGATGCAGGTGCCCGGCTGGAACTCCTCGGCGGACAGCTGCGTGAGGTTCTCGATGACCAGCTCGTCGGCGGTGGCGGCCGGAGCAGTGAGAGCGGTGGAACCAGCGGTGATGTTCATGGCGGGATCCCGTCTGTCGTCGAGTACGCCGTGGCCGGCGTCTGCGCCCTGGGTGGCGCCGTATCGCCTCGGCGGCGATGACCGGAAGTTTTCCGCCGCCGAGGCGGCCGGCGCCAGTGCCGGCCGCATGCGAGCCATGTGCATTCCTCACATGTCCTGTGTGCGCCTTGAGCGGCACTTGGGGAGCGCTGCACTGGTCCCCGGAGCCCGCCCGGTGAGAGCTTCGGTACAGCTCGATTCAGGCCGGGTTCGGTACGGCTCGGTTCAGGGCGTGACAGCTCACCGAACCCCCACGTAGGAGGTCCTCCATGGAGATCAGGCTGCTCGGACCGTTGAATGCGCGGACCGGTCGGGGCTCGTTCGCGCCGACCGCCGGCAAGCCCCGGCAGATCCTCGCGATGCTCGCGATGTGCCCGAACCAGGTCGTCCCCGTGGGCACGCTCATGGAGGAGCTCTGGGGCACCAAGGTCACCCGCGGCTCCCAGACCACACTGCAGACGTACATCGTCCAGCTCCGCCGCCTGCTCGCGCAGGCCCTGCGCGGGACACCGCACGGCGCGACACTCGACGGGGCGCACACCGCGTCCCACTCCGGGTCCCACACCGCGTCCCACCCCGCGTCCCGTGACGCGCGGCATGACGCGCCGCACGGCGCAGCGCGTGACGCGGCGGGTGAGGAACCGCGCGATCCGAAGGACATCCTGGTCACGCGGCAGGGCGGCTACCTCCTGCGGGTGCCGCGCAGCAGCGTGGACGTCCATGTTTTCGAGGACCTGGCCGCCGAGGGCAGGTCCGCCTTCGGCCGGGGCGAGGACAACCGCGCCGCGGAACTGCTCAACCGGGCGCTGGGGATGTGGCGCGGCTCCGCCCTGGTGGACGTCCCGCTCGGGCCCGCCCTGGAGATCGAGGAGATGCGCCTCGCGGAGAGCCGCCTCGGTACCCTGGAACTGCGTATCGACGTCGATCTGCGCCTCGGCCTCGAGGCCGAACTCCTCACCGAACTGACGGCACTGACCGCCCGTCACCCGCTGCACGAGGGCCTGCACTCGCAGGCGATGGTCGCGCTGTACCGCTGCGGCCGCCAGGCCCAGGCCATCGAGGTCTACCGCAGCCTGCGCGCACGCCTCGTACACGAACTCGGCGTGGAGCCCTCGGCCCGTATGCAACGCCTCCACCAGGCAGTCCTCACGGCGGACCCGGCCCTCGACACCCCCGCCGGCCGCGGCCCGTCCTCGACGTACCACCTCTTCGCGGCCTGAGCAGCTTCCGCCTCCCCACGCCCGGTGTTTCCGCCCGGCCGGTGAACTCGCGGCTCCGGTGTCCGTGTCGGTGTTGGGCCGAACGGGTGAGGCTGGGCGAGAATCGGGGCGTGCAGATCATCAGTGCGAACAGTGAGGCCGGTGCGGCGGCATGCCGCCCCGGGGGACGACAGACGTGGCAGGTGCAGCAGTGAGCCGGCACAGCCGCGATGTCACGGACGAACAGTGGGAAGGACTCGCCGAAGTCGTGCCGCTGCGCGGCGGCGACGCATGGCCGTCCTGGCCGGGCCAACGCGGTCTGCCCGAGGCGGAGACCGAGGCACGGCGCCGCTTCACGCTGCTGCGGTGCAGCGTCTTCGCCGACGCCAGGGACGTCGCCCAGTCGCTCCTGGTCGGCATCCCCGTACTGCTCGACCTGACGGCCGCCGAGGCGCCGGTGGCCAAGCGGGTCCTGGACTTCAGCAGCGGCGTCGTCTTCGGCCTGAACTGCGGGATGACCCGCGTGGACCGCAACGTCTTCCTGCTCACGCCGCCCGACACCGAGGTGCAGGGGTTCGTGGAGCAGGTGACTGGGGTGGCGCTGCCCCGGATGTGACGCGGTCCTCCGATCGTAGGAAGGCGGATCCGGCGGAACGGTTCCGCATGCGGGGCCGCGCATAGCCTCCCGGCATGACGCTGCTCCACGACGCCCAGCCCGCCGCGCCCGGCCACCCAGCGGACTCGGCAGCCCCAGCGGTCGCGGGGGCCGCCGCGACCTCCGTGGCCTCCGCGGTCCCGGCGGCCCCGATGGTCCCGGCGGCCCGGGAGTCCCCCGCGCCGACCGGACCCGCACCCGCTCGCCCCGCTCGCCCCGCCGTCACGGCCCTGCGGCTCTCCGCCTTCGCGGGCCACCGCGGCACCCTGCTGCCGATCGGGCCCTTCACCCTGCTCACCGGAGCCTCCGGCAGCGGCAAGAGCAGCGCGCTGAGGGCCTGCGAACTGCTCGCCCACCTCGCCTCGGGCGCCCCGCTCGACCGGGCGGTACCCGACCCGCAGGACTGCGTGCCCGAAGCGGCGCGCCCCGACCGGCAGGGCAGACGCGGCTTCCGCATCGGCTGCGCCGTCGACGGCCCCGCGGGCCGGGTGCGGCTGGAACTCGCCGTCCAGGTGGAGCCCGAACTGCGGATCGCGGGCGAGCGGTTGAGCCTCGACGGCGTGGCCCTGATGGAGACCGCGCTGCGCGATCCGGCACGCAGGACGGTCCAGGCCGTCTGGCACACCGCGGGCAGCGCGCCCGTCACCCGCACACCCCTGCCCGACGACCGGCTCGCCACCGCACTCCTCCCGCTGCGGATCGCCGGCACCACCGAAGGCCAGCGCAGCGTCCTCGCGGCGGCCGAACAGCTGGTGCTCGCGCTGCGCTCCTCCTACGCCTGCGATCCGCAGCCCGCGCGCATGCGCGCACCCGTGCCGCCGGGAGCGGGGCGGCTGCTGCACGGCTGCGACAACCTTGCCGACGTACTGCGGCGCACGCGTCAGGAGTGCGCGACACGGCATGCGCTCCTGGTCGCGGCGGCCCGCGCGGGCTGCGCGGGCCCGGTCGCGGACGTGCGGGCCGAAGGCCCGGCGGGCGGGCCGGTGCACGGGGTGCTCGACCGGGGCGCGGACGGTGTGCGCACCCCGCTCGGGCGGCTCGGGGACGGCGAGCTGCGTTATCTGGCACTGAGCCTCGTCCTGCTCACAGGACCGGGCGTGCTGGCCGTCGACCAGGTCGGTGAAGTTCCCTCGGCGCTCCAGCCGTTGACGGTCCTCGCCGACGGCTTCGACCGCGGCCTCGACCGCCGCCAGCGCGAGGAACTGCTGCGGCTCGCGGCCCGCATGTGCGCCCGAGGCCACATCCGGCTGCTCGCGGCCGCGGGCGAGGAGGCGGCGGGGGCGGGGCGGGCCGCCGGGGCGGCGGTGGTAGACCTGGGGGGTGACAGAGAAGGAAGACAGCCCTGCGACCAGCCCTGAGAGCGGCATCGAACCCGGCGCCGATCCTCGCCCCGGCCCCGGCCCCGGCCCCGGCCCCGGCCCCGATTCTCGCCCCGGCCCCGGCACTGCTTCCGGCACCACTCCGGGCACCGCTCCGGGCACCGAACGCGGCGCCGATGACCGCGCCGGGACCGGCGGCCTGGATGTACGGGACCTCCAGCGCAGACTCGCCGACTTCGCCGCCGCGCGGGACTGGGGCCCGTACCACACCCCGAAGAACCTGACCTCGGCGCTCAGCGTCGAAGCGGCCGAACTGGTTGAGATCTTCCAGTGGCTGACGCCCGAGCAGTCCGCGCGGGTCATGGACGATCCGGATTTCGCCCACCGTGTACGGGACGAGGTCGCCGACGTCCTCGCGTACCTGCTGCAGTTGTGCGAGGTGCTCGGCGTGGACGCGCTTGCCGCGCTCGCCGACAAGATCGACCGCAACGAGCGCCGCTACCCGGTCGGCGGGAGGGCACCGGCGGTACCGGGACGCATCAAGTCGACGCCGGGCGAGGCGGGTTCGGGGGAGGCGGGCGCCGCCGGATCCCCGGTCGGGTGAAGTTCGTCAACCCCGCGCCCGGCGGCGGATCCGGCCAGTGACCGGCCAGGACGGGTGATCGTTGGCTCGGGCGGAGCCGGAACGCCCGGCACCGGCACGCCGCCCGGGCGTCGCCCGTACGAACTGCTCCGCGCCGCGGGCCGGAGCGCAGGCCGAGGAGGCCGTCATGACCCAGGAAGCCGCTCCGGAGCAGGAAGCCGCGCCGGATCCCTCAGCCGCGCCGGACCCCTCAGCCGCTCCCGCCCCCGCACCGGACGGCCGCCCCACGGGTCTGCTGCAGCAGATGGAGGAGCTGATGGCCGCACTCAACGCGGACCTCTCCCGCCTGGACGCCGAACTCCAGACCCCGCCCCGCTCGTCGTCCGCCGAGGACGGGCCACGGCCCGAGGACCGGCCGTGACGGATCGCGTGCCGGGGACCGGTCCTGAGCGTACGAGGACCGGCCCTGCCGGACCCGCCCGCCGGGACATGCCCTAGGGTGACGCCCCGGACGCCGGGACGCCGGGACGCCCGGACGCCCGGACGCCGGGACGCCCGGACGCCGGGATGCCCGGACGCCCGGATGGGCGGAGGTGCGAGGTGGGGGAGATGACGCAGCAGCCGCACGACAGCGGTGTGACGGGCTGGATCCACGCGACGGCCAGCGTGCTCGTCGGCTCGGGAGCCGTGCTCCTGCTCGGCGTCCGGTTCTTCTCCGCCTCGACGGCCGGCGTGATCGCCATCGGCATCGCGCTGGTCGGCCTCGTCGTCGAGGCCAAACACGGCGACACCTCACCCCGCCGACGCTTCCACCTCGCGGGACTCGTGATGGGTATCACGGCGGCGGTCCTGGCCCAGATCGTGCCGGGGCTGTTCTTCTTCGCGTCGGTATAGCGCGCCGCGTCCCACCGGACCCCCTGCCCGAACCGGCCCGCCCCACTGCCCGTATCGGCCCGGCTCCCCTTTCTGACCTCGTTCTTTGCATAATGCTCGGATGACAGACGGACGGCACCGAAGAAGCGGCCCGGAGACGGGGGACGAGACCCCCCGTTCCTCCGGTTCCGTCCGCATCTGCCGCGCCGTCGCCGCCCGACTGCACCGTCCCGCCGCCCTGCCCCCGCCCCGCTGGCTCCGGTTCGAAGGACTCGCCGTCGGATTCCTCGGGACGGCCGCGATCGTCGTCTGCGGGGCATCGGGCGTGCTCGCCGGGCTGCCGCGCTCGCAGGCCGGGGCGGCCGGGATGGTCGCGGCGCTCGCGCTGACCGTGTACCTCCTGGTCACGAAGGCCGGCCGGCTGCTCAGCGGAGCCGTCGCCGCCCTGGGTCTGGCGCTGGCCCTGCTCATGCCGCAGGTCGCCACCGAGCTCACCCTGGCCGGGCGCGGCGAGCAGGTCGAAGTGGTGGTGACCGCCGTCGACCTGAGCGACGAGGACCGGGGCCGGTACCTCTGCTCCGTGCAGTACGGGGACGGCACCCCCGTCAACCGCCGTATCTGGCGCGGCTGCACGGCCACGGTGACGCCGGGTTCGTCGATCGGCATGGTCTACGACCCCAAGGGACTGCTCGCCCCGCACGGCATCGGCGCCGGGCACTCCACCTGGCGCCTCGTCGGCCAGGGCGCGGGACTGGCCGCACTGCTCGCCGTGCTCTCGTACGCGGCGGTCGTACGCTCCATCCGCCGCGAGCCCTGACCTGGCAGGACGCGCCCGGGGGGAGGATCCGGCACACAGGATTCGCGACCGGTCCGGCGGGTCGAAAATCCCTGCGGGTCACGGCACTGTCCGGGGTAGCTTGTGCGCACGCCCGCCTCCCGGGCGCATCCCCGCAACCACGACACCCCGCCCACGTATCGAGGCACCCACCGTGTTCCTGACGATCTCCACCACCGGCACCCCGGACCGCCCCGCCACCGACCTCGGCTTCCTGCTGCACAAGCACCCCGACAACGCGCAGGTGTTCAGCACGGCCCAGGGCCGCGCGCATGTGCTCTACCCCGAGGCGGACGAGCAGCGGTGCACGGCGGCGCTTCTCCTGGAGATCGATCCCATCGCCCTTGTCCGCAAGGGAAAGGGAAAGGGCCGCGGCGGCGCACCCGACACGGCTCTCGCGCAGTACGTCAACGACCGCCCGTACGCCGCGTCGTCCCTGCTCGCCGTGGCCCTGAGCACGGTGTTCAAGTCCGCGCTGCGCGGCGTCTGCAGCGCACGGCCCGAGCGTGTCGGCGAGCGGCTTCCGCTGCGTATCGAGGTGCCCGCGCTGCCCGCCCGCGGCGGCGCCGCCCTGGTCACCAAGCTCTTCGAACCGCTCGGCTGGTCCGTCACCGCCGAGCCGGTGGCGCTCGACACGCGGTTCCCCGAGTGGGGCGATTCGCGCTACGTACGCCTCGTACTGGAAGGCGAGCAGATCCTCGCCGAGGCGCTGCGGCACCTCTACGTCCTGCTCCCGGTGCTCGACGACGCCAAGCACTACTGGGTCGCGCCCGACGAGGTCGACAAGCTGCTGCGGGCCGGTGCGGGCTGGCTCCCCGAGCACCCCGAGCACAAGCTGATCACCAGCCGCTATCTCTCCCGCCGCCGGTCACTGACGCGCGAGGCGCTGGAACGGCTCGAACTCGCGCGCCTCGCCGACCTCGACGACCTGCCGGCCGAGGAGGTCGACAACGCGGTCGACGAGGAGAGCGACACCGAGGAGAAGCCGGTCCCGCTCGCCGTACAGCGCCGCGAGGCGATCATCGACGCGCTCCGGGCGGCCGGTGCGCACCGGGTGCTCGACCTGGGCTGCGGACAGGGCCAGCTGGTGCAGGCGCTGCTCAAGGACGCCTCGTTCACCGAGATCGTCGGCACCGACGTGTCGATGCGCGCCCTCAGTATCGCCGCGCGCCGCCTCAAGCCGGAGCGCATGGGGGAGCGGCAGGCCCGGCGCGTACGGCTCTTCCAGGGCTCGCTCGCGTACACCGACAAGCGGCTCAAGGGATACGACGCGGCCGTGCTCAGCGAGGTCATCGAGCACCTCGACCTGCCGCGGCTGCCCGCCCTCGAGTACGCGGTCTTCGGCTCGGCACGCCCCACGACCGTGCTCGTGACCACGCCGAACGTCGAGTACAACGTCCGCTGGGACACGCTGCCCGCCGGACACGCGCGCCACGGCGACCACCGCTTCGAGTGGACCCGCGAGGAGTTCCGCGCCTGGGCGCACCAGGTCGCCGAACGGCACGGATACGAGGTCGGGTTCCGCCCCGTCGGACCCGACGACCCCGAGGTGGGACCACCGACCCAGATGGCGGTCTTCACACTGACCACCGACACCGCGAAGGGAGAGAAGGCGGCATGACAAGCAACGAGACCCCGGCCACCGCACGGGACGCCCGCGAGGCACGCGAAGCCCAGGCAGCACGCGACGCGCGGGAAGCACCCGAACCGCGCGAAGCACCCGAGGGCCGCGTCCTGCCCGTCACCGACCTGTCCCTCGTGGTCCTGGTCGGCGCCACCGGCTCGGGCAAGTCGAGCTTCGCCCGCAAGCACTTCAAGCCCACCGAGGTGCTCTCCAGCGACTTCTTCCGCGGCCTCGTCGCCGACGACGAGAACGACCAGGGTGCCAGCGGCGACGCCTTCGACGTCCTGCACTACATCGCGGGCAAGCGCCTGGCCGCCGGCCGGCTCACCGTCGTGGACGCGACCAATGTGCAGACCGAATCGCGCCGGCAGCTCGTGAAGATCGCCCGGCAGCACGACGTCCTGCCGATCGCGATCGTCCTCGACGTACCCGAGGAGGTGTGTGCCGCCCGCAACGCGGCCCGCCCCGACCGAGTCGACCTGCCCCGCCGCGTCATCCAGCGCCACCAGCGCGAACTGCGCCGCTCCCTGCGGAACCTGGAGCGCGAGGGCTTCCGCAAGGTGCACATCCTGCGCGGCACGGAGGAGATCGAGCACGCCTCGATCACCCTCGAAAAGCGCTACAACGACCTCACCCACCTCACCGGCCCCTTCGACATCATCGGCGACATCCACGGCTGCCGCACCGAACTCGAAGCGCTCCTCGCCGAGCTGGGATACGAGGACGGCGTACACCCCGAGGGCCGTACGGCCGTCTTCGTCGGCGACCTCGTCGACCGCGGCCCGGACTCCCCGGGCGTCCTGCGCCGTGTCATGTCGATGGTCAAGTCGGGCAACGCGCTGTGCGTACCCGGCAACCACGAGAACAAGTTCGGCCGCCACCTCAAGGGCCGCCGCGTCCAGCACACGCACGGCCTCGCCGAGACCATCGAGCAGATGGAGGGCGAGAGCGAGGAATTCCGCGCGGAGGTGAAGGACTTCATCGACGGCCTGGTCAGCCACTACGTACTCGACGAGGGCAAGCTCGTCGTCTGCCACGCGGGCCTGCCTGAGCACTACCACGGCCGCACCTCCGGCCGGGTGCGCAGCCACGCCCTCTACGGGGACACCACCGGCGAGACCGACGAGTTCGGGCTGCCCGTGCGCTACCCGTGGGCAGAGGAGTACCGCGGCCGCGCCGCCGTCGTCTACGGGCACACCCCGGTGCCGACCGCGAGCTGGGTCAACAACACCATCTGCCTGGACACGGGCGCCGTCTTCGGCGGCAAGCTCACCGCGCTGCGCTGGCCGGAGCGCGAACTCGTGGACGTACCGGCCGAGAAGGTCTGGTACGAGCCCGTCAAGCCGCTCGCGTCCGAGGCGCCGGGCGGCCACGAGGGCCGTCCGCTCGACCTGGCGGACGTCCAGGGCCGGCGGATCGTGGAGACCGGGCACGCGGGCCGCGTCTCCGTACGCGAGGAGAACGCGGCGGCCGCGCTGGAGGTCATGAGCCGCTTCGCGGTCGACCCGCGCCTGGTCCCGTACCTGCCGCCGACCATGGCGCCGACGGCGACCTCGAAGATCGACGGCTACCTGGAGCACCCCGCGGACGCCTTCGCCCAGTACGCGGCCGACGGGATCGAGCGGGTCGTGTGCCAGGAGAAGCACATGGGCTCGCGGGCCGTGGCGCTGGTGTGCCGCGATGCCGAGGCCGCACGGGAACGCTTCGGCGCCGAGGGTGTCACCGGCTCCGTCTACACCCGTACCGGACGCCCCTTCTTCGACGACCCCGAGGTCACCGAAGCGATCCTGGACCGCCTGCGCGAAGCCGTCTCGGCCTCAGGACTCTGGGAGGAGCTCGCCACGGACTGGCTGCTCCTGGACGCCGAACTGCTGCCGTGGTCGCTGAAGGCCGGCGGGCTGCTCCGTTCGCAGTACTCGGCCGTGGGTGCCGCGGCCGGGGCGGTGTTCCCGGGCGCGCTCGCCGCACTCGAGGCGGCGGCCGCGCGCGGCGTCGACACCGGCGAGCTGCTCACCCGCCAGCGTGAACGGGCCGCGGACGCGGAGGCGTTCACGGAGGCGTACCGGCGCTACTGCTGGACGACGACCGGCCTGGACGGGGTGCGCCTCGCCCCCTTCCAGATCCTCGCCGCCCGGGGCCGCAGCATGGCCGCACTCCCGCACGACGAACAGCTCGCCCTCCTGGACCGGCTGATCGCCGCGGACTCCACCGGCCTCCTGCAGACCACCCGTCGCCTCCACGTGGACACCGGCTCGCCCGAGTCCGTGCAGGCGGGCATCGACTGGTGGCTGGAGATGACCGGGCGCGGCGGCGAGGGCATGGTCGTCAAGCCGCTGGCCGCGCTCGCCCACGATGCGAAGGGCCGGCTGGTGCAGCCGGGCATCAAGTGCCGCGGTCGGGAGTACCTCCGCATCATCTACGGCGCGGAGTACACCCGTCCGCAGAACCTGGACCGCCTGCGCCACCGTCACCTGGGCCACAAGCGGTCGCTGGCCCTGCGCGAGTACGCCCTGGGAGTCGAGGCCCTCGACCGCCTGGGCGCGGGCGAGCCGCTGTGGCGCGTCCACGAAGCGGTCTTCGCGGTCCTGGCGCTGGAGTCGGAACCGGTGGACCCGCGGTTGTAGGGTCCCGGGGCCCGTCCCGGGCCCCGCATCCGAGCTTCGCCCGGATCGTCTCGAACGCCGGCGGGGCTGAACCTGGGGCCCGGGGGCTGCGCCCCCTGGGCCCCACCCCCACCGTGGGGAAGGATGCCGCCATGGGATTCCACGTAGCCTCCGAGACCGGGCGCCTGCGCCGAGTCATCCTGCACCGCCCCGACCTCGAACTGAAGCGCCTCACCCCCAGCAACAAGGACGCCCTCCTCTTCGACGACGTCCTGTGGGTCCGCAGGGCCCGCCAGGAGCACGACGGCTTCGCGGATGTCCTGAGGGACCGCGGCATCCAGGTCCACCTCTTCGGCGACCTCCTGGAGGAGACCCTCACCCTCCCCGCCGCCCGCGCCCTCGTCCTGGACCGCGTCTTCGACGAGAAGGCGTACGGCCCGTTGGCCACCCCGACCCTGCGCGCGTCCTTCGAGACGATGAGCGCCCAGGACCTGACCAGCGCCCTGGTCGGCGGAATGACCAAACGCGAGTACCTGGAGCGCCATCCGGAACCCACCTCCGTCCGCTTCCACGCCATGGACCTGGACGACTTCCTCCTGGGGCCGCTCCCCAACCACCTCTTCACCCGCGACACCTCCGCCTGGATCTACGACGGTGTCTCGATCAACGCGATGCGCTGGCCGGCCCGCCAGCGCGAGACCGTGCACTTCGAGGCGATCTACCGGCATCACCCCCTGTTCTCGCCGGAGCAGGCGGGCGTCTTCCACCACTGGTCCGAGGGCCAGTCGGACTACCCCTCGACGATCGAGGGCGGCGATGTCCTCGTCATCGGCAACGGCGCCGTCCTCATCGGGATGAGCGAGCGCACCACCCCGCAGGCCGTCGAGATGCTGGCCCACAAGCTCTTCGCGGCGGGCTCGGCCCGCAGCATCGTGGCGCTCCACATGCCCAAGCGGCGCGCCTTCATGCACCTCGACACCGTGATGACGATGGTCGACGGCGACACCTTCACCCAGTACGAGGGCCTGGGCATGCTCCCCTCGTACACCATCGAACCGGGTGCCGGAGAGCGGGAGTTGAAGGTCACCGACCATCCCCCGGAGCACATGCACCGCGCCATCGCCGCGGCGCTCGGCCTCGACGCGGTCCGTGTCCTGACCGCGACGCAGGACGTGCACTCCGCCGAGCGCGAGCAGTGGGACGACGGCTGCAATGTCCTCGCCGTCGAACCGGGGGTCGTCATCGCCTACGAGCGGAACGCGACCACGAACACGTTTCTGCGCAAGGAGGGCATCGAGGTCATCGAGATCCGCGGCAGCGAACTGGGCCGGGGCCGGGGCGGACCGCGCTGCATGAGCTGCCCGGTCGTGCGGGACGCGGTGAGCTGAGCCACGGCCCCTCGCTGTATACATTTACTGAGAGTCGTATAGGCTTGCAGCGGAAAGCGGGCCGACCTCTCATCCCTCCGTCCCGACACAGCCTTGGAGACCGCGCATGGCCACCGACCTGAACGGGCGTTCCTTCCTCAAGGAGCTCGACTTCACCGCCGGGGAGTTCCTCGGCCTGATCGAGCTGGCCGCCGAGCTCAAGGCGGCGAAGAAGGCGGGCACCGAGGAGCGGCGGCTCGCCGGGAAGAACATCGCGCTGATCTTCGAGAAGACCTCCACGCGCACCCGCTGCGCCTTCGAGGTCGCGGCCGCCGACCAGGGCGCCTCCACCACGTATCTCGACCCCTCGGGCTCGCAGATGGGGCACAAGGAGTCCGTGCGGGACACCGCCCGGGTGCTGGGCCGGATGTTCGACGGGATCGAGTTCCGTGGTGACAGCCAGGCGGGCGTCGAGGAACTCGCCGCGTACGCCGGCGTGCCGGTCTGGAACGGGCTCACCGACGACTGGCACCCCACCCAGATGCTCGCCGACGTGCTCACCATGACCGAGCACAGCGGCAAGCCGCTCACGGACGTCGCCTTCGCCTATCTGGGCGACGCCCGCTTCAACATGGGCAATTCCTATCTGGTGACCGGCGCGCTGCTCGGCATGGACGTGCGGATCGTGGCGCCGCGCGCGTACTGGCCGACCGAGGGGGTCATCGCGCGGGCCCGTGAGCTCGCCGCCGCGAGCGGCGCGCGGATCACCCTCACCGAGGACGTCCGTGAGGGCGTGCGCGGTGCGGACTTCATCGCCACCGACGTCTGGGTCTCCATGGGTGAGCCCAGGGAGGTCTGGGCCGAGCGGATCAAGGCGCTCGCTCCGTACGCCGTGACGATGGATGTGCTGCGCGAGACGGGCAACGCGGACGTGAAGTTCCTGCACTGTCTGCCGGCCTTCCACGACCTCGGCACCAAGGTCGGCCGGGAGATCAACGAGCGGTACGGCCTCGACTCGCTCGAAGTCACCGACGAGGTTTTCGAGTCGGCGCACTCGGTGGTCTTCGACGAGGCGGAGAACCGGCTGCACACCATCAAGGCCGTCATGGTGGCGACGCTCGCCTGACCGGCCCTTCAGGCCGCCGCTCGTGCCGGAAGCGTGAACCACACCGCCTTGCCGGACTCGGTGAGGCGGTGTCCGCATGCCTGGCTCAGTGCGCGGATCAGGAGCAGCCCGCGCCCGTGCTCCTGCCAGGGGTCCGGCTCACCCGCGGGCTGCGGGCAGGTCAGATCGCCGGGCGGCCTGGGGGAGCAGTCGTGCACCTCGACCTGGCAGCCGGAGGGCAGCAGCTCCACGACCAGCTCGATCGGCGATGCGCCGGAGGTGTGCTCGACGGCGTTGGCGACGAGCTCGGCGGTGAGCAGCTCCGCGGTGTCGCAGTCGGCGGAGTGCCAGGCGTCGAGTTCGTGCAGTGCCGTACGGACCAGGGCGCGGGCGACGGGCACGGCCGCGGCGGTGTGCGGCAGTGCGATACGCCAGGAGGCGGGGGATTCATGCACGGCGGTTCCGTTCGGAGGCAGGCTGTCCTGCTTTCAACCGTATGAAGATAACTCCAGGGTCAGTAGTGCCGGCGGACCGGGGTTCGCAGGGGCGGACGTCCCGTACCGGGGGGACTTCCGGCTGGTATCGCGCACTCGTGACGACAGTCACTTCGGAGTGATAACTTCTTAGGGCCGCCCAGCGAGGTCACCCACCCCCAGGAGCCCGAGCTATGAGCCCCTTCACCGGTTCCGCGCCCCGTACCCCGAAGTGGCAGCACCTGCGGGTGAGCATCGACGAGAGCGCCGTCGCCACCGTCACGCTCGCCCGCACCGAGAAGCTCAACGCCCTGACCTTCGGCGCCTACGCCGATCTGCGCGACCTGCTCGCCGAGCTCTCGCGCGAGAAATTCGTCCGCGCGCTGGTCCTCGCGGGCGAGGGACGGAGCTTCTGCTCCGGCGGGGACGTCGACGAGATCATCGGCGAGACCCTCGCCATGGACACCTCGCAGCTGCTCGACTTCAACCGGATGACCGGACAGGTCGTCAGGGCGATCCGCGAATGCCCCTTCCCCGTGATCGCCGCGCTGCACGGTGTCGCCGCGGGTGCGGGCGCCGTGCTCGCGCTCGCCGCGGACTTCCGGATCGCCGACCCCACGGCCCGTTTCGCCTTCCTGTTCACGAAGGTCGGACTGTCCGGCGGCGACATGGGGGCCGCGTATCTGCTGCCGCGGGTCGTCGGCCTCGGCCACGCGACCCGGCTGCTGATGCTCGGCGACACCGTACGCGCCCCGGAGGCCGAGCGGATCGGCCTGATCAGCGAGATGGTCGACGAGGGCGGCGCCGACGAGGCCGCCCAGGCCCTGGCCCACCGCCTCGCCGAGGGCCCGGCCCTCGCGTACGCCCAGACGAAGGCGCTGCTCACGGCCGAACTCGACATGCCGCTCGCGGCGGCCGTGGAGATGGACGCGGCGACCCAGGCGCTGCTGATGAACGGCGAGGACTACGCCGAGTTCCACGCCGCGTTCACGGCGAAGCGCCCGCCGAAGTGGCAGGGGAAGTGAGCATGAGCGCGGCTCGGGCACCCCACGGAACCGGGCGGACGCCCGAGGAGGCAGGGCAGGCGCCCGAAGAGGCCGGGCGGACGCCGGAAGAGGCCGGGCGGACGCCGGAAGCGGCCGGGAAGGCGCCCCAGGAGGCCGGGCGGACGCGCGCCGGACAGGCACCACTGCGCGTCGCCGTCATCGGCGGCGGCCCCGGCGGACTGTACGCCGCCGCGCTGCTCAAACGCCTCGACCCGGCCCGCGAGATCACCGTCTGGGAGCGCAACTCCCCCGACGACACCTTCGGCTTCGGCGTCGTCCTCTCCGACGAGACACTCGGCGGCATCGAACACGCCGACCCCGTCGTCCACGCGGCGATGCAGCGCGAGTTCGTCCGCTGGGACGACATCGACATCGTGCACCGTGGCCACCGCTCCACCTCCGGCGGCCACGGCTTCGCCGCACTCGGCCGCAAACGGCTCCTGCAGATCCTGCACGAACGCTGCCGCGAGCTCGGCGTCGAGCTCCGCTTCCGCAGCGAGGCGCCGCCCGCCGCCGAGCTGAGCAGCACGTACGACCTGGTGATCGCCGCCGACGGCGTGCACAGCGCCACCCGCGAGGCCCACCGCGAGGCCTTCGGACCTCGCATCGAGGAACACCGCTGCCGCTACATCTGGCTGGCCGCCGACTTCGCCTTCGACGCCTTCCGCTTCGAGATCGCCGAGACCGACGCCGGTGTGATGCAGCTGCACGGCTACCCGTTCAGCGAGAACGAGTCCACCGTCATCGTGGAGATGCGCGAAGAGGTCTGGCAGACCGCCGGCTTCGAAGGGCTCGACGAGCGCGCCTCGGTCGAGCGCTGCGCGAAACTCTTCGCCGACGCCCTCGACGGCCGCCCGCTCAGATCCAACAACTCCACCTGGATCCGCTTCCGTACGGTCGTCAACGAGCGCTGGTCGCACGGCAACACGGTGCTGCTCGGCGACGCCGCGCACACCGCACACTTCTCCATCGGCTCCGGCACCAAACTGGCCGTCGAGGACGCCCTCGCGCTCGCCGCCTGCCTGGAGGAACAGCCCACGATCGGGCAGGCGCTGAAGGCCTACGAGGAGGAGCGGCGCCCCGTCGTCACCTCCACGCAGCGGGCGGCCCGAGCGAGCCTCGAATGGTTCGAGGGGATCAAACGCTATGTCGACCAGTCGCCACGGCAGTTCGCCTTCAACCTGCTGACCCGCAGCCGCCGCGTCACCCACGACAACCTTCGGCTGCGCGATCCGCGGTTCACGGCGGAGGTGGAGCGCGAGTTCGGCTGCCCGCCGGACACCCCGCCGATGTTCACCCCGCTGCGGATCGGCGCCCTCGAACTGCGCAACCGCGTGGTCGTCTCACCCATGGACATGTACTCGGCCGTCGACGGCCTCCCCGGCGACTTCCACCTCGTCCACCTCGGCGCGCGGGCGCTCGGCGGAGCCGGCCTGGTCATGACCGAGATGGTCTGCGTCAGCCCCGAGGGCCGAATCACCCCCGGCTGCGCGGGCCTGTGGAACACCGACCAGGCCGCGGCCTGGACGCGCGTCACCGAGTTCGTGCACGCCCAGGCCCCCGGCACGGCGATCGGCCTGCAGCTCGGCCACTCCGGCCGCAAGGGCTCCACGAAGCTGATGTGGGAGGGCATCGACGAACCCCTCGACGAGGGCAACTGGCCCGTCTCGGGACCGTCCCCCCTCCCGTACAGACCGGGCAGCCAGATTCCGCACGAACTGACCCGCGGCGAACTCGGCGAGATCCGCGAGCAGTTCGCCGCAGCCGCCCGGCGGGCCGCCCGCTGCGGCTTCGACCTGCTCGAACTGCACTGCGCGCACGGCTATCTCCTCTCCGGCTTCCTCTCCCCGCTGACGAACCGGCGTTCCGACGAGTACGGCGGCTCGCTGGAGAACCGGCTCCGCTACCCGCTGGAGGTCTTCGACGCGGTACGCGCCGTCTGGCCCGAGGACCGGCCGATGACCGTACGGATCTCCGCGACGGACTGGGCCGAGGGCGGCACGAGCGGCGACGACGCGGTGGAGATCGCCCGCGCCTTCGCCGCCCATGGCGCGGACGCCGTCGATGTGTCGACCGGGCAGGTGGTGGCCGAGGAACGGCCCGCGTACGGGCGCTCGTACCAGACGCCGTATGCCGACCGGATCCGGCAGGAGACCGGCATCCCGGTGATCGCGGTCGGTGCGATCTCCTCATGGGACGACGTCAACTCGCTGATCCTGGCGGGCCGCACCGACCTGTGCGCCCTCGCACGGCCCCACCTCTACGACCCGCACTGGACCCTGCACGCGGCCGCCGAGCAGGGCTACTCCGGCCCCGGCGCCGTCTGGCCGCTCCCGTACCGGGCGGGCAGCCGCCGCCCGCAGACGGGGCGCACGGATGCGCCGAAGCCGCGGTTGCGGCTGGAGTGACGGGGGTGTTGTCAGTGAGCGGTGTGCATCGTGAAGTGACAGGTCACGGGCTTGGTGTGACTCCGTGCCGGGGTGGTGCTCGTGCTGGTCGCGCACGGCAGTCTGCCGTGTAGATCGTCGGGCAGGGAGGTCCTCGCGGGTTCCGGCCCGTTCCGGCCCGTTCTTCCGGCCCGTTCCGGCCCGTTCTTCCGGCCCGTTCCGGCCCGCGATGCTCGTACGTTCCGGGGCATGGTGGACCGCGAGCTACTGGAACGGATCGCCGCGCGCCGACCGGCAAGCACAAATGCCACGGCCTGCTCGTGATCGCGCTCACCGAAGACAAGGGCCGCCACGGGGCAGCGGGGGGGGGGCGACTTCGGCGGCCGGAAGGCATCCGGCGACACCACCCGGGCCTTCCGCACTTTCCGGCACAGTGAGGACCCGAGGCCGCGCAAGGCATGATCGGTGGATGCATGGTGTGGAGGACTGGTCGGGCGGTGGGAACGTGGAAGAGCCGGCGGAGATCTCGTCGCCGAAGGAGGCCGCGGACAATGCGCTGGTGCTGGCGTTCGGGCGGTTGCAGGGGGCGGCGAACCGGTTGGAGTACCTCCTCGGGCGGTCATTGGAGCTGGAGTGCGGCATCAGCCATCTGATGTTCGAGGTGTTGCTCATTCTCGGGCGGGCGGGCGACCCCGGGCTGCAGATGCGGGCCATCGCCCAGGAGCAGGTGCTGACCACGGGTGGGGCGACGCGTCTGGTGGACCGGATGGAGGCGGCCGGGCTGGTGGAGCGAGCCGAGGAGCCCGGTGACAGGCGTGGGCGGCTGGTACGGCTGACCCGGCTCGGGGAGGAGACCACAGTGCGGGCGTCCCGGGTACACGTGGAGAACATCCGGCGTTACTTTCTGGCGCCGCTGCCGCCCGAGGACCGGGAGCGGTTCGCCGAGGACCTGCGGATCCTGAGCCACTCGGCGCGGGACGCGTTGCCCCGCCTGCCCTGAACGGCCCCCCGCGGGCTGCGGCCGTGCGACCTCACTGATCAACTGGCGCGAGAATTGCTCGGCGTGGCTGGCGTCATACCGGCAAAGAAATATCTGACTGGTCAGTTACTGTTTCCTCAGACGAACCGCTCGCATTCGGCGGGCGCCACACCTTTGCCGGGGCCTTCGATGAAGCTCGTCTACGTCTTCGACGCCTACTGCGGCTGGTCACACGGGTTCTCCGGAACTCTGCGCGAGGTCGTCTCCCGTCATCCCGAGCTGCCGGTCGAGGTGGTCTCCGGCGGCCTGTTCACCGGGGCACGCCGGGTGCCGATCCGCGAGTTCGGCTACGTCCAGGGTTCCAACGCCCGGATCGCCGAGCTGACCGGCGCCGAGTTCGGCGAGGGCTACGAGCGGCTGATCGCCGACGGATCGTTCGTGATGGACTCCGAGGCCGCCGCGCGCGGCGTCGTCGCCCTGCGCCGGGCGGCGCCCGACCGTGCGGCGGAACTGGCCGGCGTCCTCCAGCATGCCTTCTACGTCGACGGCCTCAGCCTCTCCGACCCCGCGACCTACCGGAAGGTCGCCGGAGAGGCCGGTCTGGACGCCGACACCGTCGTCGCAGCCTTCGACGCGCCCGAGGCGCACCACGCGGCGGCGGACGACTTCCACCGTTCCGCCGAACTGGGCGTCACCGGCTTCCCCACCCTGCTCGCTGTCGACGGCGAGCGAGTCGCCGTCCTGGCCCATGGCCACGCCACCGCCGGCGAGATCGACCGGCGAATGGCCGCTCTGACCACCGCGCCCTGACCACCGCGCCCTGACCACCGCACCTTCACCCGCTGAATTCCCATTCCCCAGGAGGCCCCGCATGAGCACCCTCTCCTTCAAGGTCCTCGACCTCGCCTTCCCGGCCGGCAGCAAGAACAAGACCGCCACGCTGGTCACCGGTGAGCAGGAGGCCCTGCTGGTCGACGCCGCCTTCACCCGGGCCGACGGCCACCGCCTCGCCGCCGAGATCCTCGACTCCGGCAAGAAGCTGACCACCGTCTTCGTCAGCCACGGCGACCCGGACTTCTACTTCGGCGCCGAGGTGATCGCCGACGCCTTCCCCGACGCCGTCTTCGTCGCCACCCCGGTCGTCATCGAGCACATCAAGCACTCCTACGAGGGCAAGCTCAAGGCATGGGAGGACCTCGGCCCGAACCTGCCCACCCGCCTGGTCGACCTCACCCCGCTGACCGGCGACCTCACCCTCGAAGGCCACCGCTTCGAGCTCAGGGGCGGCCCGGCCGGCCTGCCCGACCGCCACTACCTGTGGCAGGCCGAGCACCGCGCCCTCCTCGGCGGCGTTCTGCTCTTCCAACAGGAGCACGTCTGGGTCGCCGACACCCCCACCCCCGAGGACCGCTCCGTCTGGATCGAGCTCCTGGACGAGATGGCCGCCCTCCGGCCGGAGCTGGTCGTCCCCGGGCACCGGCTGCCCGCCACGGCCGCCGACGCCTCCGCCATCACCGCCACCCGCGACTACCTGGTCGCCTTCGAGGAGGAGCTCGGCAAGGCGGCCGACGGCGCCGCACTGACCGAGGCGCTCGTCAAGCGTTACCCCGACAACGGCATGCTGATCGCCGCTCAGCTCGGGGCGAAGGTCGCCAAGGGCGAAATGAAGTGGGGCTGACAATGGGCGAGTTCGCCACTTCCACCGCACCCGCCGACGTCGTACGACGCCAGTACCTGGCCTCCGCGGCCGGAGACCTCGCCGCCCTGCGTGCCACCCTCGCCCCCGACGTGGAGTGGACGGAAATGGCCGGCTTCCCCCTGGCGGGCACCTACCGCACCCCCGACGGCGTCACCGCGGGCGTGATGGATCAGCTGGCCAAGGAGTGGGACGGCTGGACAGCGCACGACGACACCTACGTCGTCGACGGCGATAACGTCGTCGTCCTCGCCCGCTACACCGCCACCCACAAGGTCACCCACAAGGCAATCAACGTCCGAGTCGCCCACCACTTCGTCGTCCGCGGCGGACTGATCGTCCGCTTCGAGCAGTTCGTGGACACCGCCCTCGTCCGCGAGGCGTTGACCGGCTGACCAAGCCGGCCCAAGCCGTCTGGAACCGACGTGTGCTGCGTGCCCCGCCCGTGCACGATCAGCGGGAAGCCTTGAGCCGGTTCCGCTGATCGTTTGCTCCTGTACGGCCGAGACCACGGCGACGGGATGACGGGAGATCCGCCAACCCTCGGCCGTGTGGGTCAAGGCGTCGTCCGGTCCTGACGAGGCCGGTGGCGAGCAGCCTCCCACAGGAGAGGCCGGCCGGCAGGGCGTCCAGTCGGACGAAGAGGTACCGGCGCGGCGGCGAGACCCTCGCCGCCGCGCCGGGTGCTGAGATCGCGGAGGAACCGGACCACTCGGCGGCCTCGCGTACGTCCCGCCCGACCTGTTGACCGATCTTGTCGCTGGGGAGGGCGGGGTCTGTCCAAGTACCCGTCAGTTCTGACCGCCCCCGCCCCCGCCCACGAACCCCGCCCCCGCATCCCGCAACCGCCCGTGCAGCCGCCCGAACACCTCCGCCGACCTGCCCCCCGGCCAGTCGCCGGGCAGCAGTCCCGCGGGCAGCACCGGATCGGCGTACGGCAGCTGCCGCCAGCAGTCCAGGGCGAGCAGATAGTCCCGGTAGGCCTCCTCGGCGGGCGTGTCCTCGCGCGCCTCCCATGCCGCAAGCACCGGCTCGTGCCGCTGCAGGAACTCGGCGTGCAGCTTCGCCAGCGCATCGAGGTCCCACCAGCGCGCCACCGCATCGGCCGTCGCCGCGAAGCCCAGGTGCTCGCCCCTGAACAGATCCACATACGGGGCGAGCTGCAGCCGTTCAAGGGTGTTCCGGGTCTCCTCGTACAGCCGGGCCGGCGCGATCCACACCCCGGGCGCCGCCGTACCGAAGCCGAGCCGCGTCAGCTGGGAGCGCAGGACGTGCCGTTTGCTGCGCTCGGCCTCCGGCACCGAGAACACCGCGAGCACCCAGCCCTCCTCGCGCGCCGGCGGACCGGCGGCGTAGATCCGCCGGTCCCCGTCGTCGAGCAGCCGCCGCGCCTCGGCCGAGAGCGCATAGCCCGCGGCGCCCTCCCGGGTGCGCTCCGGCACCAGCAGCCCGCGCCGCTTCAGCCGCGAGACCGAGGAGCGCACCGAAGGCGCGTCCACGCCGACCGCGGCGAGCAGCCGGATCAGCTCGGCGACCGGAACCGGTCCCGGGATCCGGCGCCCGTAGGCCCCGTAGAAGCTGACGATCAGGGACCGCGGTGTCTGCTGCTCTGCCACGTGATCACTCTGCCATGCGGGCCGTCACCCGCGCTTCGGCCGTCGAGCCCCCGGGGTGCCCTCGCCCGCTCACCCGGCCGGCCCGGGCGACGGGTGTCCCCGCCCGCTCACTCGGCCACACGCAGCCTGAAGCGCTGCAGCTTGCCCGTCGGCGTACGCGGCAGGGCCTCGGGGAACTCGATCAGGCGCGGGCATTTGTACGGCGCGAGCTCGCCCTTGACGAAGTCGCGCAGCACCTGGGCCGTCGTCTCGTCACCGGGCACCCCGTCCCGCAGCACCACATACGCGGCGACCACCTGCCCGCGCAGCTCGTCCGGCTGTCCGACGACCGCCGCTTCGAGCACATCGGGGTGCCTCAGCAGCGCGTCCTCGACCTCGGGGCCCGCGATGTTGTACCCGGCCGAGATGATCATGTCGTCCGCCCGGGCCACATAGCGGAAGTAGCCGTCCGGCTCGCGGACATACGTATCGCCGGTGATGTTCCAGCCGCCTTGTACGTACTCGCGCTGCCGCGGATCCGAGAGATACCTGCAGCCGACCGGACCGCGCACCGCGAGCAGCCCCGGCTCCCCGTCCGCGACCGGCTTCCCTTCGCCGTCCACCACGCGCGCGGACCAGCCGGGGACCGGGGTGCCGGTCATGCCGGGGCGGATGGCGTCATCGGCGGCGGAGATGAAGATATGGAGCAGTTCGGTCGCCCCGATCCCGTTGATGATCTTCAGCCCGGTCCGCTCGTGCCAGCTCTGCCAGGTCGCCTGCGGCAGGTTCTCGCCGGCGGACACGCAGCGCCTGAGCGTGCTCACGTCCGCGCCCTTGCCGATCTCCTCAAGGAGCGCCCGGTACGCGGTCGGCGCGGTGAACAGGACCGAGACCCCGTGTCCGGCGATCGCGGGCAACAGCTGCTTGGGGCCGGCCTGTTCGAGCAGCAGCGAGCTCGCACCGGCCCGCATCGGGAAGATGACGAGGCCGCCGAGCCCGAAGGTGAAGCCCAGCGGGGGACTGCCCGCGAAGACATCCTCCGGCTCCGGCTTCAGCACATGCTTCGAGAAGGTGTCCGCGATGGCGAGGACATCGCGGTGGAAGTGGATACAGCCCTTGGGCCGTCCCGTCGTGCCGCTGGTGAACGCGATCAGCGCCACATCGTCCGCCGCGGTGGCGACCGGCGCGAACGCATCGGGGTGCCCCTCGGCGAGGCGCAGGAGATCGTCCTCGCCGGACCCGCCGAACGGCGTGACCCGTAGTCCGGGCACGTCCTTGAGGTCGGCGAGGAAACGGGAATCGCAGAGCGCGTGCGTGACCCGGGCGATCTCGCACATCGTGGCGAGTTCCTGGGCCCGGTGCTGTGCCAGCACCGTCACGGCGACGCCGCCCGCCTTCATCACCGCGAGCCAGCAGGCCGCGAGCCAGGGGGACGTCGGCCCGCGCAGCAGTACCCGGTTGCCGGGAACGACCCCGAGCTCCGCGGTCAGCACATGCGCGATGCGATCCACGTACCCCTGCAGCTGTCCGTACGTCCACACCTCACCGGAGTCGGTACGGAAGACGGGCCGCGCGGCGCCGAAGCGTTCGATCGTGGTGTCGAGCAGCTCCGCACCGCAGTTGAGGCGGTCGGGATAGTGCAGTTCGGGCAGGTCGAAAGTGAGGTCCGGCCACTGGTCGGCGGGCGGCAGATGGTCCCGCGCAAAGGTGTCGGCGTGGGCGGACGGGCTGAGCGGTGTCGGCTCCATGTGGCTGCCCCTTGGTTGTGGTGGGGTCGCGCGAAAAGCGTATCGTGATGATGACGACAGTCAACGGTGCGCGATACACCCGTCGGAGGGAGAGGTACGGTGCCGGAATTCGCCTTGGACCCGAAGTCGGTCCGGTGGTGCGAGGAACTGCGCACGCTGGCCGCACAGCGTCTGCGTCCGCTCGCGGAGGCGGGCGAGCCGGGTCAGGTCAACCGTCCGCTGGTCGCCGCACTCGGCGAACTGGGACTTCTCGCCCGCCTGTTCACCTCGGGCTCGCTCGACCTCTGCCTGATGCGCGAATCGCTCGCGTACGGCTGTACGGAGGCCGAGACGGCCCTCGCGCTCCAGGGCCTCGGCGCGTATCCGGTCCACTACCACGGCACCGACGCCCAGCGCGCCCGCTGGCTGCCGGAGGTCTCCGCCGGACGCGCGGTCGCCGCCTTCGCGCTCAGCGAGCCCGGCGCGGGCTCGGACGCGGCGGCGCTCGCGCTCGAGGCGCGCCCGGACGGCGCCGGGGGCTGGCGTCTGACCGGCTCCAAATGCTGGATCTCCAACGCGCCCGGCGCCGACTTCTACACCGTATTCGCCCGTACGAACCCGGGTGCGGGCTCCCGCGGAGTCACCGCGTTCCTCGTACCGGCCGACCGGCCCGGACTGACCGGCGAGGCGCTGGACATGCTCTCCCCGCACCCGATCGGCTCCCTCACCTTCGACGGTGTACCGGTGGACACATCCGACGTCCTCGGCGAAGCGGACCGCGGCTTCCGTGTCGCCATGACCACCCTGAACCTCTTCCGCCCGAGCGTGGGCGCGTTCGCGGTGGGCATGGCACAGGCGGCGCTCGACGCGACGCTGGAACACACGGCCGGCCGCGAGGCGTTCGGTGGCGTCCTCAAGGACCTCCAGGCGGTCGCCCACCAGGTCGCCGAACTGGCCACGCGCACCGAGGCGGCCCGCCTCCTCGTCTACGCCGCGGCCGCCGCGCACGACCGGGGTGACCCGGACGTCCCGCGCCGCGCGGCCATGGCGAAACTGCTCGCCACGGAGACCGCGCAACAGGTGGTCGACGCGGCCGTGCAACTGCACGGCGCCCGCGCCCTGCGCCGCGGCCACCTGCTCGAACATCTCTACCGCGAGGTCCGTGCGCCCCGTATCTACGAAGGCGCCACGGAGGTTCAGCGCGAGATCATCGCGAAGGAGCTCTACAAGTCACCCACCCCTGCCGAGGAGACCGGTTCCGCATGAGCCTGGAACGTATCAACCCCGCCGAACTCTCCCCGCCCACCGGCTTCTCCCACGCGGTGACGGTGACGGGCTCCCGCCTGGTCTTCCTGGCGGGCCAGACCGCCCTCGACACGGACGGCAAGGTGGTCGGCGAGACCCTCCCCGAGCAGTTCGAACAGGCCCTGCGCAACCTCCTGACCGCCCTCGCGGCGGCGGGCGGCACCCCGCACGACCTCGCCCGCGTCACCGTCTACCCCACGGACGTGGCCGACTACCGCCATCACGCCCACGAACTCGGCCGCATCTGGCACCGCCTGGCGGGCCGCGACTACCCCGCCATGGCGGTCATCGGCACGACCCGCCTGTGGGACGCCGAGTGCCTGGTGGAACTGGACGGGGTGGCGGCGCTGGATTGAGCCTTGCCCGGATCCAGGCGGGCGTGCGATGAGTGTGGCTGCGGGAACCAGCGGGTGACGCGGTGGCGTTATCACTCAAGACGCCACAATCATGTAGTTCGGTGGAGGGCCCATGGAATCGGTCACGGCGGAACTCCTGATGGCGCTGGCGGGCGGGTCAGCCGGTGCCGCGGGGCATCAGGCGTGGGAGGGGCTGCGCGCGCTGGTGCGGCGCCGGTCTTCGGCGCGTGATGAACAACCACAGTCGGCCGAGGGTGAGTTGATGGCGTTCGAAGGGGCGCCGGAGGACGCCGACCGGGCCCGTGAGCTGGTCGTGGCGCTGCGGCTGCGCGCGCGGCAGGACCCGGAGTTCGCCGAGGAGCTCGCGGCCTGGGGGACGACGGCACCGAGGGTGCGCACCGGCTCGGGGGACGTGCACAACGAGATCTCCGGTGGCACCCAGGAGACGGTCATCCAGGCGCGGGACATCAACGGCACCATCGATTTCGGCTGATACGGCGGGCGAGGGTGCGTCGACGACGGCCGGGCGCGCCGCACAACGAGGTGTCGGGCGGCACCCAGGGGACCGTCATCCAGGCGGGCACCGTGGAGCGATTGGCGATCGCGGTCGGCGTCGGAGCCAGGTCTGCGGTGGCTGCCCTGGCGGTGGTGCTTGTGGTGGCCGAACCAGAGCTTCCGTTCCCGCCCGGGTACGGCGTCGGGCCTACGACAGTCGGCTGGGCGCTCCTCGCCGCCGTCCTGGTGACGGAGTTCGTCAGCCGCATCACGGCTCGACGGCAGGCACGCCGAGAGCGCAACTGGCTCACGGAGAAGAACCTCACGCGCGCCACCGCGGACCTGGCCGAGGGGCTGCGTCTCACATACGCGCAGGACGAGCGCCTCGGTCAGGTGCAGGATCCGGAACCCATCGAGGTCACCTGGGAGGGTGCCGGAACCGCGGAAGCGGCGTCCATCTCCGAGTACTTCACGGGGGTGCGCGATCGGCGCCTGGTCGTCCTCGGAGGTGCGGGAGCGGGCAAGTCCGTGCTGATGCTGCGGCTTGCCCAGGAGTTGTTGGAGGTATGGACCGACGACAGGGGCGAACCTGTTCCCGTCATTGTTCAGCTCGCTTCCTGGGACTCGCGCCTGGGGCTGATGGAGTGGGTGGCGGGTCTGCTCGCGCTGGATTATCCGGAAGCCTGCACTCCGGTGGCGGGGGCGGACGCCGAGCGGATCGCCCTGCACCTCCTCCAGACCGGGCGGGTGCTTCCCGTGCTGGACGGGTTCGATGAACTCCCCGCAGGAGTGCGTGCCGAGGCCTTCGCGCAGCTGCGGGCCATGCCGGCTCGTACCCCCTTCGTGCTCACCAGCCGTGTCGAGGCATATGTCGAGCACGTGGTCGAGGACAGTACGTTTCAGCGCACCGAGACGACCCTGCGGCCGTTGGGCCCGGACGCCATGGCGGCGTATCTGTGCGCGGGGAACCGGCAGGCGAGGTGGCGAACGATCGCGGAGCGGCTCCGAGCGGATGAGGAGGGTGACACTCCCGAAGTCGCGATGCTGCGTGATGTGCTGCGGGTGCCCCTGATGATCGTGCTCGCCCGGACGGCCTACGACGAAGGGCGCGAGCGGCCACAGCAGCTTCTGGAGCCAGGGCGGTTCGCGGACGCACCGGCACTGGAGGCCCATCTGTACGACTCCTTCCTCGACGTGGCGTACAGCCGGTCCCGCGACGCCCGAGCCCTGCACGGCGGCTGGGATCCGGACGAGGCACGGCAGTGGGCCGGATATCTGGCGCGCAGCATGAAGGAGACGAACGACACGGAGCTGGCCTGGTGGCGCCTGCACGAGCGGGTGCCCGGGCTCGTGCGGGCTCTTGCCCTGCTTCCGGCCTACGCCGTCGCAGTGGCCGCCGTGTGGTCGGTGCCGTTCGGGGAGCCCTGGTGGACGTCCCACGTGGGCCTGTCGGTCGCGGGGGGTTACGCCTTGGGGTGCTTGTTCGCCCTGTGCTGGGCGGCCC
Source organism: Streptomyces lothianensis (assembly GCF_047779955.1). Lineage (NCBI taxonomy): Bacteria > Bacillati > Actinomycetota > Actinomycetes > Kitasatosporales > Streptomycetaceae > Streptomyces > Streptomyces lothianensis. Next base: position 121,823 of record NZ_JBLMKT010000027.1, on the reverse strand, counting down.
TGGACAAGCGCGCCGCCTGGTGGCATGCCCCGCACTGCCTTTCGCCGCCCGGCCGGGGCGCGGTGCGGCGTCGGCTGCGGAGCCGTGCGGGCTGGACCTGGACGATCCTCCTGGCGGCGGCGTGGGCGGCCGCGGCGTTCGTCCCGCGTGATCCGGGCCCGTGGTTCGTCCTCATGGCAGTGATCAGCGTGTTCGCCCTGTATGGCCTCGTGCTGCGGATCGTGGGCGCGCTGCGGCGGCCCGCCGATCCCGCGCTGGCCCGCTCACCGGGCCAGTTGCTGCGCGACGACCGAAGTTCCACGCTGGCCTTCGGCCCGCTGGCCGCGGTCGACGACAACCTCGCCTCGACGCCGTTGGCGCCGCTGCTGCTGCCGGTGCCGCTGCTCGGGGTCTGGCAGATATTCGGGGGCAGGCATTCGGTGACGCTCGGTCTGTGGGCCGTCGTCGTCCTCGGGGTGCTGCTCGGGCTGCTGAACTATGTGGTCGCCGCGTCCGCCTGGGGCCGATACTGGGTGGCCCGCCACTGGCTGGCGCTGACGGGCGAACTCCCCCGTCAGACGATGAAGTTCCTGGCGGACGCGCACCGGCGCGGGATCCTGCGCCAGTCCGGCGGGCTCTACCAGTTCCGTCACATCGAGCTGCGCGACCACCTTGCCAAGGAGGTCCCGAAGGGGGACGGCCGCGCACCCGCGCCGCGCCGTGCCCGCCGTCGGGTGATCAAAGCCTTGTCCGCGGCGATGGGCCTGGTGACCTTCGCGGCGCTGGCCGCGGTCGGCGCGGCGGCCCTGAAGACGCCGCCACTGCCGGGTCCCGTGACCTCCGTGCCCGCCGCATGCTCGCTCCTTGGGGAGGCGGTCCTGGATCAGGTCATGGAGGATGCCCGTAAGGAGCCCTGGAACGACAGCCGCGCGTGCCTGATCGGCCAGGAGTCGCCATTCGCGCGTGACGTGAGGATATCGGTCAGGGCCGAAGTCAAGGAGCCGGTATTCCGGTACGGCGGCAAGGAGATCATCGCTGATCCTGTGGCGTCGGCGAAGCAGTCCTTCGGATTCGATAAGAAGATCAGCCGGCACGCCCGGGCACTGCACGGTCTGGGGGACGAGGCCTACGAGGCGGTGTGGCAAGGCGGCCTTCGGTACGGCGACTACATGGACTTCCTGGCCCGCCCGTGGGTGTCCCAGGTCGGCGTGCGGTACGGCAACGCGCTCATCAGTGTGCTGTACGTCGAGGAGTTCGCCACCAAGGAGCGTGTCACGCAAGTGGCCCGTATCCTGATCCGCCACGTACTGGACGCGGCCCACCTGGACAAAGCGGTCACGAGCGAGGGGAAGCAGATCGGGGCTGCAAGTCTTGGTGACCTCCCGGCCACCAGGCTGCCGACGGACGATACGCGCTTCGCGTACTACCGCCGTTCGAAGGGCGAACCACGGTCGGTGTACGGAGCCACATGGGAGGGGCGGGAGCGCTCACACCTGTGGCGGCCGGCAGGACTTCCCTTCGCGTTCCGCGCGCCGAAGCGCCTGGACTGCAGGACGGCGGGGGCGGGCGATGACTCCGTCATCGAGTACCGCTGCGCGTACCAACCTGACTGCGACGGCCTCCTCGCCGAAGGCCCATTGGCCCATGCCCACCCGCCTGACTGGTGCCTGGGCGTGCCGGAACACCGTGAAGAGGCGTCGTTCTCGTTCCATGTCGCTCTCATGATCTGCGGCACCTCCTGCAGCGACAAGGAGGCCGACACGCTCCGTGCGCTGATCCCTGAGGAAGAGAGGGGGCGCGAAACATGGCAGCGGGCCGACGCGGAGACGCACTACGCGACCCGAAGTTTCCGCAGCGGTGGTGAACCGCGCTACGCGATGTCCCTGTGGCGGGCGTGGTCGTACCGGTCCTCCGACGTGACGCGCGGCCTGATGCTGTGGATGCGTGCCGAAGGTCCCCAGGAATACACGCGGTTGGCGCAGAAGATCGTCAACGATGTCTACGGCCAGACCGGAGGCGAGCGCACGCACCCGTAGCCCACCCCGCGCCCCGGCGAAGCGCGCGCCCCGGGTCGGCCCGCGCCCCGCCTCCCAAGATGCCTGTTCCGTCCAAGATGCCTGTTCCATCGCGATCCGACGGAACATTCCTGGCTAGATATCCCGGAATGTCTCGATCTGTGCACCCACCGAGTTGAGGCGCTCCGCGAGATCCTCGTAACCCCGGTTGATGACATAGACGTTGCGCAGCACCGAGGTGCCGTCGCCCGCCATCATCGCCAGGAGGACGACGACCGCGGGGCGCAGCGCCGGCGGGCACATCATCTCGGCGGCGCGCCAGCGCGTCGGGCCCTCCACCAGGACCCGGTGCGGGTCGAGGAGCTGGAGGCGGCCGCCGAGGCGGCCCAGGTCCGTGAGGTAGATCGCGCGGTTGTCGTAGACCCAGTCGTGGATCAGGGTCTGCCCCTGGGCCGTCGCCGCGATCGCCGCGAAGAACGGGACGTTGTCGATGTTCAGACCCGGGAACGGCATCGGGTGGATCTTGTCGATCGGCGCCTCCAGCTTGGAGGGCCGCACGGTCAGGTCCACGAGGCGCGTACGGCCGTTGTCCGCCGCGTACTCCGCCGAGCGGTCGTGGTCGAGACCCATCTCCTCCAGGACCGCCAGCTCGATCTCCATGAACTCGATCGGCACCCGGCGGATCGTCAGCTCGGACTCCGTCACCACGGCAGCGGCGACCAGGCTCATCGCCTCGACCGGGTCCTCGGAGGGGGAGTAGTCGACGTCGACGTCGATGTTCGCGAGCCCGTGCACGGTGAGCGTGGTGGTGCCGATGCCCTCGACCTTGACGCCGAGCGCCTCCAGGAAGAAGCAGAGGTCCTGGACCATGTAGTTGGACGAGGCGTTGCGGATCACGGTCGTGCCGTCGTGGCGGGCGGCCGCGAGCAGTGCGTTCTCCGTCACGGTGTCGCCGCGCTCGGTCAGCACGATGGGCCGGTCCGGTTTGATCGCGTGGTCCACCTCGGCGTGGTACAGGCCCTCGGTCGCCGCGATGTCCAGACCGAAGCGGCGCAGTGCGATCATGTGCGGCTCGATCGTGCGTGTGCCGAGGTCGCAGCCGCCCGCGTAGGGGAGTTTGAAGCGGTCCATGCGGTGCAGGAGCGGGCCGAGGAACATGATGATGGAGCGGGTGCGGCGGGCCGCCTCCGCGTCGATCGCACCCATGTCGAGCGAGGCCGGCGGGACGATCTCCAGGTCCTTGCCGTCGTTGATCCAACGCGCGCGGACCCCGATGGAGTTCAGGACCTCGAGCAGACGGTAGACCTCCTCGATGCGCGCCACCCGGCGCAGCACGGTGCGACCCTTGTTGAGCAGCGTGGCGCAAAGCAGCGCGACGCAGGCGTTCTTGCTTGTCTTGACGTCGATCGAGCCGGAGAGCCGGCGTCCGCCGACGACTCTCAGGTGCATCGGACCTGCGTAGCCCAGAGAGACGATCTCGCTGTCGAGAGCTTCACCAATTCGGGCGATCATCTCAAGACTGATGTTCTGGTTACCGCGTTCGATGCGGTTGACGGCACTCTGGCTGGTACCGAGAGCCTCGGCCAACTGCGACTGCGTCCAGCCCCGATGCTGCCGGGCGTCACGGATGAGCTTGCCGATGCGCTCGAGGTAATCGTCTGCCATGCCGCGACCGTATACCGGATGTGAGATAGAAGGAAACGGAACACGCCCATCCGGGTAGTTGGCCGCAGGTGGGTGGAGCGGCACCCTCCCGGCCGAGGCGCTCTGTTACGGTCGCCGCCGTGACCGAGCACACCCTCCGACTGCTGCGCAGCGCCCCTCGACTGGCCGCACTCGCCGCCTTTCCGTTCGACTTCGACCTCGACCGTGCCGCGCACGGACATGTCGAGCCCGTGCGGCTCGCCTCGGGCGCGGAGCTGGAAGTGCTCGCCGGGGACGACACCGGCGGCACCTACTTCCGCTGTGCCGACGGTGCCGTGCTCTATGCCTCCTCGGAGGGCAGCGCCGGCCTCATCGGTTCCACCGTCGACGAGGCGCTCGACATACTGACCGGGCTGCCCGGCTGGCGCGACCACCTCGGCCTGTCGCCGCAGGACGGCGAGGAGGCGATACGGGCCGCCGTCACGGAGACGGAGGCCGATCTGCGCGAGTCCTACGGCATCGACGACGAGCGCACCGAACTGCGCACCGCCCTCGGCTTCCCCGACCGCTCCCCGGCCGAGCTCATCGGCCTCCTGCACGCCGCGCTCCTTCGGACCGAGCCCGACCACGTCCTCCTGAACGCGGACGAGGGCCTCGCCTACAAGCTCCTCGACGACCATCCGCGGCCCCCGCTGTGGGACGCGGTCCTGGCGGCCGGCCGAACCGACCTCGCGGCGGTGCGCGCCGGAGACGAGGAGGCGTGGCAGGCGATGGCGGACGATCCCGTTCGGCGCCGACTGGCCCTGCGGGCCGCGCAGTTCGACCGCGAGGACGCGGACCTCCCCGTACTCCTGAGGCTGCTGCCCTACGAGGCCGAGTCGTCGATGACGGAGGAGCTGAGGCTGACCTGCGTACTCGTAGGTCTGCACGGCAGAGCCGAGGACCTGCCACTGCTCGACGCGGTGCGCCGCACGGACTTCGACACGGCGTGCGGTCTGAGCGAGCTGCCGGGCCCGGACGCCGACGGTGGGGCGCTGCGCCGGTGGGCGCGGGAGCTGGACGAGTGGATGTTCGGCACCGACCCCTCCGACGAACCCGTGGACACCTGGATCGATCTGGCCATGGCCCAGGGCCTGACCGAGTACGCCCGTGTCCCGCTCATCCGCCGCCTCGACGAGATGATGCTGGACCAGAGCCTGCTGCGGGACCCGCGCAGGCCCGGCAAGCTGGATCCCCATCCGCTCCACTCCCTCGCGTCCGCCTTCGGCCGACTCGGTGATATGCCGCAGGCCCTGCGCGCCCAGCGGCTGTGCACGGCACTTCAGGAGACCGCATGGGACCGCGTCTCCGCCCTGCGTGACCTGGCCCAACTGGAGCGCAGCGCCGGACACCTTGAGTCGGCTGCCCACACGCTGTCCCGTCTGCGCGCCGTCCTGGACGCGCCCGGGGACTACAGTCTCGAATGGCTGTACCGGGTGAACCTCGGCCGCTTCGTCGTGCGCGAGCACGAGGACCTGGCCCGTGCCCTCGCCGGTGACGCCGGTGACGCCGGTCACGCCGCGCTCGCCGCCGAGGTGGCGTGCGCGGCGGATGAGCTGCGGGGGCGGCTGACGCCGTGACCCCGGGCGGTGCGGCCGGCGCCAGCCGCCTCTTCCTCTGACCCGGCTGTGGGCAGACGCATTGACCTCTCCCCAACCATCGGATCTCCTGGCCCGATGGCGACCGACGAGGCAACAGAAGCCCTCCGCACCGACCCCCTGGTCCAGCTCACCCTGGACCAACTCCGCCGCCGCACCAGCGCGAAATGGCGAACCCACGCCGAGGACGTCCTGCCCCTGTGGGTCGCCGAGATGGACGTGCCCCTCGCCCCGCCGATCGCGGAAGCGCTGCGCGAGGCGGTCGACCTCGGCGACACCGGATACGCACAAGGTGACGGATACGCCCACGCTCTGGCCGCCTTCGCCGCCGACCGCTGGTCGTGGGACGGACTCGCCGTCGAGCGCACCGCGATCGTGCCGGACGTGATGCTCGGCATCGTCGAGATCCTCCGCCTGATCACCCGCCCCGGCGACGCGGTCGTGGTCTGTTCACCCGTATATCCACCCTTCTACGCCTTTGTGGGACATGACGCCCGCGAGGTCCTCGAAGCCCCCCTCGACCGGAACGGCCGCATCGACCCCGCCGCCCTGGAGGAGGCGTTCCGCCGTGCACGCCAAGGCGGCCGCGGCGCCGCGTTCCTGATGAGCAATCCGCACAACCCGACCGGCGTGGTGCACACCCGCCAGGAGCTGGAGACCGTCGCGGAACTGGCCCGCCGGCACGGCGTACGCGTCGTATCGGACGAGATCCACGCACCCCTGGTCCTGCCGGGCGCCGTCTTCACCCCGTATCTGAGTGTCCCCGGTGCCGAGAACGCCTTCGCGCTCACCTCGGCCTCCAAGGCCTGGAATCTCGCGGGCCTCAAGGCGGCCCTCGCCGTCGCGGGACCGGAGGCCGCCGCCGATCTCGCGGGGCTGCCGGAGGAGGTGAGCCATGGCCCCAGCCATCTGGGCGTCATCGCCCATACGGCCGCGTTCCGCGAGGGCGGCGGCTGGCTCGACGAGCTGATCGCGGGGCTCGACGCCAACCGGGACCTCCTCGGCAAGCTGATCGAGGAGCATCTGCCGGGCGTGCGCTGGCTGCGCCCGGAGGGTACGTATCTTGCCTGGCTCGACTGCACAGCGCTCGACCTGCACGAGCGGCGCCCGCTCGACAGCCCGGGCATCGTCTCCGAACTGGCCGGACCGGCGAAGATGTTCCTCGATGACGCACGGGTCGCTCTCAGCTCGGGCCATGTCTTCGGAACTGGCGGCGCAGGTCATGTCCGGCTGAACTTCGCCACCTCACCAGCGGTGCTCCGGGAGGCGCTGACCAGGATGGGACGCGCCATCCGGGGCAGGTGACCGACTGGCCGACCGGGGCAGGCGGCCGCCGAGCCCCGGGCGGCCCGCACGTGATCAGTGCAACAGGCCTGAGCATGACCAGGCCGCGGTCATGTACTAGAGTTATCTCGACATCGAGATATCTGCCGAGGCGTGCCGCAGCCGCCACCCCGGCCGAACCGGTAAGGCTTGCCTAACTTAGCCCTACCTTAGCGGATCGGGCTCAGGTCATGGCGGCAGGATGCGGTGGGAACGCGCACACATATGAAGGAGACTGTCGTGTCGGCGAACAGCTTCGACGCCCGCAGCACGCTGCGCGTGGGCGACGAGTCGTACGAGATCTTCAAGCTGGACAAGGTCGAGGGCTCCGCACGCCTTCCCTACAGCCTCAAGGTTCTCCTGGAGAACCTGCTCAGGACCGAGGACGGCGCGAACATCACCGCCGACCACATCCGCGCCCTCGGCAACTGGGACTCCCAGGCGCAGCCCGCGCAGGAGATCCAGTTCACGCCCGCCCGTGTGATCATGCAGGACTTCACCGGCGTGCCCTGTGTCGTGGACCTCGCCACCATGCGCGAGGCCGTCAAGGAGCTCGGCGGCGACCCGAACAAGATCAACCCGCTCTCGCCGGCCGAGATGGTCATCGACCACTCGGTCATCGCCGACAAGTTCGGCACCAACGACGCGTTCGCGCAGAACGTGGAGCTGGAGTACGGCCGCAACAAGGAGCGCTACCAGTTCCTGCGCTGGGGCCAGACCGCCTTCGACGACTTCAAGGTCGTCCCGCCGGGCACCGGCATCGTCCACCAGGTCAACATCGAGCACCTGGCCCGTACGGTCATGGTCCGTAACGGCCAGGCCTACCCCGACACCCTCGTCGGCACCGACTCGCACACCACGATGGTCAACGGCCTGGGCGTCCTGGGCTGGGGCGTCGGCGGCATCGAGGCCGAGGCCGCGATGCTCGGCCAGCCGGTCTCGATGCTCATCCCGCGCGTCGTCGGCTTCAAGCTGACCGGCGAGCTGAAGCCCGGCACCACCGCCACCGACCTGGTGCTCACGATCACCGAGATGCTGCGCAAGCACGGTGTCGTCGGCAAGTTCGTCGAGTTCTACGGTGAGGGCGTCGCCGCCACCTCGCTCGCGAACCGCGCCACCATCGGCAACATGTCGCCCGAGTTCGGCTCCACCGCCGCGATCTTCCCGATCGACGGCGAGACCCTGAACTACCTGAAGCTCACCGGCCGCTCCGAGCAGCAGGTCGCGCTCGTCGAGGCCTACGCCAAGGAGCAGGGCCTCTGGCTGGACCCGGCCGCCGAGCCCGACTTCTCCGAGAAGCTCGAGCTGGACCTGTCCACGGTCGTCCCGTCGATCGCCGGACCGAAGCGCCCGCAGGACCGCATCGTCCTCGCGAACGCCGCCGAGCAGTTCAAGACGGACGTCCTCAACTACGTGGACACCGCCGACGAGGCGGGCCTGGAGTCCTTCCCGGCCTCCGACGCCCCGGTGAACCACCCCAACGGCGGCCCGTCGAAGCCGGTCACCGTGACCGCCCCCGACGGCTCCACCTACGAGATCGACCACGGCGCCGTCACCGTCGCCGCGATCACCTCCTGCACCAACACCTCGAACCCGTACGTGATGGTCGCCGCCGCGCTCGTCGCGAAGAAGGCCGTCGAGAAGGGCCTGACCCGCAAGCCCTGGGTCAAGACCACCCTCGCCCCGGGCTCCAAGGTCGTCACCGACTACTTCGACAAGGCGGGCCTCACCCCGTACCTCGACAAGGTCGGCTTCAACCTGGTCGGCTACGGCTGCACCACCTGCATCGGCAACTCGGGCCCGCTGCCCGAGGAGGTCTCGAAGGCCGTCAACGACCACGACCTCGCCGTCACCTCGGTCCTCTCCGGCAACCGCAACTTCGAGGGCCGCATCAACCCCGACGTCAAGATGAACTACCTGGCGTCCCCGCCGCTGGTCGTCGCGTACGCCCTCGCCGGCTCGATGAAGGTCAACATCACCGAGGAAGCCCTCGGCACCGACCAGGACGGCAACCCGGTCTTCCTCAAGGACATCTGGCCGACCGAGGCCGAGGTCAACGACGTCGTCGCCAACGCCATCGGCGAGGACATGTTCTCGAAGTCCTACGAGGACGTGTTCGCCGGTGACGCCCAGTGGCAGGCGCTGTCGATCCCGACCGGCAACACCTTCGAGTGGGACGCCGAGTCCACCTACGTCCGCAAGCCCCCGTACTTCGAGGGCATGACGATGGAGACCACCCCGGTCTCCGACATCGAGGGCGCCCGCGTCCTCGCCAAGCTGGGCGACTCGGTCACCACCGACCACATCTCCCCGGCCGGTGCGATCAAGGCCGACACCCCGGCCGGCCAGTACCTCACCGAGCACGGTGTGGCCCGTCGTGACTTCAACTCCTACGGCTCGCGCCGAGGCAACCACGAGGTCATGATCCGCGGCACGTTCGCCAACATCCGCCTGCGCAACCAGATCGCGCCGGGCACCGAGGGCGGCTTCACCCGCGACTTCACCAAGGCCGACAAGCCGGTGTCGTTCATCTACGACGCCTCGCAGAACTACCAGGCCGCCGGCACCCCGCTGGTCATCCTGGGCGGCAAGGAGTACGGCTCCGGCTCGTCCCGCGACTGGGCCGCCAAGGGCACCGCGCTGCTCGGCGTCAAGGCCGTCATCACCGAGTCGTACGAGCGCATCCACCGCTCGAACCTCATCGGCATGGGCGTCCTGCCGCTGCAGTTCCCGGCCGGCCAGTCGGCCGACTCGCTCGGCCTGACCGGCGAGGAGACCTTCTCGATCTCCGGCATCACGGAGCTCAACGAGGGCACCACCCCGGAGACGGTCAAGGTCACCACCGACACGGGCGTCGAGTTCGACGCGGTCGTCCGTATCGACACCCCCGGTGAGGCGGACTACTACCGCAACGGCGGCATCATGCAGTACGTGCTGCGCGGACTCGCCGGTTCCTGACCCGACGTGAACGAGCGCCCCGCCCCTGTGTCTCGCGCAGGGGCGGGGCGCTCGCGTTCGACGGTACGGAAGGCGCCGCCTGAGACCGTGCTCGCATTCGATCGATCTGAGACCGTTGAATCGCTCTGAGACCGTTGATGTGGATCAGACTTCGATCGCACCGAGCTGCTGCAGCAGGCCGAGGTCGTCCAGGTTCCACCAGGTCTCCGCGATCTTGCCGCCCTCGCACCGGAAGGTCGCGTGACCGGTCCCCGAGAACTCCCGGCCGGTGGGCTCCATGTCCTGGTACGGGCCCACATGGCGCCCCGTGAACGATATCCGCGCGCAGACCGTGTCGCCCTCGGCCACCAGACTGTCGATGGTGACCACCGATTCGAATGCCGCTGCCATCTCCGCGTTCTCAGCCTTGGCCTGCGCGAGCCCCAGGTCGTACGACGACATGGCCGGGTCGTGCTCCCGGTAGTCCTCGGTACACAGTGCGTCCGCCGCGTCGATGTTTCTCGCATTGACCACATCCTCGAAGAAGCTGCGGACCATGATCTTGTTCAGCTGCTCGTCCCGCACGACGTCGAGATCGGTGAAGGAAGGCTCGCCCTGGCACAGGGCCACCATCTCCCGGAAGATCCGGTCGGTCTCGGGCAGGTTCGAGTTCTTCATCGCCTCCTCGTACGAGGGAAACTCCACGATCTCGACCACGTGAGTGGAGTCGGCGCGGTCCCGCCCCACGATCGAGTGGGTGGCTGTGCGCTTGCCCTGAGTGGCTACGACCCAGTCGTCCATCAACCGGTTCAGCTCTTCGGGACTGCTCGTCTTGCAGTCGATGACCTGCATGAATGTCATGACGCCTCCCAGCGTCGAAGACTCCGGGACACTTCCAGGCCAGGCCAGGCCAGGCCAGGCCTGGGCGAGGGGTCAATTCCAGGCTAGGCCTGGGCGAGGTGAGCGGCCAGTCGTGGCGCGGGCGGCAGGTCTCCTGAAGCCCTGCTCTCCTGAAGCCCTGCGCCGCCGTCACGGCAGAAGGGCCGCACGCCTGCTGTCGCGAGGGGTGCGGCCCTTCTGGCCGTCCGTCCGGGCTACTGCTTCGGCCAGCCGCCGTACGGCACGGTCAGGATCTCCAGCGCATGCCCCGACGGATCGAGGAAGTAGACACCCTTCCCGCCGTCGTTGGTGTTGTACTCACCGGGATGACGCCGGTGCGGATCCGCCCAGTGCTCCATGCCGCGCTCGGAAATCTTCCGGTACGCGGCATCGAAGACGTCCTCCGAGACGAGGAACGCGTAGTGCTGCAGCGGCGTCTGTCCATCGGGGGTCTCGGCGAAATCGAGCGTCACGCCGTTGTCGAGTACGACGGGGACGAACGGCCCCCAAGGGGCGCCGACTTCGAGACCGAGGAGCTCCGCGAGGAACTCGGCGGACTCCCGTGCGTCCTTCGACGCGATGATGGTGTGGTTGAACTGCACTGACAAGGTTGAATGCCTCCAAGGCAAACTCCGGCACCTCCATGCCTCACCCAGACGGTGACCGACACGCGATGCTGCCCGGAAGCCTAGGTGGCAGGCAGGGAACCTGTCGAAGCCTTTTCAGCCAGTTTGCTCCTCTTCCTGCTCCTACTCCTCCTGCTCCTCCTTCTTGTTCTCCTCCTTCTCCTCCGGCACGCAGGTGATCTCGTTCCGTGGCGTGTAATGCGTACGGAAGGTCTTGCGCCCGACCTCCTTTCCGTCGTTCACCAGCACCCGGTCGACCTCGACGTCGAAGCCCACGTACGGCGGCTGCGGCACGCACTTCTCGCCCTTGCCCTCGATCTTCTCGGGCTGGGTGATGTTGGTGCGCGGGCCCTTCACCGCCTTCACCTCGTCGTACTTCTTCGTGCCGAGGAAGGTGATGGTGACGGTGGTGTCCGTGGCGGAGGCCTGTACGTAGATGGCGTTCCCCGAGTCGTTCTGCCAGCGCAGATCGAGCGTGCCCCACGCGACGGTGGCCTCGCGGCCCTCGGGATAGCGTTCGATGTAGAACGAGTGCGCTCCGTACTCCACCGGCTTGACCCCGGCGAAGAACATCGCGTTGAACATGGTCGTCGCCACGGCGGAGACTCCGCCGCCGGGCGCGCTGTAGTAGCGCCCGTTCAGGATCATGGTCCCGTCGGTGAAGCCGTTCTCCTTGGTGCGCTCACCGACCGTACGGTTGAACGACCACTCCTCGCCGTCCTTCACCAGCGAACCGTTGATCAGCTCGGCGGCCCGGCCGATGTTGACGGTGCGATACGGAGCCGCGTCGAACTCCACGGTGAACGTCGACACCTGCTCCTCGATCCCGAGCGCCTCGACGCTCCGGGAGGTCAGCTCGGGCTCCGTGTTTACGGTGGCCACGGTTCCGCTGCGTGCGGCCGCACCCTCCTTGGTGAGCAGCGGCAGCACGGCCTTCTGAAGGGCACCGGGCTTCACCTCACGCCCGGGCCTGCCCTCCTCCGCGACGACGACCTTCCCGCCGGCCTCGACCCGGAGCTTCGCGTCCACGGGCGGGCCGGTCGCCTCCTCGAGCTGCCCCGCCACCTCGGAATCCTTCATCAGCCCTTGGGCGTCCAGCTCCGGCGTGAGCCTGCCCTGCTCATCCGCGACGAGACTGAGATGCCGTCCCAGAGCGGCAGGCGTCATCCGGATCTCGCTGTCGCCTACGGAGAGAGTGACGGGACCGGACATCGCGGGCCCGGCGAACTGCTCGACGGCGCGCCGCACTTCGGCCGCACCGACCTTCGGTTCGGTCTCCGTGCCCGGCAACCGCACCGCCCCCTCGGCCGGAAACGCCGAACCCAAGGCGTCGACCGAACCCTCGACGTCCAACTCGATCCCGGTCCGTGCCTGCGTGACCTCAGGCTTCCCTTCCTCGAAGCCGACAGCCCCGTCCCGCGCGCTCCGGTCGTACTCCTGTGCCAGCGCACTGACCGCGGCCTCGGCCTTGCCCTCGTCCACCCGAACCACGGGCTCGATCTCACGCCCCCGGTCTCCGAACAGCCCGGCGATCACCGCCACCGGATTCGCCTCGCTCCCCTCCGCCTGTGCGACGGTCGCGGCGGCATCGACGCTCAGCCCGGCCTCACCTGGATCGATCTCGGCGACCTGATCCCCGATCCGTACGTCCAGCGGCGCCGCCCACGCCTCCCCGCGCTCCTCCACCAGCCGCTCCCGCGCCTCCCCGGCGCTGAGCCCACCCAGCGGCACGCCCTCGACGGTGGTCCCGTCCGGTATCCCGTCCCCTTCGGCCACCAGCCCGGCCACATACAGCCCGCCCAGCACGACGACCGCACCCCCTGCGGCGTAGAGCACGGGCCGCCGTATTCGCCCCCGTCCCGGACGCCGCGAGCCGGAATCCGGCCCCTTCTCGGGGGCGGGCTCGGGCTCGGGCTCGGGCTCGGGACCGGGTTCGGGGGCCTGGGGGAAGTCCGGGTGCGACACAGGGAGCTCCTTGGGGCCGACAACTCGGAACCGGGATTATTCACCCTATAAGCGGCACTCCTGTCTGTCGCGCCGACCGCCTCGCCCTCGCTGTCGCCTGCCCGCCCCTATTCACCGGGGATGCGAACAGACCAGCGTGCCCGCTCGTACGCGTCCCCCGGAGCGGTCCCGATCCTGAGCGGCCCGTGGCCGCTCGCATCGTCGACCCGGAGGGTGTACTCGACTTCGATGGCGGTGTCCGGCGGTATGGCCTCGAGGGTCCTGGGACTGTGCCAGTCCATCGGCAGGCTCTTTTCCTGGTCGGATGCCACGATGCTCAGGTGATCCGGCGTTACGGGACGGTCGCCGGTGTTGCGGAAGGTGATGACCATCCGCACGGTGAAGTCCTTCTTCAGCCAGCGCGCCCGCGAGACGGTCACCTGGAGCCCGTCGTCGTAGGTGACCGTGGTTCCCTCCTTCGCCATCGATCCGTCGCAGGGCGGTCCACAGCCGATGTTCCGGTCCGGCGCCAGATACAGCACCAGGAGGAAGAGGAGGAGCGGGACGCCGAGGATCGCCCCGAGGATGCCCCAGGTCCGTGCAACGTCATTTCTCTGTGTTGGTATGCCCGCCAACGAACTGCTCCTCCCGTGCAGTTGAACACCGACGCCCCTGGGTGCGTCGGTTGGCACGACTGTACGGTCGGTTCGCCCGGTGGTCGTCTCAGGCCCTGGTGTCGGCGCGAGGTACGGGCCGGGTCGGAGTGTCGAGCCGGTGGAGTGTCGAGCCGGATGAGTCGGCGCCGGGCGGCAGGGCTCACGCCGAAGTGCTTCCGGCTGGGCCGGTCGTGCTCGACGTACAGCCGGTGCGCGGCCCCCACCGCGTCCCACAGCAGCAGGGCCCCCGGCTTGCTGTGCCCAGCCGTCGTCGGCACGTGCCCACGCCCCATCGGCACGCCACAGTTCTACGGCGATGACGCTGCCGTCTTCGTCATGCTCGGATCCCCGTCACGATGTCGGGCGCGACGAGAGCCACCTGGAAGCAGTCATCCCCGCAGCCCGGTAGGTTGCCGGCGTGATCGCATGGGTACACCAAGGGGCCAAGTGTACGGCGGCATCAATGGTTCCAGGTTTGCTGATGGGATGTTCCGGGCGGCACCGCGGATCTACCGTCCGGCGCTGGTTTCCCGGAGCGCCGTGTGCCCCCCGAGGTCTCAACTCAGGAAAGACTGGCGCCCAAACTTGCCTTTGATCTTGCCCACTTGAAGGGGAGTGGACTATACCTGTCGGCGTCCGAGCTTCCCGCGGATGCGGATGCGGGTGCGAGGCGGGAGTGGGAAAGGTGCGGTAAGGGCCCAGAACCTTCAGGCGTCAACAATTCACCCACTTCAACAGATCCATCAGCACTTGGAGCTTCATCTGTTCGCGGGCGCCAGTGGATTCCACTGCACCGCCTGAGTCCAGGAGGGAGCGAGGACTTGAGTACGGGATCCACGCTCGGCGTGTTCCACGCGGAGACCCACTCGAAGCCGCGCTCGCAGGCAGGTGCGGTCAGCGCATCGCCGACCTGGCCCAGAAGGCCGACCACGCAGTGAATTCCACGAAGATCGAATCGATCAGTGAGGATGCAGAGATGACGACTCGTATGGGGTCTTTCGACAGGCGGGCCTTCCTGCGCGGGGCGATCGCCGCAGCCGCCGCGGCATCGATGGCGACCGCCTGTGGCTCTCCCTCCTCCGGGGGCAACGGCGACGGTGGCCCGAAGGGTGAGAAGTCGGCCAAGAACCCGTTCGGCGTCGCCAAGAACTCCAAGGTCGAGGCGGCCATCTTCGACGGCGGCTACGGCGTCGACTACGTCGAGTTCGTCAACACGCTCATCGGGTCCCAGGTCGCCGGGGTCAAGGTCGACGTCAACCCGGTCGTCGACATCGGCCCGCAGCTCCAGCCCCGCTTCGTCGGGGGCAACCCGCCGGACCTCATCGACAACTCCGGCGAGGACCAGATCGGCTTCCTGGGCATTCTCGACCAGCTCGAGGAGCTCGACGACGTCTTCGAGGCCAACACCTACGAGGGCAAGAAGATCGCCGACATCGTCTACCCCGGCGTCAAGGCCCCCGGCACCTTCAAGGACAAGTTCGTCGCACTCAACTATGTGATGACGGTGTACGGAGTCTGGTACTCCAAGACCCTGTTCGAGGCGAACGGCTGGACCCCGCCGAAGACGTGGGACGAGGCGATCGACCTCGGCCAGGCGGCGAAGAAGAAGGGCAAGTACCTCTTCGTCCACGGCAAGGAGGCGGCGACCTACTACCGGACGCTCCTGATCGACTCGGCGATCAAGGAGGGCGGTGACGAGGTCCGGCTCGCGCTGGAGAACCTGGAGAAGGGCTGCTGGTCGCATCCGGCGATCCAGGGAGTCATCAAGGCCATGGAGACCATGGTCAAGGAGAAGATGTTCGTCCCCGGCGGCTCCGGCACGCAGTTCCAGAAGGCGCAGGCGATCTGGAGCAACGACCAGAAGGCGCTGCTCTACCCGTCCGGTGGATGGATCGAGAACGAGATGAAGGACGCCACCAAGGCCGACTTCCAGATGACCGGTTTCCCGTCGATGACGCTCACGGACAAGTCGAAGCTCCCTTACGGGGCGCTCCGCGCGGCCGCGGGCGAGCCGTTCATCGTTCCCAAGCAGGGCAAGAACCCGGCCGGCGGCAAGGAGGTCCTGCGGGCGATGCTGTCCGCGGAGGCGGCCGCCAACTTCTCCAGGACGAAGCTGGCCCCGACGATCGTCAAGGGGACCGTGCCCGCCGACGGCTACGGCTCCACAGCCCTCGTCTCGCAGACGACGATGCTCGAGGCCGCGGGCGAGAGCATCTTCAACTACAAGTTCGTCGAGACCTACGGCATGAACACCGACCAGCTGGTGCCGTGGAACTCGTTCCTCTCCGGCGACATCGACGGCAAGGGCCTGACCTCGGCCCTCCAGAAGATCTCCGACAAGATCCGGGAAGACGACTCCATCGAGAAGATCAAGGTCAGCTAGCAGCGCGATGAGTGACACGATCACCAAAACCGAACCCGCGAGCGGCCGGCTCGAGTCGGCCGCTCGCGGGGGGCGCCTCCGGCGCCGCAAGCTCACCTTCGACCGGGTGACGTTCTTCCTCGCGTTCCTCGGCATACCCCTGGCCGTCTTCGTCACCTTCGTCCTGATGCCGTTCGTCCAGGCGATCTACTGGGCGATGACGGACTGGCGCGGCTTCAGCCCGGAGTACAACTTCGTCGGCTTCGACAACTTCATCAAGATGTTCCAGGACGACATCTTCCTGAAGGCGTTGCGCAACGTCGTGCTCCTCGCGGCCGTCGTTCCGCTGGTGACGCTGACGCTCGCCCTCGGTGTCGCGGTGGCCATCACCCTGGGCGGGCCGAGCAAGGGACCCGTCCGGGGGATCCGCGCAGCGTCGTTCTACCGGATCATCTCGTTCTTCCCCTACGTCGTGCCGGCGATCATCGTCGGCCTGATCTGGGCGCAGATGTTCGACCCGAACGCGGGACTGCTCAACGGCTTCCTCACCACGGTCGGTCTCGACGGCTTCGAGTCGTTCGCCTGGCTGGGCGAGCAGGCCACCGCCATGCCGTCCCTGATGTTCGTCTTCGTCTGGGGGCTCGTCGGGTTCTACGCGGTGCTCTTCATCGCCGCGATCAAGGGAGTTCCCGGAGAGCTGTACGAAGCGGCCAGGATCGACGGGGCCGGGCGCCTGCGGACCACGATCTCGGTCACCCTGCCGGCGATCCGGGACAGTGTGCAGACGGCGTACATCTACCTGGGCATCGCCGCGCTCGACGCGTTCGTCTACGTCCAGGCGATGCTGCCGGGCGGCGGTCCCGGCAACTCGACCCTGACGATCAGTCAGCGGCTGTACAACGTCGCTTTCGCGAAGCAGCAGTTCGGATACGCCACCGCGATGGGTGTCGTCCTCGCCGCCGTCACCCTGGTGTTCGCGGCGCTGGTGTTCGCCGTCAACCGGCTGACCGGCGGTGGCGAGAGAAATGAGAACGCGCGTGGGTCCAAGGCTCGGCGTGCCGAAGCCAAGGGAGGTGCTCGGTGAGCAGCGCCGTAGCCGCCGACCGGAAACTGGTCAGAGTCACCGCGAGCAGCGACCGCAGGTTCGCTGCGCTCTCGCACACCTTGCTGGTCATCTGGTCCGTGATCGTGATCGTGCCCATGCTGTGGGTACTGATGTCGTCGTTCAAGTCGACCGGAGAGATCCTCTCGTCGCCGTTCTCGCTCCCGGACCACTGGAGGTTCGAGAACTACGCGAACGCGTGGACGGACGCGAACATCGGGAAGTACTTCCTGAACTCGGTGATCGTAGTCGTCAGCGCCCTGTTCCTGGTCATGCTGCTCGGCTCCATGTGCGCCTACATCCTGGCCCGGTTCCAGTTCCCCGGACGCCGGCTGATCTACTACACGATGCTGGCCGGACTGACCTTCCCGGTCTTCCTGGCGATCGTGCCGCTGTTCTTCCAGCTGCAGAACTTCGGGCTGCTGAACACACGCCTGGGGCTGATCCTCACCTACGTCGCGTTCGCGCTGCCGTTCACGGTGTTCTTCCTCTACTCGTTCTTCCGGTCGCTGCCGCATGACGTCTATGAGGCCGCGCTGATCGACGGTGCCGGTGACTGGCGGGCGTTCTTCCAGGTCATGCTGCCGATGGCCAGTCCAGGGATGGCCGCGGTGGCGATCTTCAACTTCCTGGGGCTGTGGAACCAGTTCCTGCTGCCTGTGGCGCTCAACACCGACCAGGACATGTGGGTCCTGACCCAGGGCATGGCCGCCTACGCGTCCTCGCAGGTCTACGACGTCGACTACGGCGCGCTGTTCGCGGCGATCGTGGTCACGGTGGTGCCCGTCCTGCTCGTATACGGCATCTTCCAGCGCCGGATCGCCGGTTCGGTGTCACAGGGCACCTTCCGCTGACACCTGCTGTCCGACTGCCCGCAGAGGCCGACCTTGTCGCCCTCTGCGGGCAGTCGCGTTTCAGGAGCCGCGGCCGTGGCCGCAGCGGAGTGTTCCCTCTCGCTTTTATCTCAAGGGCTTGACGTGGGATGACCCCTCGGGCTCAGCTTAGAGTTCATAAGTTGGAGAGAGTCGGGGGGCTGCAATGACGCCGCGGCCCCGGCAAGGAGGTCGTCGTGCAGACTCCGGGGTCGCAGTCGTCGCTGCACCGGGCCAATCTCGAGCGGGTCGTGCGGGCCGTGCGGATGGCAGGCTCACTCACGCAGGCGGAGATCGCCAGGACGACGGGCCTTTCCGCGGCCACGGTCTCCAATATCGTGCGCGAGCTCAAAGACGGCGGAACCGTCGAGGTCACGCCCACATCTGCGGGCGGCCGCCGCGCCCGCAGCGTCTCGCTCAGCGGCGACGCGGGTCTGGTCGTCGGGGTCGATTTCGGGCATACGCATCTGCGCGTCGCCATCGGCAACCTCGCCCACCAGGTGCTCGCCGAGGAATCCGAGCCGCTCGACGTGGACGCCTCGTCCGCCCAGGGCTTCGACCGGGCGGAAGCCCTGGTCGGCAGGCTGATCGAGGCAACCGGCGTGGACCGCGCGAAGGTGGCGGGCGTCGGCCTGGGCGTCCCCGGCCCCATCGACGTGGAGTCCGGCACCCTCGGCTCGACCTCGATCCTGCCGGGCTGGCAGGGCATCGCCCCCGCCCAGGAGCTGTCCGAGCGCCTCGGTGTGCCCGTCTCCGTCGACAACGACGCGAACCTGGGCGCGCTCGGCGAGCTGGTCTGGGGGAGCGGACGCGGGGTCAAGGACCTCGCGTACATCAAGGTCGCCGGCGGGGTCGGTGCCGGGCTCGTGATCAACGGGGAGATCTACCGCGGCCCCGGCGGCACCGCCGGCGAGATCGGGCACATCACGCTCGACGAGTCCGGACCGGTCTGCCGCTGCGGCAACCGCGGCTGCCTGGAGACCTTCGCCGCCGCCCGCTACGTACTGCCGCTGCTGCACTCGACGCACGGCCCGGACCTGACCATGGACAAGGTGGTCGCGCTCGCCCGCGAGGGCGATCCGGGCTGCCGACGCGTCATCTCGGATGTGGGGCGGCACATCGGCAGCGGGGTCGCCAACCTCTGCAATCTGCTGAACCCCTCACGGGTCGTGCTGGGCGGCGACCTCGCCGAGTCCGGCGAGCTGGTCCTCACCCCCATCCGCGAGTCGGTGGGGCGCTACGCCATTCCCAGCGCCGCCCGTCAACTCTCCGTACTTCCCGGGGCGCTGGGCGGCCGTGCGGAGGTGCTTGGGGCGCTCGCGCTCGCGCTCAGCGAGGTGGGCGACTCGACCCTGATCGCACCCTCCGTGCCGCCCGTACCCTCCGCACCGACTTCGGCGGGCGAGGGCGAGCTGCCCCAGGCGCCGACCCCTGTCTTCACTTAGAGAACGAATGGCACCGTTGTCATCTCGTTAAGTATTTACTCCTTGACGCTGACAACGGGGCCGAGTTGACTCACTGCCACCTCGGCCGCAACGACGCGGCCTCGTCAGGGAGGCACCCTTCATGAACGCAATGACGCGCCGCGTCGTCATAGGTACGGCCGCGGTATCCATGACCCTCGCCCTCGCCGCCTGCGGCAAGGCCGGCGATGGCGACGACGCCGGTGACAAGGGCGGGGACGGCAAGACCATCGGTCTGCTGCTCCCCGAGTCCAAGACCACCCGCTACGAGTCCTTCGACAAGCCGCTGATCGAGAAGAAGGTCAAGGAACTCTGCGGCGAGTGCAAGATCGACTACAAGAACGCCGGCGAGAACGTCTCCACCCAGAAGCAGCAGTTCGACGACCTGGTCGCTTCCGGCGTCAAGGTCATCATCCTCGACTCGGTCGACTCCGGCGCCACCAAGGAGTGGGTGAAGGCCGCGGACGCCAAGGGCATCAAGGTCGTCGCCTACGACCGTCTCGCCGAGGGCCCGGTCTCCGCCTACGTCTCGTTCGACAACGAGAAGATCGGCCGGCTGCAGGGCGAAGGCATCGTCAAGGCACTGGGCGACAAGGCGAAGGACGCCAACGTCGTCATGATCAACGGCAAGGAGTCCGACCCGAACGCGGGCCTGTTCAAGAAGGGCGCCCACTCGGTGCTCGACGAGCAGGTCGGCAAGGTCGTATACGAGCAGACCGGTGAGTGGGATCCGGCCAAGGCCGGTCAAGCGATGGGCACCGCCATCACCCAGCTCGGCAAGGACGGCTTCGACGCGGTCTACTCCGCCAACGACGGCATGGCCGGCGGCATCATCGCCGCGCTCGATTCGGCCGGCATCACGGGCAAGCCGGTCGGCGGTCAGGACGCCGAACTCGCCGGTATCCAGCGGATCCTGAAGGGCACCCAGGCCTTCACGATCTACAAGCCGTACAAGCCCGAGGCCGACCTCACCGCCGAGATCGCGGTCAAGCTGCTCAAGGGCGAGGCGATCGACTCCCTGACCACCGGCACGATCGACAGCCCCAGTGACAAGGGCATCCCGGCCGCGCTGATCGACGCCCAGGTCATCACCAAGGCCAACATCAAGGACACCGTCATCGCGGACGAGCTGTACAAGGTCTCCGAGATCTGCACGGCGGACTTCAAGCAGGCCTGCGCGGACGCCGGCATCAGCTAGCACGCGCCCAGGACGCCCGGTCCCGGGGCGGTCGGCCCGCGAGGCGACCGGCCCCCGGATCGGCCGCCCGGCCGGACCAGTACGGCGGCCCCGGTCCCGGAATCAACCCCGCTGCGGGGCCGGGTCCGCCGTACGCACCCCCTCCTTCGCCCCGCTGCCGCCGCACGCGGCAGCCGGCCCGCAGCGCGCGCACAGGCCCAAGCCGGCGCCCGACTGCCCCCTCAACCCGCACGATTCATCCGGCCGTACGCTGCCGAGCAGCGCGTACGAGCCGAGGGAGATGGTTCAACATGTCCGCTGCGCCCGTACTGGCGTTGCGCGGCGTCTCCAAGCGCTTCGGTGCTGTACAGGCGCTCACCGACGTCGAACTCGAGGTCCATGCCGGGAAGGTGGTCGCCCTCGTCGGTGACAACGGCGCCGGCAAGTCGACCCTGGTCAAGACCATCGCCGGGGTGCACCCGGTGGACGAAGGCGTCATCGAGTGGGGCGGCAGGCCCGTCTCCATCCAGCGCCCGCACGACGCCCAGGAACTGGGCATCGCGACCGTTTACCAGGACCTCGCCCTGTGCGACAACCTGGACGTCGTCGCGAACCTGTTCCTCGGCCGCGAGCTGGGCCGCGCCAAGGTGCTCGACGAAGTCGCGATGGAGAAGCGCGCCAAGGAACTGCTCGACACCCTGTCGATCCGTATCCCCAGCGTCCGTATTCCGATCGCCTCGCTCTCCGGCGGCCAGCGCCAGGTCGTGGCCATCGCCCGCGCCCTGGTCGGCGACCCCGAACTCGTCATCCTCGACGAGCCCACCGCCGCCCTCGGCGTCGAGCAGACCGCGCAGGTCCTCGACCTCGTCGAGCGGCTGCGCGAGCGCGGCCACGCGGTCATCCTCATCAGCCACAACATGGCCGATGTGAAGGCCGTGGCCGACGAGGTTGCAGTGCTGCGGCTCGGCCGCAACAACGGGGTGTTCCCGGTGGCGGGAACCAGCCAGGAAGAGATCATCGCCGCGATCACCGGCGCCACGGACAACGCCGTGACCCGTCGCAAGGCGCGCAGCGCGGAGGCAGCGAAGTGAGCAACCTCGACAAGGACAAGGCCACGAGGGACGCCGAGGCCACCGTCCCCGCACAGCAGACGACCACCGCCGAACCGAATGCGGCCACCGCCGAACCCAATGCGGCCACCGCCGGATCGAAGACGCCCACCGCCACGGCACAGACCGGCGGCAACGGCGCCGCCCCCGGGGCCGACCCCGCCGTCGACCCCCGCCTGCTCGTCCGCGAGCAGGGCTTCGCCGGCTACCTGGGCGAGTTCAAGCGCAAGATACGCGGCGGCGAACTCGGTGCCGTTCCGGTGGTCTGCGGCCTCATCATCATCTGGGGCATCTTCGAGTTCACCACCGGGCGCTTCCTCGACCCGAACAACCTCTCCAACATCTCCCAGTACATCGTCGGCCCCGGCCTGATCTCCGTCGGCATCGTGTTCGTGCTGCTGCTCGGGGAGATCGATCTGTCGGTCGGGTCGGTTGCGGGTGTGACCGCGGCGATCAGCTCGGTGCTCGCGATCAAGCAAGGCGTGAACGAGGGGCTCGCGGTGCTGCTGGGCCTGCTCGCGGCCGCCGCGATCGGCGCTGTCCACGGCTTCTTCTTCGCCAAGATCGGCGTACCGGCCTTCGTGGTGACGCTGGCCGGCATGCTCGGCTGGCAGGGCCTGCAACTGCACGTCCTCGGCGACACCCTCAGCCTGAACAACCTCTCCGACGGCGTCGTCCACACGCTGAACAACTACTACTTCGAGGACATCGCCGTCGCGTACGGCCTGGCCGCCGTCGGCGCGGCCGGGATCCTCCTCACCGCGCTGCGTGAGCGAGCCCGCCGCAAGGCCGTGGACCTGCCGCACCGGCAGATGCCCGAGATCGTGCTGCGCACGGGCGTGCTCTCCGCCGTGCTGTTCGCGGCCGCCTGGGTCTACAACCAGTACAAGGGCCTGCCGCTCGGCATCACGATCTTCGTCGGCATCGTCGTCCTCGCCAGCTATGTGCTGCGCCGCACCAACTACGGCCGGCAGGTCTTCGCGGTCGGCGGCGGCATCGAGGCCGCACGCCGTGCCGGTATCAACGTGGCCTGGATCCGGATCTCCGTCTTCACCACCTCCGGCTTCCTCGCGGGCCTCGGCGGCCTCTTCGTCGCCTCGCAGTCCGGTGTGGCCGACTCCACGCTCGGCGGCGGCAACACCCTGCCGCTGGTGATCGCGGCGGCCGTGATCGGCGGCACCAGCCTCTTCGGTGGCCGCGGTACGCCCTGGTCGGCGCTGCTCGGCATCCTGGTGATCCAGTCGATCATCACGGGCCTGTACATGAACGGCAGCTCCAGCCAGGCCATGCAGTACATGATCACGGGCGCGGTGCTGCTCGGCGCGGTCGTGCTCGACTCGGTCTCCCGCCGTACGCAGAAGTCCTCCGGTCGCGCCTAACGACCTGCCTGCCGGAGCCCGGCGCCCGATGCGGGTGCCGGGCTCCGGTGCGTCCATATGGTCACCCGTCCTCCGAACGGGTGACACACCCGGCGGCGCCATCCGCGAGCGGAACATTAGACTCGACAGACCCGGCAACGCTCGAACAGCTCTGCCGAACCGAATAACACGCTAGGAGGCACGGGTGGGCTTGCTGACCCGTATCAAGGGGCCGCGCGACCTGGACCGGCTCAGCCATGAGCAGCTGGACCAGCTGGCCGCCGAGATCCGGACCTTCCTCGTCGACGCGGTCTCCAAGACCGGCGGCCACCTCGGTCCGAACCTCGGAGTCGTCGAGCTCACCATCGCTCTGCACCGCGTCTTCGAATCCCCCAGGGACAGGGTGCTGCTCGACACCGGCCACCAGAGCTATGTGCACAAGCTGCTCACCGGCCGCCAGGACTTCTCGAAGCTGCGCGCCAAGGGCGGCCTCTCCGGCTACCCCTCGCGAGCCGAGTCCGAGCACGACGTCATCGAGAACAGCCACGCCTCCACCGTCCTCGGCTGGGCGGACGGCCTCGCCAAGGCCAACCAGGTGCTCGGCAAGGACGACCACGTCGTCGCGGTGATCGGTGACGGCGCGCTCACCGGCGGCATGGCCTGGGAGGCGCTGAACAACATCGCCGCCGCCAAGGACCGCCCGCTCGTGATCGTCGTCAACGACAACGAGCGTTCGTACGCCCCCACCATCGGCGGCCTCGCGGACCACCTCGCGACCCTGCGGACGACGGACGGCTACGAGCGTTTCCTCTCCCGTACGAAGGAAGTACTGGAGAAGACCCCCGTCGTCGGCCGCCCGCTCTACGAGACGCTGCACGGCGCCAAGAAGGGCCTGAAGGACTTCATCGCCCCGCAGGGCATGTTCGAGGACCTCGGCCTCAAGTACGTCGGACCGATCGACGGGCACGACATCCAGGCCCTCGAATCGGCGCTGCAGCGCGCCAAGCGCTTCGGCGGCCCGGTGATCGTGCACTGCCTCACCGAGAAGGGCCGCGGCTACCAGCCCGCCGTCCAGGACGAGGCCGACCGCTTTCACGCCGTCGGCGTCATTCACCCCGACACCGGGCTGCCGGTCGCCGCCTCCGGGGCCGACTGGACCAGCGTCTTCGGCGACGAGATGGTCGAGCTGGGCCGGGAGCGCAAGGACATCGTGGCGATCACCGCCGCGATGCTGCAGCCGGTCGGTCTGAAGAAGTTCGAGAAGGCCTTCCCGGACCGGATCTTCGACGTGGGCATCGCCGAGCAGCACGGCGCGGTCTCCGCCGCCGGGCTCGCCACCGGCGGACTGCACCCGGTCTTCGCCGTGTACGCGACCTTCCTCAACCGCGCCTTCGACCAGCTCCTCATGGACGTGGCCCTGCACAAGTGCGGCGTCACCTTCGTGCTCGACCGGGCCGGTGTCACCGGAACGGACGGTGCCTCGCACAACGGCATGTGGGACATGTCGATCCTGCAGTGCGTGCCGGGCCTCAGGCTCGCCGCGCCCCGCGATGCCCAGCAGCTGCGCGCGCAGCTGCGCGAGGCCGTCGACGTCGACGACGCGCCGACCGTGGTGCGCTTCTCCAAGGGCCTGGTCGGCCCGGCCGTGCCCGAGGTGGGCAAGGTCGGCGGCATGGACCTGCTGCGCGAGGCGGGCACGGACCGGCCGGACGTCCTGCTCGTCTCCGTGGGCGCCCTGGCACCCATGTGCCTGGAGATCGCCGACCTCCTCGACAAGCAGGGCATCTCCACCACCGTGGTCGACCCCCGCTGGGTCAAGCCCGTCGACGAGGCGCTCGCCCCGCTCGCCGAGCGGCACCGCGTCGTCGTCACCGTCGAGGACAACGGCCGGGCGGGCGGCGTCGGCTCCGCCATCGCCCAGGCGCTGCGCGACGCGGGCGTCGACGTGCCGCTGCGCGACTTCGGCATCCCGCCGCGCTTCCTCGACCACGCCTCCCGCAAGGAGGTCATGGCCGAGATCGGGCTGACCGCGCCGGATGTCGCCCGCCAGGTCACCGGGCTCGTCTCCAAGCTGGACGGCCGCTTCGAAAGCCGTACGGCCCCGGCCGCGGAGCCTGCGCGCGACTGACCGCGACCACACGGCCCCGTATGTCCCGCTCCGTGAAGACGCGGGGGACATACGGGGCCGTACGCGTGGACCGCTCACGCTCAGTACACGGCCCGCGGCCCCACACACCGCGCCCCCGACGCAGCCACCCGGCTGCGCAGTTCCCGGTCCGCGGTGACCACCACACAGGCGCCGCCCGCCTCGGCGGCCAGCTCCACCATCCGGTCGTCCCCACTGCCGGGCGCCTCGTCCACCCGTACCCCCGGCACCGACTCGACGCCACGCGCCTTGCCCTCGACGACCAGCACGATGTCGAGCGGCCCGTCGAACTCGCCCGGCACACCCTCCTCGGCGTACGCAACCAGCGCGTCCCGCAGCCGCTCGGCGGCGGCCCTGCGGTCGCGCCACCAGCCGTCGGGGCGGGAGCCGACGACGTTCGCGCCGTCGACGATCAGAAGCAGGGCGGATCGCATCCGGACAGCCTCCCACAGCCGGTCCGGACAGCCGCCCACCGCCCGGACCCAGCGCCGTGCCCACCGCCTGGCCCAAGCCCCGTGCCCACCGCCCGGACCCAGCCCCGTGCCCACCGCCCGGACCCAGCCCCGCGGCCCCGGTCCGGACCGCCGCCCACCGCCCGAGGGAACGCAGACGGGCCCGCACCGGAGCGACTCCGGTGCGGGCCCGCCGTGGGCTCAGGTGATCACGCCGGTACGGACGCGACCCCCGGGGCCAGGAACTTCTTGCCGTTGACGCGCTCCGAGACGCCCTCGCGGTCCAGGTACGGCGTGATGCCGCCCAGGTGGAAGGGCCAGCCGGCACCGGTGATCAGGCACAGGTCGATGTCCTGGGCCTCGGCCACCACGTTCTCGTCGAGCATGAGGCCGATCTCCTGGGCCACCGCGTCCAGGACGCGGTCGCGGACCTGCTCCTCGGTGAGGACGGAGTCGCCCTGCACGAGCAGCGCCGCCACCTCGGGGTCCAGCTCCGGCGTGCCGGAGTCGTAGACGTAGAAGCCGCGCTTGCCGGCCTTGACGACGGCCGCCAGGTTCGGGGAGACCTTGAAGCGGTCCGGGAAGGCGCCGTTCAGCGTCTCCGAGACGTGCAGGCCGATCGCCGGGCCGACCAGTTCGAGCAGGACCAGCGGGGACATCGGCAGGCCGAGCGGCTCGACGGCCTTCTCGGCGACGGCGACCGGGGTGCCCTCGTCGATCACGTTCTGGATCTCGCCCATGAAACGGGTCAGGATGCGGTTGACGACGAACGCCGGGGCGTCCTTCACCAGGACCGCGGTCTTCTTCAGCTTCTTGGCGACACCGAAGGCGGTGGCCAGCGAGGCCTCGTCGGTCTGCTCGCCCTTGACGATCTCCAGGAGCGGAAGGACCGCGACCGGGTTGAAGAAGTGGAAGCCCACCACGCGCTCGGGGTGCTTCAGCTTCGAGGCCATCTCGGAGACGGAGAGCGAGGAGGTGTTCGTCGCGAGGATCGCGTGCGCCGGGGCGACGGCCTCGACCTCGGCGAAGACCTGCTGCTTGACCGACATCTCCTCGAAGACCGCTTCGATGACGAAGTCGGCGTCCGCGAAGCCCTCGGCCTTGTCCAGGACACCGCTGACCAGGCCCTTGAGGCGGTTCGCCTTGTCCTGGTTGATACGGCCCTTGCCGAGCAGCTTGTCGATCTCGGCGTGGACGTAGCCGACGCCCTTGTCGATGCGCTCCTGGTCGATGTCGGTCAGGACGACCGGCACTTCGAGGCGGCGCAGGAAGAGCAGCGCGAGCTGCGAGGCCATCAGGCCCGCACCCACGACGCCGACCTTGGTGACCGGGCGGGCCAGGTCCTTGGACGGGGCACCCGCGGGGCGCTTGCCGCGCTTCTGCACCAGGTTGAAGGCGTAGATGCCGGAGCGCAGCTCGCCGCCCATGATGAGGTCGGCGAGCGCCTGGTCCTCGGCGTCGAAGCCGGCCTGCAGGTCACCGGACTTGGCGGCCTCGATGATGTCGAGCGCGCGGTAGGCGGCCGGGGCGGCGCCGTGCACCTTGCTGTCCGCGATGAAACGGCCGTGCGCGACGGCCTGGTCCCAGGCCTCGCCACGGTCGATCTCGGGGCGCTCGACCGTGACATCGCCCTTGAGGACGGAAGCGGTCCAGAGCAGCGACTGCTCCAGGAAGTCCGCGCCCTCGAAGATCGCGTCCGCGATGCCGAGCTCGAAGACCTGCTTGCCCTTGAGCTGGCGGTTCTGGTTGAGCGAGTTCTCGATGATGACCGAGACGGCCTTCTGCGGGCCGATCAGGTTCGGGAGCAGCGCGCAGCCGCCCCAGCCCGGGACCAGACCGAGGAAGACCTCGGGCAGCGAGAAGGCCGGGATGGCCTTCGAGACGGTGCGGTACGTGCAGTGCAGACCCGCCTCTACACCGCCGCCCATCGCCGCGCCGTTGTAGTAGGCGAAGGTCGGGACCGCGAGGGCCGAGAGGCGCTTGAAGACGTCGTGGCCGCCCTTGCCGATGGCCAGCGCGTCCTCGTGCGTCTTGAGCAGCTCGACGCCCTTGAGGTCGGCTCCGACGGCGAAGATGAACGGCTTGCCGGTCAGACCGGCACCGACGATCTCGCCGGCCGCGGCCTCCTTCTCGACCTGGTCGACGGCGGCGTTCAGGTTCGCCAGCGACTGCGGGCCGAAGGTGGTCGGCTTGGTGTGGTCCAGGCCGTTGTCAAGGGTGATGAGGGCGAAGCGGCCCGCACCGTACGGCAGTTCGAGGTGCCGTACGTGCGCCTGCGTGACGACCTCGTCCGGGAAGAGCGCCGCGGCACCCTTCAGAAGCTCGGTGGTGCTCACTTGCCCTCCCAGTTGGGGTTCTCCCAGATGACGGTCGCGCCCATGCCGAAGCCGACGCACATGGTGGTGAGGCCGTACCGCACCTGCGGCTGGTCCTCGAACTGCTTCGCCAGCTGCGTCATCAGACGCACACCGGAGGAGGCGAGCGGGTGGCCGAAGGCGATCGCGCCGCCGAACTGGTTGACGCGCGCGTCGTCGTCGGCGATGCCGTAGTGCTCCAGGAAGGCGAGCACCTGCACGGCGAAGGCCTCGTTGATCTCGAACAGGCCGATGTCGTCGATGGACAGACCGGCCTGCGCGAGCGCCTTCTCGGTGGCGGGGATCGGGCCGTAGCCCATGACCTCCGGCTCGACGCCCGCGAAGGCGTACGAGACGAGGCGCATCTTGACCGGGAGGTCGTGCTCCCGGGCGAAGTCCTCGGAGGCGATGAGCGAGGCGGTGGCGCCGTCGTTCAGACCGGCGGCGTTACCGGCGGTGACCCGGCCGTGCGTACGGAACGGGGTCTTCAGGCCGGACAGGTTCTCCAGCGTGGTGCCCGGGCGCATCGGCTCGTCCGCGGTGACCAGGCCCCAGCCGGTCTCGCCGACGTCCGGGTTGGTGTTGCGCACCGAGATCGGCACCAGGTCCTGCTGGATCTTGCCGTCGGCGTACGCCTTGGCGGCCTTCTCCTGCGAGCGGACCGCGTACTCGTCGGCGCGCTGCTTGGTGATGCTCGGGTAGCGGTCGTGCAGGTTCTCGGCGGTCATGCCCATGAACAGGGCGGACTCGTCGACCAGCTTCTCGCTGACGAAGCGCGGGTTCGGGTCGACGCCCTCACCCATGGGGTGACGGCCCATGTGCTCGACACCGCCGGCGATGGCGGCGTCGTACGCGCCGAAGGCGATGGAGCCGGCGGCGGTGGTGACGGCGGTCAGGGCGCCGGCGCACATGCGGTCGATCGAGTAACCGGGCACGGACTGCGGCAGCCCGGCGAGGATTCCGGCGGTGCGGCCGATGGTCAGGCCCTGGTCGCCGATCTGCGTGGTGGCGGCGATGGCGACCTCGTCGACCTTCGCCGGGTCCAGGTTCGGGTTGCGGCGCAGCAGCTCCCGGATGGCCTTCACGACGAGATCGTCGGCGCGGGTCTCGTGGTAGATGCCCTTCGGGCCCGCCTTGCCGAACGGGGTGCGGACGCCGTCTACGAAGACGACTTCCTTGACGGTACGAGGCACGATGGCTCTCCTCCAGGGGGTGCGGGATCGCTGCGTACGCACGCGGCTGAGCGCGCGCTCACCTCTACATGCTACTTGTCGGTAACCAATGGCGACAGTGGGAGGGGGCGGAGCGGTGAAGGTCACATCCTGTGAGGGTGTGGATCGGGGCCCGATGCGGTGGGCAACGGGCCCCGGTGGGGCGGGGTGGGGTGGGGGCGCGTGGGTTGCGGTGGGGTCGCCTCCGGCGGGGGTGCGCCTCCGGTGGGGGTGCCGCTGTGCCCACCCGTGCCGCCCTGCGGCACGACTGCCCACAGCTGGGCGGGGGAGGGGTGGCGTGACTGCCCACGGCTGGGGGTGGGAGGGGGCGTGACTGCCAACGGCTGGGTGGGTGGGCTGGCTAGGGGGTCAGGGCCGTTACCAGGAGAGGCGTCACCTGGGCCACCTGCCAGGGGCGTGCGCCGTGCGCGAAAAGCACCGCGGCGACCGACTCCGGGTCGGGGTTCGCCGGGGGCTCCCAGCACAGGCGGCGGACCGTGTCCGGGGTGATGAGGTTCTCCTGGGGCATGTTCAGGCGTTCCGCCAGGGACATCACCGCGGCACGCGCCGCCGAGAGGCGGGCCGCGGCGGCCGGGTCGCGGTCGGCCCAGGAGCGCGGCGGCGGGGGGCCGGCCGAGGGCTGACCGGGCTGCGGGAGATCGGACTCGGGCAGCGCCTTCGCCCGGTCCACCGCGGACTGCCACTGTTCGAGCTGCCGCCGGCTCATCCGGTGCCCGAACCCGTTCAGCCTGCCGAGCGCCTGCACGTTCACCGGCAGCGCGAGCGCCGCCTCGACGATGGCCGCGTCCCCGAGCACCTTCCCGGGCGAGACGTCGCGCCGCTGCGCGATCCGGTCCCGTACGTTCCACAACTCCCGCACGGCCGCCATCTGCCGGCGCTTGCGCACCTTGTGCATACCGGACGTGCGCCGCCACGGATCCTTGCGCGGCTGCGCGGGCGGAGCCGAGGCGATCGCATGGAACTCCTCGTGGGCCCAGTCCAGCTTGCCCTGCCGGTCGAGCTCCTTCTCCAGCGCGTCGCGCAGGTCCACGAGCAGTTCGACATCGAGCGCGGCGTAACGCAGCCACGGTTCGGGCAGCGGCCGGGTCGACCAGTCGACCGCCGAGTGCCCCTTCTCGAGTACGAAGCCGAGTACCGATTCGACCATCGCGCCGAGGCCGACCCGCGGGAAACCCGCGAGGCGTCCGGCCAGCTCGGTGTCGAAGATGCGCTCCGGGAGCATGCCTATCTCGCGCAGGCACGGCAGATCCTGGCTCGCGGCGTGCAGCACCCATTCCGCATCGCCGATCGCCGCGCCGAGCCCTGAGAGGTCGGGGCAGGCGACGGGGTCGATGAGAGCGGAGCCCGCGCCGGTCCGGCGCAGCTGGACGAGGTACGCGCGCTGCCCGTAGCGGTAGCCGGAGGCGCGCTCGGCGTCGACCGCGACGGCACCGGTGCCGGCGGCGAAAGCGGAGACCACCTCGGCGAGCGAGGCGGCGTCGGCGATCACCGGCGGAATGCCGTCACGGGGTTCGAGCAGGGGGGTCGGCGGCGCTTCGTCAAGAGCGACGTCGTCCGGAGGGGCGCCTCCGGTGGTTCGCAGTGAGCTGTCGAGCGGGGAGCTGTCTTCTGCGGTCTCTTGAGCGTCGGTCACTTGTTAAGGGTATCCGTGGATGAACGGCGCCCGCCGACGGAACGTTCCGTCGGCGGGCGCGGAAATGGGACGATACGGGATCAGTGGATGATTCCGGTGCGCAGAGCCACCGCGACCATCCCGGCACGGTCACCCGTGCCGAGCTTGCGGGCGATCCGCGCGAGGTGGCTCTTCACGGTGAGCGCGGACAGGCCCATCGAGACGCCGATCGCCTTGTTGGACTGGCCCTCCGCCACCAGCCGCAGCACCTCGACCTCACGTCCCGACAGCTCGCGGTAGCCGCCCGGGTGGCTCGGGGCACCCGGGGGGCGGCGGTGCATCCGGGAGGCGGCCGCACCGATCTGTGCGGCTCCGTGCCGGGTCGGCATGCCGATGTTGGTGCGGGTGCCGGTGACGACGTAGCCCTTCACGCCGCCCGCGAGGGCGTTGCGCACGGCTCCGATGTCATCGGCCGCCGACAGGGCGAGCCCGTTGGGCCAGCCCGCGGCGCGGGTTTCGGAGAGCAGGGTCAGGCCCGAACCATCGGGCAGGTGGACATCGGCGACGCAGATGTCGCGCGGGTTGCCGATGCGGGGACGGGCCTCGGCGATCGAGGACGCCTCGATGACGTCGCGTACTCCGAGCGCCCAGAGGTGACGGGTGACGGTGGATCGGACGCGCGGGTCCGCCACGACGACCATGGCGGTCGGCTTGTTCGGGCGGTAGGCGACCAGGCTTGCGGGCTGCTCGAGGAGAACGGACACCAGGCCTCCTGGGTGCGGGACGGGGGGAGCCGGCTGCGGGGAAGAAGCCGGGCGAACCGTGCTTTCAGGGTCACGTTCGTCTTCGGCAGCCAGGAGGTCCGCCTTTAGCGAATGATCACGTACGAGTGAAAGCGGGACGATTCGTGCGGGTGTCCGTTGGATCGGGGGAAAGGCGCAGGGCTGGATCGAAGGAAGGGCGCAGGGCTGGATCGGGGGAAGGCGCAGAGCTCGATCGCGGAAGGGCGCGGAGCTCGGTCAGCGTGACTGCGGCCCGCGCCGCTGCGGCAGCGAGACCACCGACGAGTCCGGTGTCTGCGTCGGCGGCAGGCCCGCGACCTGACACAGCAGATCGCACCATCCGGCCAGGTGGGAGGCCGTGTCCGGTACGCCGCCCATGCCCTCGCGCGGGGTCCACGAGGCGCGGATCTCGATCTGCGAGGCAGGCGGGCGCTGTGCGAGGCCGCCGAAGTAGTGGGAGCCGGCGCGGGTGACCGTGCCGCTCGGTTCGCCGTACGTCAGCGAGCGGGCCTGCAGCGCACCGGTCAGCCAGGACCAGCAGACCTCCGGCAGCAGCGGGTCCGCGGCCATCTCCGGTTCGAGTTCCGCGCGGACCAGCGTCACCAGGCGGAAGGTGCCGTGCCAGGCCTCGTGGCCCGCCGGGTCGTGCAGCAGCACGAGCCGGCCGTCCGCCAGGTCCTCGCCGTCCTGGACCACGGCCGCCTCCAGCGCGTACGCGTACGGCGCCAGCTTCTTCGGGGCGGGTACCTGCTCGATCTCGATCTCCGGCCGCAGCCGTGCCCCCCGGAGTGCCTCCGTGGCCGCACGGAACGGGAGCGGTACGGCATGCGCCGCGCTCGCCTCCGTACTGTCCATCCCCTCAGCACCTTCCGACAGTCGTCCCTGCGCCGCAGCCATGCGGGGAAGGTTAAGGGGAACGGAGCGTTCGCGCAGTCCAAGACACTCGGGCCGGGCCGGGCACTTCGCAAGCCTGCGCCGAACGCAGGCTTCTCGGGGCACATGGGAGACTCTGCGGTGTGAGTGCCATGGACAGCCCCGAGGGCAAGAAGAGCCAGACGTACGATTCCGCCTTCCTGAAGGCCTGCCGCCGGGAGGCCGTGCCGCACACCCCGGTGTGGTTCATGCGCCAGGCCGGGCGCTCACTTCCGGAGTACCGCAAGGTGCGCGAGGGCACCGCGATGCTCGAATCGTGCATGATGCCGGAGCTCGTCACCGAGATCACCCTGCAGCCGGTGCGGCGGCACGGCGTCGACGCCGCGATCTACTTCAGCGACATCGTGGTGCCGCTCAAGGCCATCGGCATCGACCTGGACATCAAGCCCGGCATCGGCCCGGTCGTCGAGCAGCCGATCCGTACGCGCGCCGACCTCGCGCGGCTGCGGGACCTCACGCCCGAGGACGTCTCGTACGTCACCGAGGCGATCGGGATGCTGACCGCGGAGCTCGGCGAGACGCCGCTGATCGGCTTCGCGGGCGCGCCCTTCACTCTCGCCAGCTACCTCGTCGAGGGCGGCCCCTCGCGCAACCACGAGCACACCAAGGCCCTGATGTACGGGGACCCGCAGCTGTGGGCCGATCTCCTCGACCGGCTCGCCGAGATCACCGGCGCCTTCCTGAAGGTGCAGATCGAGGCGGGCGCGAGCGCCGTGCAGCTCTTCGACTCGTGGGTCGGCGCGCTCTCGCCCGCCGACTACCGGGCGCAGGTCATGCCGGCCTCCGCGAAGGTCTTCGACGCGGTCTCCTCCTACGGTGTGCCGCGCATCCACTTCGGTGTCGGTACCGGTGAGCTGCTCGGGCTGCTCGGCGAGGCCGGTGCGGATGTCGTCGGTGTCGACTGGCGGGTGCCGCTGGACGAGGCCGCGCGCCGGGTCGGCCCCGGCAAGGCGCTGCAGGGGAACCTGGACCCGGCGGTCCTCTTCTCCACGACCGAGGCCGTCGAGGCCCGCACCCGTCAGGTGCTCGATGCGGCCGCCGGGCTCGAAGGCCACATCTTCAACCTCGGCCACGGCGTCCTGCCGACCACCGACCCGGACGCGCTGACCCGGCTCGTGGAGTACGTGCACACGCAGACCGCGCGCTGACAGCCGCTCTCATCCGGCGGCACGTACGGCGGTGACCGCCTTGCGTGCCGCCACCAGGACCGGGTCCCACACGGGCGAGAACGGCGGGGCGTAGCCCAGGTCGAGCGCGGTCATCTGGTCGACGGTCATGCCCGCCGTGAGCGCCACGGCCGCGATGTCGACGCGCTTCGCGGCGCCCTCGCGGCCCACGATCTGCAGCCCGAGCAGACGGCCCGTGCGGCGCTCGGCGAGCATCTTCACCGTCATCAGGGCCGCGCCCGGGTAGTAGCCCGCGCGGCTCGTCGACTCGATGGTGGTCGTCACGTACTGCAGCCCGGCGGCCTGCGCGTCCTTCTCGCGCAGGCCGGTCCGTGCGATCTCCAGGTCGCAGACCTTGCTGACCGCCGTGCCGACGACGCCCGGGAACGTGGCGTAGCCGCCGCCCGCGTTCGAGCCGATGACCTGGCCGTGCTTGTTCGCATGGGTGCCGAGGGCGATATGGCGCTCGCTGCCCGAGACGAGGTCGAGCACCTCGACGCAGTCGCCGCCCGCCCAGATGTCGTGGTGGCCGCGCACGCGCATCGCCCGGTCGGTGAGCAGCCCGCCGTGCACGCCGACGGGCAGGCCCGCGTCACGGGCGAGCGAGGTCTCCGGACGCACGCCCATGCCCAGGATCACCACATCCGCCGGGTACTCGGAGTTCTGGGTGGCGACCGCCCGGACCCGGCCGTCCGCGCCGGTGAGGATCTTGGTGACCTCCGCGTTGTTCACCATCCGCACGCCCATCAGGCTCATCGCCTCGCCGACGAGCCGGCCCATGTCGGGGTCGAGGGTGGCCATCGGCTGGGCGCCGCGGTTGACGACCGTGACCTCGTAGCCGCGGTTCGTCATGGCCTCGGCCATTTCGACGCCGATGTAGCCCGCGCCGACCACGACGGCGCGGCGGCCCTCGGTGCGCCGCAGCGAGTCGAGGAGCGCCTGGCCGTCGTCGAGGGTCTGCACGCCGTGCACCCCGGGGGCGTCGATGCCGGGGAGCGGTGGACGGACCGGGCGGGCGCCCGTGGCGATGACCAGCTTGTCGTACGAGGTCTCGTACTCCTCGCCGCGCTCCAGGTCCCGGGCCACGACGCGCTGCCCGGCGACGTCGATCCGTACGACCTCCGTGCGCATCCGCAGGTCGATGGCGCGCTCGCGGTGCGCCTCGGGGGTGCGGGCGATCAGATCCTCGCGGTCCGCGACGTCGCCGCCCACCCAGTACGGGATACCGCAGGCGGAGTACGAGGTGAAGTGGCCGCGTTCGAAGGCGACGATCTCCAGCTCCTCCGGGCTCCTCAGCCTGCGTGCCTGCGACGCGGCGGACATGCCCGCCGCGTCGGCGCCGATGACGATCAGACGTTCGCTCATGGAGCCCACGCTACGTCGTGGTGCTGACAGTTCAGGCGGCTTCGCCGCCTGAACTGTCCCTGGGGCTTCGCCCCTTGCCCCCGATCACGCTGACCGCGCTCGCCCTCAAACGCCGGACGGGCCGGCAGTTGCTCCACGTGCCGAGTGCTCGGTTGTCGAGCGACAGGCAGTTGCCCCCACGCGCGCGTGCATCAGTCGCCGGACGTGTTGGGTGGGCCGGACGGACCGTCCGGCGCCGAAGCGGGCGGTGCGGCAGTCGGCGGGGCCGACGTCGGGCGTTCGGGGACGGCCGGCTCCGTGGCGGCCGTGGGGCGGCTCGGCAGGCGGATGCCGAGCACACGGCGGGCGAGGCGCCACAGGGCGTACAGCAGGACGAGCGCCACCGCCCACGGGGCGATCATCGCGAGAACGATGATCAGCCACCTCGCCGCGCTCACCAGCGCGTCCCAGCCGTCCGACAGGGCGTCCAGGAAGCCCTGGTCGTCGTCCTTGCCGGACTCGCCGCCCGTCTCGGTGAGATGCAGCGTGATGGTGGAAAGGCTCGTGCGGTCCTTGAGCGAGGCCTGCTGGGCCAGGAGGGACTCCAGGTCGGCCTGCCGGGTGCTCAGTTCGCCCTCCAGGACGACCACGTCACTGATCTTGGTCGCCTTGTCCATCAGCGCCCTGATCCGCGCCACGCTCGCCCGCTGCGTCTTGATCCGGCTCTCGACGTCCACCACCTGTTCGGTGACGTCCTCGGCCCGCTCGCTGCGCTCGAGCTGTTCACCGGTGCCGGCCAGGGCTTCGAGCACCGCGGCGTACTGCTCCTGCGGCACCCGCAGCACGATCCGGGAACGCTGGTGCCCCTTCCCGTCGCGGTTCGTCGTCTCACTGCCGACGAACCCGTCCGCGTCCTTCGCCGCCGTGCGCACCCCGTCGAGCGCGGAGGGCACATCCTCGACCTCGACCCGCAGGGTCGCGGTGCGGATGACGTGCTGGGCGAGCTTGAGGTTCGAGGCGGAATCCTTCGAACCCTTCTGATTGGCCGCGCCTTCGTTCGCGGCCTCCTCCGCGGCGCCGGCGGCCGCGTCGCTGCCTGCTCCGCGCCCGGCGCCCTTGGCGTCCGCGGCCTCCCGGGGCCCCTCCGCCCGCGCGGCTGAGGCGCTGTCACCACCCGAGTCGGATCCCGCGGCACACCCCGCCCCCGCCAGCGCCACACTCAGCAGCAGCGCGGCCAGTGCCGTGCCCCGCCGTCCTCTGTCGCCCCACACCGTACGCATCCCGGATCGACCCCCAAGCTCTGTCGTCTGTCGCTGCTTCGACGCCGGGTTCCGTGGAAACGTTCGGTGCCGGCAGGTTCCGAGGAGGTCACGGTCCGGCCGCGGAAGGGGCGGTTCCGGTCCTCGTGGGGCACTTCGGACCTCGTACGGCACTTCCGGACCTCGTATCGGACCTCGTACCGGGCCTCGTACGGCATCTGAGAGGCTGGGGGCATGCGCGAAACGGACCGCCGTACGGAATCTGGACACGTCGCCGTGATCGGTGGTGGAATCGCGGGCCTCACCGCCGCCCACCGGCTGCTCGACCGGGGGCTGCGGGTCACGGTCCTCGAAGCCTCCGAGCGGCTCGGCGGCAAGCTGCACGCGGGCGAGATCGAGGGCCTCCAGGTGGACCTGGGCGCCGAGTCGATGCTCGCGCGCCGCCCCGAGGCGGTGGCGCTCGCGCGCGAGGTGGGTCTCGGCGAGCGGCTGCAGGCACCTGCCACGGCGAGCGCCTCGCTGTGGAACCGGGGCGAGCTGCGACCCATGCCCAAGGGGCACGTGATGGGCGTCCCCGCGGACGCGGCCTCCCTGGCCGGGGTGCTGTCCGCGGAGGGCCTCGCGCGGATCGAGCGCGAGCGGGAACTGCCGCCCACCGAGGTCGGCGAGGACATCGCGGTCGGCGAGTACGTCGCGGCCCGCGTCGGGCGCGAGGTGGTGGACCGCCTTG
The DNA here is from genome assembly GCF_047779955.1 of Streptomyces lothianensis. Classification (NCBI taxonomy): domain Bacteria; kingdom Bacillati; phylum Actinomycetota; class Actinomycetes; order Kitasatosporales; family Streptomycetaceae; genus Streptomyces; species Streptomyces lothianensis. Next base: position 84,730 of record NZ_JBLMKT010000027.1, on the reverse strand, counting down.
TCGAGCCGCTGCTCGGCGGGGTGTACGCGGGGGACGCGTACCGGATCTCGCTGCGGATGGCCGTACCGCAGCTGTACGAGGCGGCGCGCAGCCGAGGCTCGCTGCTCGACGCGGTGCGCGCCCTGCAGGAGCGGGCCGCCGCCCGGGCGGACGACAGCCCGGTTTTCATGGGCATCGCGGGCGGCGTGGGCCAACTGCCCGCGGCTGTGGCGGAGTCGGTACGGGAGCGGGGCGGGCGGATCCTGCTCGGCACCCCCGTGAGCGGGCTGGCGAGGAAAGAGAACGGCTGGATCGTCCGTACGGGACGGGAGCCGGGACGGGGGCCGGGACGCGAATCGGTACAGGCGACGGCACAGGCGACGGCACACGCGACGGCACGGACGGCACAGGTGACAGCACCGGAGCCGCTGTACGCCGATGCCGTGGTCCTCGCGCTGCCCGCACCGCAGGCCGCCCGGCTGCTCGACCCGGTGGCCGCCTCGGCCGCCGCCGAGCTGCGGGCCGTCGAGTACGCCTCCATGGCACTGACCACGCTCGTCTACCGCCGGCAGGAGATCGAGTTGCCGGCCGGCAGCGGCTTCCTCGTCCCGCCCGTCGACGGGCACCGGATCAAGGCCGCCACCTTCGCCGGCCAGAAGTGGCGGTGGATCGCCGACCAGAACCCGGACCTGGCCGTGCTGCGCACCTCCGTCGGCCGGTACGGCGAGACCGAGCTCCTGCAGCGCGAGGACGAGGAGCTCGTCGAGATCGCCCGGCAGGATCTCAAGGCCGCCGTCGGCATCGGCGCCGCGCCCCTCGCGAGCCTCGTCACGCGCTGGGACGACGGCCTGCCCCAGTACCCCGTCGGCCACCACGCACGGGTGGCGCGGATCCGCGGCCGTCTCGCCGCGTTCCCCGGCCTCGCCGTCTGCGGCGCCGCCTACGACGGCGTCGGGATCCCGGCCGTGATCGCGAGCGCCACGGCGGCCGCGCAGGAGGTCGCGGAGGGTTCGGCCGCGCCGAAGGCGAACCCGGGCGAGAGCGTCTTCGGCGGCGCGGGACAATAGCCCCATGAGTGACGCCCCTGAGAAGATCCCGAACGCCGGCAAGAAGGCCAAGGACCTCAACGAGGTCATCCGCTACACACTGTGGTCCGTCTTCAAGCTGCGCGATGTGCTGCCCGACGACGGAACGGTCCGGGCCGGTTACGCGGACGAGGTGCAGGAGCTGTTCGACCAGCTCGCCGCCAAGGACGTGACCGTGCGCGGCACGTACGACGTCTCCGGCCTGCGCGCCGATGCCGACGTCATGATCTGGTGGCACGCCGAGACCGCCGACCAGCTGCAGGAGGCGTACAACCTCTTCCGCCGCACCGGGCTCGGCCGCGCGCTCGAGCCGGTGTGGTCGAACATGGCGCTGCACCGCCCCGCCGAGTTCAACAAGTCGCACATCCCGGCGTTCCTCGCCGACGAGACCCCGCGCAACTACGTCTCGGTCTACCCCTTCGTGCGCAGCTACGACTGGTACCTGCTGCCCGACGAGGACCGCCGCCGCATGCTCGCCGACCACGGCAAGATGGCCCGCGGCTACCCTGACGTGCGCGCCAACACGGTCGCCTCGTTCTCGCTCGGCGACTACGAGTGGCTGCTGGCCTTCGAGGCCGACGAGCTGTACCGGATCGTCGACCTGATGCGTCATCTGCGCGGCTCGGAGGCCCGTCTGCACGTGCGCGAAGAGGTTCCGTTCTTCACGGGCCGCCGCAAGTCGGTGGCCGACCTGGTGGCCGGGCTCGCCTGAGCCACGTCGGCGGACGGGTGTGGGGGCCCGGGCCCCCACACGCCTACGGCGTCGGCTTCGGTTCCTCGCGCGGTGCGCAGTCCGCGTGCACGGCGGGCAGGCGGCCGTCCAACAGATACGCGTCCAGGTGGCCGTTGAGGCACTGGTTCGGGCCGCCCGCCACCCCGTGGGTGCCGGCTCCGCGTTCGGTGACGAGGACCGAGTCCGGCAGGCGGCGGTGCAGTTCCAGGGCCCCCTCGTACGGTGTGGCCGCATCGCGTTCCGCCGCCATGATCAGTGTCGGCGGCAGCTCGCCCGGTGCGAGGCGCACGTCCACCGGCTGCTGCCGGGGCACCGGCCAGTAGGCACACGGCAGGTTCATCCAGACGTTGTCCCAGGTCTCGAACGGGGCGATCCGGGCCAGCCGGCTGTTGTCACGGTCCCAGACCTCCCAGTCGGCGGGCCAGGGTGCGTCGTTGCACTCGACCGCGGTGTACACGGCCGTACCGTTCTCCGCCTCGGCGGCCGCCTCGGGACGCCTCGCGGCCTGCTCGACCAGCGGCTGTTCGTCGCCGCGCAGATACTCCGCCAGCGCGTGGGCGCGCTGCGGCCAGTAGGCATCGTGGTACCCGGCCTTGAGATACGCGGACTGCAGCTGCGCCGTGCCGACCCTGCCGCCCGCCGGCCGCGCGGCGATCCGTGCCCGCGCCTTCTCGTAACTGCGCTGCACCGCGGCCGGGGTACGGCCGAGACCGTACGTCTCGTGATGCTTGGCGACCCAGGCGCGGAAGTCGGCCCAGCGGCGCTCGAAGGCAAGGGACTGGTCGAGGTTGTTGCGGTACCAGATCCGCTTTGGATCCGGGTTGACGGCCGAGTCGAAGACCATGCGCCGCACCCGCGAGGGGAACAGCTCCGCGTACACGGCACCGAAGTACGTGCCGTACGAGGCGCCCACGAAGTTGAGTCTCCGCTCGCCGAGCGCCGCGCGCAGGACATCGAGGTCGCGGGCGTTGTTGAGGGTGTTGTAGTGCCGCAGTGCGCGGCCCGTGTGCTTGAGGCAGCCCTGCGCGTACGCCTTGGCGCGGGCGATCCGTTCCTTCTTGTAGGTCTCGTCCGGGCGCGGCGGCAGGACCGTCGGCGCCTTCGCGAAGTCCTCGGGGCGCTGACAGGTCAGCGGCGCGGAGCGGCCCACCCCGCGTGGGGCGTAGCCGATCAGATCGTAGGCGCGGGCGATGTGCTGCCACTCGGGGAGCGAGCCCATCAGCGGGAAGTGCATGCCGGAGCCGCCCGGGCCGCCCGGGTTGAAGACGAGCGCGCCCTGCCGCTCGCTCTTCTCCCCCTGGGCCGGCACACGGCTGACGGTCAGTTCGATCTGCCGTCCCGCGGGCCGGGCGTAGTCGAGCGGGACACGGACCGTTCCGCAGGTGACCGCATCCGGGAGCTTTTCCGCCTCGGGGCAGGCGCCGAAGGTGATGCCGGCGGCTTCGGCGCGCTCCGCGGCGACCGCGACCCCGCTGCGCTCGGGCGACACCGGACCGGCCGGTGACTTCGCGGGCGCGCCGCCCGCGGGCGTGACGGACAGGGCGGTCAGGGCCAGTGAGCAGGCCAGGCCGTACAGCAGGGGCGCTCTCATCGCGCTGCGGCATCCCTTCGAGCGGGCCGAGTGGAACGAAAGGGATACTTCGGCGGTGCGCTGCGGATGTAAAGCACCGCTGTGAGGGTGTCGGTGCAATGACCCCGTTGCGCGGCTTCGTCGCGGACGGCGCTCGTCGCGCTGCTCGGACGGGCGGCCCCCCCCGCTCGTCGTGCTGCTCAGTCGTGGAGCGCGCGCATCAGTCGAAGACCGCGCGCAGGGACGGGTCCCTCAGGGCGCGCCTGCCGCGTACCGCCACCGCCGTGAGGAAGCCGCGCTCGTCGTCCGGGCGGTCGGTCTCCAGGGTGCAGAGGAGCTGCCGCCCCTCGGTCGAGGCCCAGCGGGTGTACGGGTGGACCTCGAAACGGGCTATCGCCAGGCAGCCGAGGGTGAGGAGGAGCGGGAGCAGGAACCACAGGGCGGGTGGGCCCATGCTGCCCTCGCCCTGCGGCCACATGGAGAGCGCCACGGCACCCAGGACGACGACCGCGACCGCCGCCGCCTGCACCTGCCGCACCGCGGCCTCGATTCCGCCGCGGGCGTCCTCCGGTACGGCCAGACCGGCGGCGGTGAGACGGTCGGCGAGCCTGCGCACGGGCTCGTCACCGGCCGCGCGGTGCCGGGCCGGGGCTATCGGTGACTGTCCTTCGGGGCCGATTGCGCCGAGCACCGCGCGTTCCAGATCGTTCCTGCCGTCCGGGTCGACCACGGTCGCCCAGCCCGTGTGGGCGAGGAGGAGTCGGCGCTGGCGGGCCATCGCGATCATCGCGAGGGCGGCGACCCGGTCGGGGCCGCCGGAGAGGAAGGCGGCCTCGTAGATGTTCAGTTCGGGTGCGGCAGCGGGCTCGGCGCCACCGGGTCTCTCGCCACCGGGTCTCTCGCCACCGGGTCTCTCGCTACCCGGCCTCTCGCCACCGGACCCCTCGGCGCCGGACCGCATGCCGTCGGGCGGTGCGATGCCGGGTCTCGTCGCCGGAGGGCCGTCGCTGCGGCTCGCGGCGAGGCAGAGCCTTGTGCAGGTGATGCCTGCCAAGACCCAGGCGACGAGGAGGAAGGGGACCCAGAACATGGCGGTGTTTCTATGGGACGGGGTACGCAATCCGCCATGGGGTGTTCACCATCCGGACACTCGGTGACGGAAACGTGACCCGGTACGGCTCCGCTGTGTCCCAGTATCCGTCGACTTCAGGCGGAATGCGCCACCACACCCAGGATCCGCCGCATCCAGGCCCCGCCTCCGCGAAGATCTCCCTTGCCCTCAGCCCCTGCCCAGCGCGAGCCGCACCCGACGGGCGAGGCGCGCCACCGGCCGCTGCGCCATCGGCTTCGGACCCACCCGGTCCAGCCACCAGTCGGTCAACTCCCGCCGCGCCCCGCGTTCCTCGGGCCGCCCGTTCGCGAGCAGATGCTCGGCGAAGTCGAGGGCGTCATGGCGGTAGCCGTCCGTCATGGGCCGCAGCCGTGCGTACGCGATGAAGTCCGCCCGGTACGCATCGCCGAGGATCACCGGCAGTTCGGGGGCCACCTTCGCCACCACGTCCGCGCGCTTGGCGGTCAGGGCCCGGCTCTGCACCGCGAGCCGCCGCCGGTCGAAGCCCTCGGGCGCCGGCGTCCCCGCGACCAGCGCCGACAGCAGCGACGTCTGCGCGAGGGCGAGCCGGTCGCGGGCCGCCTCGGTGGACTCGCCGGTCGGCGCGGCCGGAGCCGCGGGCGCGGCGGCGGGTGGCTCGGCCGGATGGTGGGCCGCGACGGTCTCCCGGATGGCGGCGAGCTCGCGCTCCAGCTCGGCGGGCTCCGGGAAGTGCTCGTCGCGCTCCAGGAGTACGCCGGGCGGGCTGACGCGCGAGGCGAGTTCGGCCAGGATGCCGAGGACCTGCGGCGGTACCGGGTGGGCGTGGCTGTCGTGCCAGACGCCGTCGCGTTCGAAGCCGCCGGCGACATGCACGTAGGCGATGGCCTCGACCGGCAGCTGTGCGAGCGCCTGCGCCGGGTCCTCGCCGCGGTTGACGTGGTTGGTGTGCAGATTCGCCACGTCGATGAGCAGCCGTACACCCGTGCGCTCCACCAGCTCGGTCAGGAACTGCCCCTCCGTCAACTCCTCGCCGGGCCAGGCCACGAGCGCGGCGATGTTCTCCACGGCGAGCGGCACGGGCAGGGCGTCCTGCGCGATGCGGATGTTCTCGCAGAGCACGTCGAGCGCGTCGTATGTGCGCGGCACCGGCAGCAGATGCCCCGCCTCCAGCGGCGTGGACGCGGTCCGCCTGCCCCCGGCCCGTACGAAGGCGATGTGCTCGCTGACCAGCGGCGCGCCCAGGGCCTCGGCGCGCTCCGCGAGGGCGGCCAGCCTGCTCGCGTCCGGGCGCTCGGCGCCGCCGAGACCGAGGGATACCCCGTGCGGGATCACGGTGATGCCGCGTTCGCGCAGCTTCAGGAGCGGATCGGGGAGGTGGCCGGGGCAGATGTTCTCCGCCACGACCTCCACCCAGTCGATCCTGCTCGCGGCGGGCAGGGTGGACATGCGGTCCACCGCCCCGGCGATCTCCGGGCGCCAGCCGATCCCCGTACCCAGTGTCGGAGTGCCCTGTGTCGGAGTGCCTTGTGTCGGAGTGCCCCGTGCCGGAAGTGTCGTCATGTCTGTCGTCCCCCTCGCTGCCGCGCCGGCCTGCCTCCTCGGCCGGGTACGCGGCACAACGCTGTGCGTGCAGAGGTGATGGCCCCGGCGCGCGAGGGTGAATCCACCCGGAGGGACGTTCAGAGGTTGATTTGAGGTTTCGGCGAGCAGGCGCCCGATTTCGACCGGTCAGTCCTCCGGCTCGGGACGCGAAGTGCTGATGTCGGACGGTCCCGGCGCGGAGGGGCGGGATGTGAAGGACAGGTCGCCGTCCGACGGCGAGGCGGGCGGGGCCGGGGGCACCGGGTTCGAGGCCGCCGGCGGGCCGGTGGGGCTCGCGGTGAGCTTGCCCGCCGCCTCGTCGGCGATGCCGTCGAAGTCGACGCGTCCGGTGCGCTCCAGCATCACGATGTGGTCGAGCACCGTCTGGTTGGCGTCCGTGGCGAGCTGCCGTACGAGGGTGTTGCGGGTCGTGTGCCGGACCTCGGCGATGAGCGAGAAGACCTTGCCGTGCGAATTGCGCAGCAGGTTCGCGAACTTGCGTTCGTACTCCAGGCCGCGGGCGGCGCTCAGTTCGTTCAGCCAGCCCTGCTGCTGGGCGGTGGGCTGGTTGGGCAGCTCGATGTTGAGCTTCGCGGCGATGGAACGGGCCCGGCGGTCGAGGTCCGCATGACCGACCACCAGGTGGTCACCTGCCTCCCGGAACGCCCGGGTGGGCGCGCGTTCCATGGCCTGCTGGCCCGCGGGCAGCTCCCACAGCCCGGCGAGGCGCACCTTGACGACGAAGTCACGGTCGGTGGCGGTCAACGGCCCCCACTGTGTGGAGACCGTACCTGCGTCGACGTTCGCCTGCCCCGTGCCCGAGCGGTCGGCGTACGACCAGATGGGAAAGGACAGCGCGCCGAGCGTCGCGACCAGCGCCGCGACGATGAGGGCGGTTCCGTTGACGCGTCGCAGCAAAGGTGCCTCCCGGGGTGGTGCGGACTTCCGCACGAACCAACCGCCAACCGACCGGTCGTACAACCTGCTTGGCGTTATTGGGAGATACGCATGGCCGAGGTGTTGTGTTCAGAGTGACTGTGGCGGTTCTTGGCCGTCAGGAGACCGGTGAGGCGAGGGTGGCGGGGGAGGGGGGGCAGGCCGCCGCCTATCGCCGTAGCGCCGGGTGGTCGGCGACGACCGTGCACGATCCGGGGGCGATCTCCGTGAAGCCCGCGTCCCTGACCACCGGAAGACCGCTGCTCGTCAGGGCGGCCCACTGTTCGCTCGGCGCCGTGCGGACCGCCAGCGGGAAGCCCGCCTCGCGCCACTGCGTGCGCTCGGCCTCGTCCAGCTCCCACCAGGCGAGCTGTGCGCCGTGCCCGGCCTGCGCCATCGCCTTGCCCGCCGACATGTCGACATCGGGACTCATCCACAGCACGGCCGCGCCGGGATCGGGCTGCGCGGGCGGCTCCGGGTCGTCCAGCTCCGTCCCCGAGACCTGGAGCTTGGCCAGCTCCTTCGGCCAGCCGTCGAGGGGCACGGGCGGGAAGACCCGCACCTCGGCCGACTTGCCCGTGACCGTGAGCCCGGGCAGCGCGGAGGCCTTGCGCCATTCCGCGCCGCGCGCCCGGCGCACCACCTTGCGGATCCGGGCGTCCTGCCAGTCGCGCATCGCCTCCGCCCACTCGCCCTCGCCGAGCGACCGCGGATCACTGAGCATCACGAGCACCGCGCGGGCCGCCGTCTCCAGTGCGTCGGTGCGCGCCGGGGGAGCGGTCTTCTCCAGGTGGACGACGAGGGGGAGGGCGAACTGCGGGGCCTCGTCACGGAGGGTGTTCTCGTGCCGGAACGGACTGTCGGGCGCGGCACCGGGGGCGGGATTCTCACTGCTCACCCGCCCCAGTCTGCCAGGACGGCACCGGATGCCTCCCCTCCGGTCAGCGGGACGCACCGCCCACGGACTCCCGCATCAGCTCCGAGACCCGTACGAAGCGGTACCCGCGCTCGCGCAGCTCCGGGACGATCTTCCGTACCGCCTCGACCGTCGCGGGCGCCGCGCTGCGCGTGCAGTGCATGACCACCACCGATCCGGGCCGCACGCCACCGAGCACGTCCCGTGTCACGGCATCGGCGTCCGTGGCGAAGGCGTCCCCGCTCACCACGTCCCACTGCACGGCGGTCACGCCGGTGGCCGCGATCGCCTTCAGCGCCGCCTTGTCGTAACAGCCGCCGGGGAAGCGGAAGTACGGCACGGCTTCCCGCACCCCCGCCTTCGCCAAGGCCGTGAAGGCCTTCTCGACATCCGCGCGCATCTTCTCGGGCGCGATCGTCGGCAGGCCGTAGCAGTCCTCGGTGAAGGCGTGGTGGCTGTACGAGTGGTTGGCCACCTCGAAGAGCGGGTCCGCGTCGATCGCTTTCGCCTGCGCCGGGTACTCCTCGGCCCAGCGGCCCGTCATGAACACCGTCGCGGGCACCTTCAGCCGCTGCAGGGCCCGGATCAGCTCCGGATTGTCGAAGCGCTCCCCGCGGGCGGCGCGCGGCCCCTGATCGGCCGTCATGTCGGCGTCGAAGGTCAGCGCGACGGTCTTCTCGCCGCGCTCCCCGCGCTTGCCACGCTCGCCGTTCTCGAACACGGGCGTGAGGCCCTGCGGGCCGGGCGCGAGCGTCGGCGGACGCGGGGCGGCAGCCTTCGGCGAGTGCGCGGGCTCGGCGGGCGCGGCGGCCGGCGGGGCGGCGGGGGAGGTGCCGCAGCCGGTGAGTGCGGCCGCGAGGGTGGTGGCGAGTGCGGTGGCGAGCAAGGAGCAGGTGGTGGCGGGGCGAATGCGCGGGGCGAGGGTGAGGGCGCGGGCGCTGCGGGGGCTGTGCGGGCTCATGCGCGGACGCTAACCCGGCAAATCGGATAAACGGCTCATTTACGGGTTCTTGTCGGGGTGATGGATCGTGCCCGCCGCCCCGGAACGCGGGAGGCGGACGGGAATATGACCCGCCTGTGTGCATCACGCAGATGGCTGCGCGGGAACCACGCCCGCGGCGAGGACCCGGGTGTCGCCCGAGCGGCCTCAGGTGCCCTCTCAGGCCCCTTCCACCAGCCGCTGCCCGTCCCGTGCGAGGGCCGTGAGCCGCGAAATCGCCCGGAAGTACTTCTTCCGGTAGCCGCCGCGCAGCATCTCCTCGCCGAAGAGCCCGTCGAACGGCACCCCGGAGGCCACCACCGGCACCTCACGGTCGTAGAGCCGGTCCGCGAGCACCACGAGGCGCAGCGCCGTCGACTGGTCGGGCACGGCCTCGACCCCGTTCAGGCACACGGCCGCGAGGTCGTCGGTGAGCGCCCCGTACCGGCTCGGGTGCACCTTCGCGAGATGGTCGAGCAGATGCGGGAAGTCGTCCAGGCTGGACCCCGGTGTCGCGTACGCCGTCTTCGCGACCTGCTCGTCGTCGAACGGCGGCGGTGCCTCGGGCAGCCCGCGGTGCCGGTAGTCCTCGCCGTCGATCCGCAGCGCCTTGAAGTGCGCGGACAGGCCCTGGATCTCCCGCAGGAAGTCGGCCGCCGCGAAGCGGCCCTCACCGAGCTTGCCCGGCAGCGTGTTCGAGGTCGCGGCGAGCGCCACGCCCGCGTCCACCAGCTTGCCGAGCAGCGTCGAGACGAGCACGGTGTCACCCGGATCGTCCAGCTCGAACTCGTCGATGCACAGCAGCCGGTGCCCGCTCAGCGTCGCCACCGTCTGCTGGAAGCCGAGCGCACCCACCAGATTCGTCAGCTCGACGAACGTGCCGAAGGCCTTCAGCGAGGGCTCCGCGGGGGTGGCGTGCCACAGGGAGGCCAGCAGATGCGTCTTGCCGACCCCGTACCCGCCGTCGAGATACACCCCGCGCGGCCCCGCCGGGACCTGCGCCTTCTTCTGGAACCAGCGCCGCTTGCCCGACCCGCTCGCGTGCGCCCCGCCGAGCGTCCCCGCGAAGCTGCTCAGGACCTGCACGGCCTGCGCCTGCGAGGGTTGCGAGGCATCCGGTACGTAGGTCTCGAAGCGCGCCTTCTGGAAACGCGGCGGCGGCACCATCTCGGCGACGAGCCGCTCGGCCGGAACCTGTGGCTCGCGCGCGCAGAGGGACAGGGGGGCCGGGTCCGCTATCGGACGGGAACCGGGCGCGGTGGAGTAGGCGGAGGAGTCAGGAGAAGGCGACACAGGGCCTCACTCTACGGGGCGTGCCAGACTGCGGGACATGCGCAGCCTGTTCCCTGTGACCGAAGAAACAGCCGCTCAGAGCGGTGCCGTGGCGGCCGAGGCCGGTGAGGCGGCCGGTTCCGGTACCGCCCCCGGCCCCGTGAGCGCCCCCCGCCCCGCCGATGACCGGGAGTGGAGCCTCGACGAGCTCGCCGACCGGTACGCGTACCCGGCGGGCCCCGGCCCCTGGCTGCGCGCCAACATGGTGTCCACACTGGACGGAGCGGCCCAGCACGACGGTCGCTCCCAGCCCATCTCCTGCCCCGCCGACATGCGGATCTTCGGCACCCTGCGCGGGCTCGCCGACGCCGTTCTCGTCGGTGCGGAAACGGTACGCCTGGAGGGGTACCGGCCCGCCCGCGCCCGCGAGGCCTTCGCCGCGCGCAGGGCCGCGGCCGGGCAGGGGCCGGCCCCCGCGATCGCCGTCGTGAGCGGCAGCCTCGACCTGGACTTCTCGCTGCCCCTGTTCACCGATCCGGTGGTGCCGACCCTGGTCGTCACGGGCTCACAGGCCCCGGCCGACCGGGTCCGGCAGGCCGAGAAGGCGGGCGCCCGGATCGTCCGCGCGGGTGAGGGCCGCCGGGTGGATCCGGCGGCGGCCGTACGGGCGCTCGCCGATCTCGGCCTCACCCGGCTGCTCAGCGAGGGCGGCCCACGGCTGCTCGGCCAGCTGATCGCGGCCGGCGTCCTGGACGAGCTGTGCCTGACGGTTTCGCCCATGCTTGCGGCGGGTGACGCCCAGCGGGTCGCCTCAGGGCCGTCCGTGCGGGTTCCCGAGCGGCTCGGGCTCGCATCGCTGCTGGAAGAGGACGGGTTCCTGTTCTGCCGCTACCGTCGTAGCTGACAAACAACGGAATGTACCGTTCCGTTTACTCTCCGCTGGGCACACTAAGACACGCAGACCCCGTGCCGAGACGGGGAAGGATGGTTTCCGCAGCGGCCGTAAGGCCCTGTGGTCACGAGGTTCCACAGGAGCCGAGAGGGCTCCGGAGGAGAAGGGCGCCGGACGTGTTCACGAGCGTATTGATGATCGAGAAGGCCTTGTCGGCCATCGACGTGGAGTTCGTCACGACCCTGCACGGAGACGACAGCGTCTCCTTCGTCGTCCTCATGCAGCCGAGAGGCGACCAGGACCGGCTGCTGCGCGCCGTGGACGACGTGGCCCTGGGCGAACTCGACCAGGCCGTCCGCGAGGGCGAGGAACCCGAGGGCAGTGAGGCCATGGGACCCGCACAGCAGGCACTCGACCACTCACTGAAGGCGCTGCGGGAGGCGGGGTGCGAGGCGGTCGGACATCTGGTCGAGGACCACCCCCTCGACGTGCTCTCCAAGATCACCGAGGAGACCGACGCGGACGAGGTCATCGTCCTGACGGCCCCCCACTACGTGGAGGAGTTCTTCCACCGCGACTGGGCTTCGAGGGCCCGCCACAAGGTGGGCGTCCCCGTCCTGAAGCTCTACGCGCACAGCGAGTAGCCGGACGTCTGGGCGCGGCCGGGCGGCCGACGGCCGGGCGGTGGCCGGACCCCGGCCCGGCCACTGCCCACGTCACCCCGTGGAGCGCATAGGCTTGGCCCCGCCCCAAGCCCGGCCGCACCCCTCGGGAGACCCCGCATGACCCCCGGCATTCCCCCCGCCCTGTCACGCCCCCACTTCATCGGCATCGGCGGAGCCGGAATGTCGGGCATCGCGAAGATCCTCACCCGGCGCGGAGCACGGGTGGCGGGCAGCGACTCCAGGACCTCCCCCACCTCGCAGGCCCTGACCGCCCTCGGTGCGAGCGTCCACCTCGGCCACGACGCGGCACACCTCGCCGAGGACGCGAGCGCCGTCGTCGTCTCGTCGGCGATCCGCGCGGACAACCCGGAACTCGCCGCCGCCCAGGAGCGCGGCATCCCGGTGATCCACCGTTCGGACGCCCTCGCCGCCCTGATGGACGACCTGCGCCCGATCGCCGTGGCCGGCACCCACGGCAAGACGACCACGACCTCGATGCTCGCGGTCGCCCTCTCCCACCTGGGCCTCGACCCCTCGTACGCGATCGGCGGCGACCTGGACGCCCCCGGCTCCAACGCCGAGCACGGCACGGGCGAGATCTTCGTCGCGGAGGCCGACGAATCCGACCGCAGCTTCCACAAGTACGCCCCCGAGGTCGCGATCGTCCTCAACGTCGAGCTCGACCACCACGCCAACTACGCCTCGATGGACGAGATCTACGACTCCTTCGAGACCTTCGCCGGCAAGATCGTCCCCGGCGGCACCCTCGTCATCGCGGCCGACCAGCCCGGCGCCGCGGAACTCACCCGCCGCCTGCGCGAAGCCTCCTCCCTCGACATCGTCACGTACGGCGAATCGGAGGGCGCGGACGTCCGCATCCACAAGATCACCGCGCGCGGCCTGAGCAGCGAGATCACCGTCCTCATCGGCGGCAAGCTGCTGACGTTCACCGTCTCGGTCCCCGGCCGCCACTACGCGCACAACGCGGTCGCCGCGCTCGCCGCGGGCGTCGCGCTCGGCATCCCGGCGCACAACCTCGCCGCCGCCCTCAAGGCGTACACCGGCGTCAAGCGCCGCCTCCAGCTCAAGGGCGAGGTGGCCGGCGTGCAGGTCATCGACTCCTACGCGCACCACCCCACGGAGATGACCGCCGACCTGGAGGCGATGCGCGCGGCCGCCGCGGACGCCCGCATCCTGGTCCTCTACCAGCCCCACCTCTTCTCCCGCACCCAGGAACTGGGCACCGAGATGGGCCAGGCCCTCGCCCTCGCCGACTCCTCCGTCGTCCTCGACATCTACCCGGCCCGCGAGGACCCGATCCCGGGCGTCACCAGCGATCTGATCATCGACGCGGCCCGCAGTGCGGGAGCGGACGTCGTCGCGGAGCACGACAAGGACAAGTCGGTCGCCGTGATCGCGGGAATGGCCAGGCCCGGCGATCTCGTTCTCACCATGGGAGCGGGCGATGTCACCGACCTGGGTCCGCGCATCCTGGACCACCTGTCCGCCGCCGAATAGCCGAATAGCCGAATAGCCGAGTAGGGGAGCCGAGCATCATGTCGTACGAGGTGGAGAAGCCGGACGAGCAGTGGCGCGCCGAACTCACCCCGGCCGAATACGCGGTGCTGCGCGAGGCGGGCACCGAGCCGGCCTTCGTCGGTGAGTACACCGACACGAAGACGGCCGGCGTCTACTCCTGCCGCGCCTGCGGAGCGGACCTCTTCACCTCGACGGAGAAGTTCGACTCCCACTGCGGCTGGCCGAGCTTCTACGATCCGAAGGACACCGACGCGGTCGAACTCCTCGAGGACCGCTCCCACGGCATGGTCCGCACGGAGGTCCGCTGCGCCCGCTGCGGCTCCCACCTGGGCCATGTCTTCGAGGGCGAGGGCTACCCGACCCCGACGAACCAGCGCTACTGCATCAACTCCATCTCGCTGCGGCTGGAGCCCGCTTCGGACTGAGCCGAGGTTCTGCTGTCGGCCGAGAAGGTCGCGGCTTCGACGGCACGGGCGACAGCATCGTCGTATGCAGCCCATGCAGCCCATGCAGCCCATGCAGCCCATGCAGCAGGTCTTCGTTCTCGTACACAGTCCGTCCGTGGGTCCCTCGACCTGGCACCCCGTCGTCGAGCACCTGACGGCGGCGGGACACCAGGTGCGGGTGCCGTCCCTCGTGAACGTGGGCGCCGGTGCTCCGCCGTTCTGGCCTCACGTCGTCGACGCCGTCCGCGACGAACTGCGGCAGGTCCCGGCCGATACCCCGCTCACGTTGGTGGCACACAGCAACGCCGGGCTGTTTCTCCCACTGATCTGCTCGGGCCTCGACCATCCGGTGATCGGCTCGGTCTTCGTCGATGCCGCACTGCCGGCCCGATCCGGACCCACCCCGGTCGCCCCGCCCGAGCTCCTTGAATTCCTCCGCCCGATGGCCGTGAACGGCAGGCTGCCGCGCTGGACCGACTGGTGGGACGAGGCGGATATCGCCCCCATGTTCGCCGATCCGGCCATCCGGCAGACGGTCATCGATGAGCAGCCGACCCTGCCCTTGTCCTACTACGAGCAGCACATCCCGGTCCCCGAGGGCTGGGACGACCATCCCTGTTCCTACCTGCTGTTCGGTCCTCCGTACGACGGCCTCGCCGACGAGGCGCGCGCACGCGGCTGGCGAGTGGCGCACCTGCCCGGCGCGCACCTCCATCAGACCGTCGAGCCCGCCGCCACGGCCCGGCACCTCGTCGAACTTGCCACGACGAACTGAGCAACGGGCGGGCGGAGCCGGGTTTCTGAGGGGCGGCGTGGGACCGTGGAGGGTATGAAGATCCTTCTGACCGGCGCGGCCGGCACTCTCGGACGTGCTCTCGATGCCTCACTGCGCGAGCGCGGCCACCAGGTCCTCACCGTGGGCCGCAGCTCCGGTGACCTGCGCCATGACCTGACTGACCCCGAGCAGATCGCGGCCCTGTACGAGGCCGCGGGGCCGGTGGACGCCGTGGTCAGCGCCGCAGGTTCCGTTCCGTACAAGGCGCTGGCCGAGATGAGGCCCGCCGACTGGCACTCCGCCTTCGCCGGCAAGGTGCTCTCGCAGATCGAACTGGTCCGCCAGGGGCTGCCGTACGTCGCCGAGCGCGGCTCCTTCACCCTCATCACCGGCATCCCCGCACGTGAACCCGTCCGCACCGGTGCCGCCGCAGCGCTCGCCAACGGAGCGGTGGAAGCCTTCGTCCGCACCGCGGCCGTCGAGATCGCGCCGCAACGCGTCAACGCCGTGAGCCCCAATGTGTTCACCGAGTCCCTGCCCGATTACGGTGCCTACTTCCCCGGCCAGGGCTCGGTCGACCTCGCCGATGTCGCCGAGGCGTACGTCCGATCCGTCGAAGGCGCCCAGACCGGACGCGTCTACGAGCTCTGACCTGCTGGACGTGGCGTCCCGCGGGAAAACGCGTGGCCCGTCCGGCAGGGGGACCGGCAGAATCGCGGCATGCCGAGCACCGCCGATGAACTGCTTGCCGACCTCGAACCCCTGCCGCACACCCAGCGCCCGAGACAACTGGCACTGACCGCGCGGTCCTTGGCCGAAAGCGGTGAGTTGCCGGATCTTCTGGCCGAGCTCGACGCGCGGGGTCCCTACGAGCGCCGGCTGGCCGCGCTGGCCGCGCTGTCCGGGCGGCAGGCCGGCTTCCTGGCGGCGCGGCTCTCGGATCCTGACCGGGTGGTGCGGGGGTATGCGCTGGCGGCCGCCCGTACCTTTCTTCCGGATGCCGCGATCGAGGCGGCCTACGCCGACGCCTCCGAGGCGCTCCGCCGCGACCTGGGCAGGATCGTGGCGGGGAAGCGCCGTACGGAGCTGGCCGAGCGGCTCCTCGTACGGTTGCACGAGCAGTGGGGTGACACGGAGGCCGCGCGGCTGCTCGCGGCATGTTCGGCCGGGTTCGTGGCCGCATGGCTGCCCCGGCTCGCGCATGCCGTCACCTCCTGGGCGAGTCTGGCCCGGCACCACCCGGACCTGCTGCTCGACCATGCCGAATCCGAGCTCGCCGCCCAAAGGCAGAGGCAGCTGCGCGCGGCGTGGTGGGAGCTGCACGCCGGTGCGGTCGCGGCCGTTGCCCAGGCGCGCCCCGAGCGGGTCCTCACGCTGCTGGAGCTGTACGGCCCGGCTCGGCTTCCGCACCAGCTCAGGGACCGGCTCGGCAGGCTCGTCAAGGCCGATGCGGAACGGACCGTACGCTGGTTCCTCGCCCCCGAGCGCGAGATGGCGCACCACGAGCGCGTGTGGTCGCCCGGGGTCCTGCGCCGGCTCGTACAGGCCGATCCGCCGTCCCTGCCGCTGCTCGGCCGACACTGGCTGAAGCGGCCCGGCCACTTGGCGGCACTGCTCAGGGCCATGCCGCCGAGCCGACGCAGTGCCTTCCTCGACGGCTGCACGGACGAGCCGACGTCCAGGGACGAGCCGTTGCCGGACGCCGTCCTCGACGTGCTGCCGCGCGAACGGCAGTGGGCCGAGGCGCGATACTGGGCGCCCAAGGGCCGTGCCGAGGAGTGGTACTGGGGCGATGTCCTTCAGACCCTGTCCTATGCCCCGCCGGCCGAGGCCGTGCCGGACCTGCTCGCCGCCTTGCGGCGCCCGGACGCACAGGAGCGCGCGATGGTCTGGCCGTGGCTGGTCGC
The DNA here is from genome assembly GCF_047779955.1 of Streptomyces lothianensis. NCBI lineage: Bacteria > Bacillati > Actinomycetota > Actinomycetes > Kitasatosporales > Streptomycetaceae > Streptomyces > Streptomyces lothianensis. The sequence goes on along the minus strand of NZ_JBLMKT010000027.1, from coordinate 68,362 downwards.
CTGCCTCGGACGCGGCGGCGATCGGGCGGCGATGACCGAGCTGTTGGGGCTGATGCTGCGGCTGCGCAACGAGCAGGATCCCGTGCGGGCCAGTGCGCTCGGCGCGCTCGCGGGGCTGCACCCGCGGCTGTTCGCCGCCGAGGACGTCGTACACCTCGACCGGATTCTTCTCGACGCGCTCGAGGCGAGGGACAGTTCGACGAGGACGCGGGACACGCTGCGGCGTCTCGCGGTCGGGCTCCTCGTGGAGCACGCGGGCGATGACGCCCCCGGTGCCCGGCCCGGGTCCGGGCTGCTCGCCTGGTCGTTGCGTGCGCTGGAGCGCATCGTCGCCCATGCCGGAACCATGATCTTCGGGCCGCTGCACCGCACCCTGCGCCGGGGCCAGGAACACGACCTCTTCGAGGCGCTGCGGCCCCGCCTCGAAGCGGAGGCGCAACGGGCCGACTTCGGCCTGCTCTTCGCCTTCGCCGGCTCCCTGGGCACCCGCGCCCGCACCATGCCCGTGCTCCAGGACATGCTGGAACAAGCCCTGAAGCACGGCTCGGACAGCGACTTCACCACGGCCACCCGGCTCTGGCTCGGCGTTTCGGCATCGCCCGACGACCGGGTGGCGAGCCTCCTGGAGCGGGACCCCTCCGCCGCCGTGCTCGCTCCCGTGCAGCAGATTCTGGCCCGGCGCCGTACCGACCTGCTCGATGTACTGCTCGGCGAGGAACCGCCGTACGGGCGTTTCCTCACCGCGGGCAGCAGGCGGCCCGTGCCGGACCTGACCCAGGCCGGACGTTGGCTGCCCCGCCAGCAGGAGGCGGCGCTCCGGCTGGCCGCCGCCGTGGTCGCGGACGAATCGAGGCCGCTGTACGAACGTGCCGAAGTCCTGGGCGGAGCCGCCCACATACCTCTCCACGGCCCCCGTCTCGTGGCCGGGTACGCCGCATCGGCGGATACCGTCCTCGCCGAGGCGGCCCTGGGCGCACTGCCGTGGACGGACCGGCCCGGGGAATCGCTGCCGCTGCTCCTGTCCCACGCGGGCGGAGAGCGCGCCCGTGTCGCCGTGTACGCGGCGAGCCGCACCGCCCGCTTCGTCGCACCCTCCGTCCTGAGCGCCCAGCTGGGCGAACTGCTGTCCGCCAAGCGGGCGGTGAAGGTCACGAGCCGCAAGGAAGCCGTACGTCTCGCGGCCCGCCTCCTGCCCGTACGAGGGGCCGCGGAGCTCCTGACGGCCACGTACCGGGCACCGGAGCAGCATCCCGACGTGCGGGCCGCGGTGGTCTGCGAACTGGCGCCGCTGCTCGACGTACCGGAGGCCTGGGACCTCCTCGACGAGGCCGTACGCGGCGACTCGCGGATCCAGCAGGCCGTCACCGGGCCGAGCCCCCGGCAGCTTCCGGCCGTGCACCGCCCCCGCTACGCGCGGCTGATCGGCGAGTTGTGCCGCAGCGGTGAGCACGACGTCGCGTGGACGGCACTGCTCGCCCTGCCGCAGTGGGCCGATGAGGCGCCCGACGTGGCGGCCCGCCTCTCTTCGGCCCTCACCGACCTGGAGGACCGCAGCCGCCTGTGGTCGGCCGCGGCCCGGTCCCTGCAGCAGGTGGCCGTCTCCGAACTGCCCCACCCGGCCGGCGGCGCCGCCGAGGGCAGTGTCCTGCACACGACGGTGGCCGAACTGCTGCAGGCCGTACGGCGTGGCGAGTACGAGGCGCTCGACGACCGCGACCTCCCGGCCCGGCAGCGACTGCTCTCCCTGGTGGGCGGACTGCCGGACGAGCCCGCCGGGCTCGCGCGGCCGGTGCTGGAGTCACTGGCCGCGCAATTGGCCGAGGAAGCCACGCTCACGGAAGCCCGGGCCCGGATCCTCGGCCGACTGGTGGACCTCCGGGCAGATCCGCCGGAACTCATGACCCGGCTCGGGGCGCTCGCTCAGGCGGTGGTCGGCCGCCCGGTCCTCGCCGCGGAACTGGGCAGGAGCCTCAGCCATCCCGCCTCGTACGACACCGTGCTCGGATCCCAGCCGGGCCCCCTCGCCGCGGCCCGACACCTCGCTGCGGACGGTGTGGCCACCACCGGTCTGCTCGCGGTCGGCCTGGTGGCGAACATGGGCGTGCGGCTGCGGTGGCCGGAGGAATGGCGCGGACTGCTGAGGGAACTGAGGCGGCACCGCGACCCGGACGTACGCCACGCGGCGTTCACGGCGACGACGGAACGCGAGTGACCCGAAGGACTGCCCCTGCTATTCCCGCTCCCGCTCCCGCTCCCGCTCGTGGTCGTGCTCGTGGTCGTGGTCCCACTCGGCCATCCTCCGGATGACGCCGGGCGGGAGCGCCGGGTTGCCGGCGGCCGCCTCGGCGGTGCGGGGGTCGCGCAGGAGCGTGGTCAGGACGCGGGCCGGGAGCCGAGGGGCGCGGGCGGCTGCCCGGCGCACGGAGCTGTCCGGGTCGTCGAGGAGCCGGACCGCCCCCAGGCGGCCGAGGCGGGCGTCCGTGGCGGCGCGCAGCCGGACCTCGCGGTGCGGATCACGGGTGAAGGCCTCGACCAGGTCCGGGGTGGAGTCCGGGTCGTCCAGGGCGAGTTGGCGCAGCCGCGGGTTGGGGTCCCCGGCGTACTTGAGAAGGTCCGTGCGGGGGAAGTTGGGGTGGGTGCGGGGGCGGCCGGGGAAGGAAAGGCTGCCGTTCCACCACAGCCAGACCTGGAGCAGCATCCAGGCCGGGGCGTCCGCACAGGATTCGGCGAGGAAGAGGTGGACGACGCGGTCCTCGTCGCGGGCGAGACGGTCGACCACGTCCGGCGGAAGGTGTTCGGCGCGGGCGACCGAGCGGCGGACCAGGGGGTGCGGAGAGGCGGCCAGGCGGCGCATGGCCTCGGGGTCGTCGTGAAGGGCGTGTACCCAGGGGAGGGTCCGGTGGGTGACCGAAGGATCGAAGTCGTAGTCGATGGCGCCTCGTTGGGTCTCCGTGAGGTCGGATCGCAGGCTGACGGTCCACCGCACGCCGGGGTCGGGGTCCTCGGCCAGTGCGGCGATCAGGTCCGGTGGGAGGCGGGGGTTCTCGGCGAGCGCATCGCGCAGTGCCGGATCCGGGTGCGCCGCGAGGTGGCGGGTCAGGTCGGGGTCCAGGAGCGCGTCCGGGATGAGCGCGGGAGCGTGACCCAGTTCGCCGCTCTCGAAGTCGGCGCGGGTCACCGGGTGTGCGCGGTGGTGCAGGCCGCGGGCTTCAACGCGTACGTCCGGGGCGGGGTCGGCCAGGAGCGTACGGCGCTCCTCGGCGTCAAGGCGCGGCCACATGGCCCGGCAGGCGGACCGGCGGACCTCGGCGGCGGGGTCGGCGAGCAGTTCGCGCGCCAGGGCGGCAGGCAGGTCCTTGAGGCGCGCCACCTCGGCGCGGATGCGCGGCACGGGATCGGCCGCGAGGCGCTCGTACGCGGCGGGGGTGAGGCTCGCGCGGTAGTCGACAGCGCACACGACTATGGAGAACCGGCGGCGGTCGTCGTCCTCGGCGAGGGCGACGCGGCTCCACTGCTCGGGTGAGAGCTGATCGCTGCCGGTGTCGACCAGGGCGCCGCGTACCTTCCAGTCCGGGTGCGCGACGAGCCGGTCGATCAGGTCGGCGGGCAGCGACTGGCCGAAGTAGCGGCCGGTGCGTACCGCGAGGTCGAGCCGCAGGTCTTCGGGCACGGACGGGCTGTACAGGAGTCCGAGCGCCCACTGCTCCCGCGTGCGCGGCCCGATACGCAACCGGCCGAACAGCCCCTCCCAGGCCGCCTCCCGCTCCTCCTCGCTCTCCTCCCGCGCCAGCCGCACGGCCCGCTGCTCCTGGTAGGCGGGCACGTCGTCGACGACGACCAGCCAGACCTCGTACTCCTGCGTGGTCACCCCGATGAGCGTCCTGCCGTCGCACGAGAGCGTCATGAACTCCGGGCTGCCCGGCTCGCTCGGCAGCACCTCCGCGAGCCGCCACCGCTCACCGAGCCGGACCCGGAACCAGTGGCCGTCCCCCAGGGAGACCAGGAAGCCCCCGTCCTCGGCGAACAGCCCGTGCGCGGTGGCCAGCCGGAACCACTCCTCGTCGGTCGCCGCGCACGGATCGGCGTCGTCCAGACGTACGGTGGCCGCCGGTTCCGCAGTCGCAGAAGCGATGGGGCGCAGTGCCGCCCAGGTGGGGAGGGCGTGCTCGGCCGCGCTCCAGCCACCCGCGTCCTTGAGGCCGGCCTCGGCGAGGAGCGCTTCGGCCCGCTCCAGGGGTGTGCTCACGTTGCTGTCTCCCGTACGTCGTTCGGGGTGGGCGCCGCAATGATCGCAGGCGGTCGGGCGGTCGGGCGGTCGGCCTGTTGGTCGGGCGGGCGTCGGGCGGGAGTCGGCGGGGTGCCGGGCGGGGCGGTCATCAGCAAACGTGTTCGCACGCATCGCGCTCCCGAGTGCAACGTGCCCCGATGCCGATACCTGGAGCGGTGTGCTCCGTTGGAAGAACCGTTGTGCGCCCTGCGCGCGATCGGGCGCGGTGGGTGCAGAAACGTTCCTACCGGGGACTTTGTGATCGCCGGAGGACGACAGACGGATCCAGGAGAGGACAGCGGTGGCCGGCGGTATCAGGGGTTTGGTGCCCACCCCACGTTTGGGACGCGGTGACGGCGGGCTGATCGGCCGGGCCGAGGAACGCGCGCGTCTGCGGGGGCTGTTGGACGAGGACGTACCACTGGTCAGCGTGGTCGGCGCGGCCGGGGTCGGCAAGAGCGCGCTGGCGAAGGCTGAACTCTGCGCGGGCGGCCGCGGCCGTACCGTGGTGTGGGTGCGCTGGCCCGGGAAGGGGCCGGCGGCGCGGGATGTCCACGAGCCGGCCGGACCGGCGGCCGAGGTCCTCGCCGCGCTGGTGGAACTGGCGCAGGGCGGCGGGACGGGCAGGGGCGATGGGGTGGGGAGAGGTGATGGGGCGGGCAGGGGCGGCGCGGTGCAGGTCGAGGCCGCGGTGCAGGGGCTGGCCGGGCGGCTGCGGCAGCGGCGCGAGGTCGTGCTGCTGCTCGACGACGTCGATCCCGTGCACGCCGCGTGCGTCGCGCTGACGCAGCAGCTCCTCAACAGGCTGCCCGGGCTGCGCATCCTGGTGACCTCGCGGCGCCCGCTCGGCCTGGGATACGAGCGCACCCTCCGGCTCGGGCCCCTCGGCTACGGGACGGGGCCGTACGAAGAAGGCATGCGCGCGGCGCGGACGTACGGTACGCACCGTACGGACGGACACCCGGCGCAGACGCACGGAACGGAGAAGGGTCCGGCGCAGACGCAGGGTGCGGACGCAGGTCCGGCGCAGGCGCAGGGAGCAGCCGCGGGGGACGAGGGCGAAGTTCCCGCCGTGCGCCTCTTCCTGGAGCGGGCCCGCAGCGCCCGCCCCCGCCGCCCCGTCGCCGCCGACGAGCTTGATCTCGTACGGGACGTGTGCCGCCGGCTCGAAGGCCTGCCGCTGGCCATCGAGCAGGCCGCGTACCAGCTGACGCGCATCGAACTGCCGGATCTCGCCGAGCGGTTGAAGTCGGGGCAGTGCTGGCTGACCAACCCGCGTGCGGCTCTGCCCCGGCAGAGCTCGCTGCACCACAGCCTCCTCGCCGTCTACCGCCAGTGCGAACCGGGCGAGCGCGTGGTCTGGAGCCGGGCCAGCACCTTCGCCGATGCCTTCACCGAGTCCTCGACCGCCTTCCTGTGCACCGGCGGAGGCATCTTCGCCCAGGACATCCCGCGTCATCTCGCCCGCCTGTGCGCCCAGGGAGTGCTGACCCCCATCGGCGACCCCGGGGGAGTGCGGCCGCTGCGTTACCGGATGACGTCGGCCGGCCGGGAGTTCGGGCAGGAGCGGCTCGCGCGGGCCGGTGAGGCCGAGATCGCGGCCGAGCGCTGTCTCGCGCACGGCCGCCAGATCGCCCATGTCGCCGAGCACCTGTGGAACCACGGAGGTCAGCGACAGGCCGTGCAGCTGCTCAGGGAGGAGCACCACAACCTCCTCGGCGTCCTCGGCCGTGCCGCGCGCGATCCGCAGCAGGCGTACACCGCGCTGGGCATCGTGACCGACCTCTGGTTCTGGTGGGCCGCCTACGAGCACGCGGACGAGGGCCGCCGCCATCTGCTGCGGCTGCGCGCGGCCTGCTCGCCCGAGGCACCGCTGTCGACCCGTGAGGGCTGGCTGGGGGCCCTGCTCCTGGCGGGTACCGCTCCGTTGACGGCCGCGCGGCTGCTCCAGGAGGCGTGGCCCGGTTCGCTCCTGGCCGGGGACGACGCGACCGCGGGCAGTGTCGCCTTCGTGCAGGGGCTCGTCGCATGGGACCAGGGCCGGACCGATGCCGCCGTCGAACTGCTCGACGACGCCGCCCGCACCCTGCCGGTGCACGCCCCTTCGGGCCTGTCACGGCCGGTGGCGCTCGCGGCCCTCGGCCTGCTCCAGGCGGACACCGATCCGCGCGCCGCCCTGCGCTCCGCGCGTCTCGCGCAGGTCGAGTCCCGGGTGCAGGGCGATGACCTGGCCTGCTTCCTGTCCCGCTTCGCGCTGGCCCGTATCGACCACGGCCGGGGCCGCAGCACGCGCGCCTGGTCCCGGGCCCGGCGCATCCTGGCCGACCACGCCGCGGATGAGCCCGCGCCGCAGGGCCTCGCGGCGGTACGGGAGTTCCTCACCGGGATCGAGAACGGGGACCCGCCCGCGGTCCCGCCGGCCCCGTTCCCGGGCACCGGGCCTGCCCCGCACCGGCCGGCCGGTCCCCGCCGCCGAGGGCCGGAACGTGCCCTTCCCGCAGGAGCCGCGGGCTCGGGCGAATCGGTTGCCCGCTAGGCAGGGCCCAGGGCAGGCGGGTCCGACCGAGAGGTCGGTCAGGCCTTCTTGACGACGCTCGACTTGAGCTGCATGCTGCCGAACCCGTCGATCCTGCAGTCGATGTCATGCCCGTCGACACCGTCGACGAGGCGGATGTTGCGGACCTTCGTGCCCGCCTTGATGCCGCTCGGGCTGCCCTTGACCTTCAGGCTCCTGACCACGGTGACCGTGTCGCCGTCGGCCAGGATGTTGCCGACCGCGTCCCGGATCGCCTTCGGCTCGCCCGCGTCCTCGGAGGCGGGGGCGGAGGCGGAGGCGCCGGGCGTCCACTCGTGGGCGCACTCGGGACAGACGAGCAGGGCGCCCATCTCGTAGGTGTAGGCGCTGGAGCACTCGGGGCACGGCGGCAGGTTCTCGGACATGCGTCCAGGGTATTTCAGCAGGAGTCAATTGCGAAATTATGCAATTCCATACATGCTGGAGTGCGCTGCGTCCGTCACCTGTCGGCGGGCGCGGCTTCGTGTCGAGGAGGAGTGCGTGAGGTCGGTCGGGTCCGTTGTGCGCTCCCTGCTGCCCGTGGCCGCCGACTACCGGGCCATGACCCGCGACCCCCGCCGGGATCTGCTCGCCGGTCTGACGGTCGCCATCGTCGCCCTGCCGCTCGCACTCGGCTTCGGGGTCTCCTCCGGGCTCGGCGCGGAGGCCGGCCTCGCCACCGCCGTCGTCGCCGGGGCGCTCGCCGCCCTGTTCGGCGGCTCGAACCTGCAGGTGTCCGGGCCGACCGGCGCCATGACGGTGGTGCTCGTGCCGATCGTCGCCCAGTACGGGCCCGGGGGTGTGCTGACCGTCGGGCTGCTGGCGGGCGCCATGCTGATCGCGCTCGCGCTGCTCAGGGCCGGCCAGTACATGCGGTACGTGCCCGCCCCCGTCGTCGAGGGCTTCACGCTCGGGATCGCCTGTGTGATCGCGCTGCAGCAGATCCCCAACGCACTGGGCGTGCCCAAGCCCGAGGGCGAGCGGGTGCTCCAGGTGACCTGGCGGGCCTTCGTGGAGTTCGCGCGGGCGCCGCACTGGACGGCCCTCGCCCTGGCCGTCGCGGTGGCCGCCCTGATGCTGGCAGGGGCCCGCTGGAAGCCCACGGTCCCGTTCTCCATCGTCGCGGTGATCGCGGCGACCCTCGCCACCCAGCTGTTCCACCTCGACGCCGCGCCCATCGGCGAGCTGCCCGCGGGCCTGCCCGCACCCTCGCTCGGGTTCCTCGACCCCTCCGCGCTCGGCTCCCTGCTCGCCCCGGCCGTGGCGGTCGCGGCGCTCGCCGCCCTCGAATCGCTGCTCTCGGCGACCGTGGCCGACGGGATGACGGTGGGCCAGAAACACGATCCGGACCGCGAACTGTTCGGGCAGGGCATCGCCAACCTGGCCGCGCCGCTGTTCGGCGGCGTACCGGCGACCGCCGCCATCGCCCGTACCGCCGTCAACGTGCGCAGCGGCGCCGGATCGCGGCTCGCCTCGCTCACCCACGCCGCCGTCCTCGCGGCGATCGTCTTCGCCGCCGCGCCCCTCGTCTCGAAGATCCCGCTCGCCGCGCTCGCCGGTGTGCTGCTCGCCACCGCGGTCCGGATGGTCGAGGTCGGCGCGCTGCGCGCGATGGTCAGGGCCACCCGATCCGACGCGGTGATCCTCGTACTGACCGCCGCCGCAACCCTCGTCCTCGACCTCGTCTACGCAGTGATCATCGGCCTGCTCGTGGCGGGCGCCCTCGCCCTGCGCGCCGTCGCCAAGCAGGCCCGGATGGACCAGGTCGACGTCACCCCCGACCTGCCCGGCGGGCACAGCGAGGAGGAGCGGGCGCTGCTGGCCGAGCACATCGTCGCGTACCGGATCGACGGCCCGGTCTTCTTCGCCGGAGCGCACCGTTTCCTGCTCGAACTCTCCGAGGTCGCCGACGTCCGTGTGGTCATCCTGCGGATGTCCCGGGTGACCACCATGGACGCCACCGGGGCCCTGGTCCTCAAGGACGCTGTCGAGAAGCTGAACCGGCGCGGCATCGTCGTGCTGACCTCCGGCATCCGCCGCGGCCAGCGCCAGGTCCTCGACTCGACCGGCACACTCGAGCTGCTGCGGCTCGAAGGCCGCGAGTACGCCACCACCCCGCAGGCCATCGCCGGCGCCCGCGCCCACCTGGTAGGAGCCGGAGTGCTGCCGGCCACCCCGGGCCCGTGCAGTGTCCGTCCGGCCACCCCGGGCCCGTCCAGTGTCCCTCCGGCCACCCGCGAACCGTCCACCGCCACCTTCGACGAGCCCTGCACCACCCGGCCGACCGCCTCCGGCCCGTCCACCGCCCGGCCACACAGCGAGGAAGCCGCCCGATGACCGCACCCACCGCTCCCCGCCGCCTGGTCGAGGTCTCCGGCGCCGAAGCGCTGTGGCTCCTGGAGGGCTGTCGTCAGGGTCGGCTCGTGTACGTGCGGCACGGCGTCCCGGTCGTACGGCCCGCCGCGCATGTCCTGGAGTACGGGCGCCTGGTCGTCCGCACGCCTGTACCGGCTGCCGCACTCGACGGGGCCGCGTCCGTCACCTACCACGCGGACGAGATCCGCACGGCGGCCGGCACCGGCTGGAGCCTGACCGTCACCGGCCCGCCCCGGGTGATCCACGACGGCGACGACGAGGCCGCACACCACCGCCGCACCCTGAGCGGCTGGGCGCACGGCCCGCACGACACCCTGCTGCGCATCCGCCCGAGCAGACCGTGACCGGCTTCCGGCTCCTGGGGCCGGCGGGGTGACGCGATGGTGCCGTCGGCGCCGGGGGCGGCCTCCTGTCGGCCCGGGCGGCGCGGATGGGATGCTTGGGCGGCGGACGCGGGCGAGCGGCCGCCGTGAGGGCATCGAGTACGCGAGGAGGCCGGCCCCGTGAGTGCGCCGCTGTACCAGCTGAAGGCGGAGTTCTTCAAGACGCTGGGCCACCCGGTTCGTATCCGGGTGCTCGAACTGCTCAGCGAGCGGGAGCACGCGGTGTCCGAGATGCTGCCCGAGGTCGGTGTCGAGCCCGCGCACCTGTCCCAGCAACTCGCCGTGCTGCGCCGGGCGAACCTGGTGAGCACGCGCAAGCAGGGCTCGGCGGTGTACTACTCGCTGACCACTCCGCAGGTGGCCGAGCTGCTGAAGGTGGCGCGAACCATCCTGTCCGGGGTGCTCGCCGGGCAGGCCGAACTGCTCGCCGATCTGCGGGCCACGGATGCGGGGCCGCCGGTACGCGAGGGGCGGGCCACCGGCTCGTAGGGGAGGATCCGTGGGGAGGATCCGCGACAGGGCGCCGTTACTTGTTCGCGTGCTCGCCCACGTAGAAGAGGATCCAGATGAAGCCCGCGAACAGGTGCGTGCCGAAGATGTAGAAGCCCACGCGCAGCGCGACTCCGCGCTCCTTCCAGGTCTCCTCGTCCACCTCTGCGGTGTCGGCCTTCTTCCTGTGCAGCACTTCAACCCCCTGCTCCGGGTCCGGCCCGCGACGAGACGACACCTGGCGAATTGCGAATCTCTGCAACTCTACCGTGCCCGCGCCGGGGCCTGAACGGCTCGGTCCGGGTGGTCTTGTACGGCCCGGGGTTCCTCTCCATACTCGCTGCAGCACTGCGCATTGTCAGGAGCACGCCATCTATCCCGATGGTCGTGTCCACCGCGAGGAGGAACCTTCGTGAGACTCAAGCGCACCACCGTCGCCATCGCCGCGGGGCTGCTCGGCGCCACCGCGCTCACCCTGCCGCAGGCCCAGGCCGCCGCGCCCGGGCCGTACAGCGCGACACAGCTGGCCCGGGTCGACCGGGCCGTACTCAAAGCCGATGTCGGCGGCACCGCCTGGTATGTGGACCGGGCGAGCGGCGAGGTCGTCGTGACCGCCGACAGCACCGTGTCCGAGGCCGCCCTCGCGAAGATCCGGCGAGCGGCCGGCGCGGACGCGGGAGCGCTGCGCATCGAGCGCACGCCCGGCACGTTCACGCGGCTGCTCGGGCCCGGCGACGCCATCTACGGCGGTGGCTACCGCTGCTCGCTCGGGTTCAACGTGGTCAAGGGCGACACCTACTACTTCCTCACCGCCGGACACTGCGGCAAGGTCGTGAAGACCTGGTACACCAACTCCTCCCAGTCCACGCGGATCGGACCCACCGTCGGTGCCAGCTTCCCCAACAACGACTACGCGCTGGTGCGCTACGACAACACTTCGCTCAGCCGGCCGGGCGGCTTCACCGCGGCCGAGGCCTATGTCGGCGAGCCGGTCAAGCGCACCGGTTCCACGACCGGCACGAAGAGCGGCACCGTCACCGGACTCAACGCGACCGTGCACTACAGCGGCGGCGGCACGGTGAAGGGCATGATCCAGACCAACGTCTGCGCCGAGCCCGGTGACTCCGGCGGTGCGCTGTACGACGGCACCAAGGCGCTCGGCCTCACCTCGGGCGGCAGCGGCGACTGCCGCGTGGGCGGAACGACCTTCTACCAGCCGGTGCCGGAGGCTCTGTCCAAGTACAGGGTGTCGCTCTACTGAGCCGCTTCCGCGAGGCTGCCGGGTGCGCCGCTTCCATGAGGCCGCTGAGCCGGCCGGGCAGGCGGCGCGCGCGGCCGTGAACACGACGGTGGCCCTGCCCGGGGAGTCCCGGGCAGGGCCACAGCGCTCATGCGGCGGGTGGCCTCAACAGGCTCCCCGCGTGGCGGCTCAGACGTCGAACCGGTCCAGGTCCATGACCTTGGCCCAGGCGGCGGCGAAGTCCCGCACGAACTTCTCCTTCGCGTCGTCGCTCGCGTATACCTCGGCAAGCGCACGAAGCTCCGAGTTCGAGCCGAAGACCAGGTCGGCGCGGGTGCCGGTCCACTTGACGGCGCCGGAGGCGTCGCGGCCCTCGAACTGGTCCTGCGCGGAGGACGTGGACTTCCAGGTCACGTCCATGTCGAGCAGGTTGCTGAAGAAGTCGTTGCTCAGCGTGCCGACCCTGTCGGTCAGGACGCCGTGCGTCGAACCGCCTGTGTTCGCACCGAGGACACGCAGACCGCCGACGAGGACGGTCATCTCCGGGGCGGACAGGTTCAGCAGGTTGGCGCGGTCGAGCAGCAGGTACTCGGCCGGCAGGCGGTTGCCCTTGCCGACGTAGTTGCGGAAGCCGTCGTACTGCGGCTCGAGGGCGGCGAAGGACTCGACGTCCGTCTGCTCCTGCGAGGCGTCGACACGGCCCGGCGTGAACGGGACCTCGACGGCCACGCCGCCGTCCTTGGCGGCCTGCTCGACGGCCGCGGTGCCCGCGAGGACGACCAGGTCGGCGAGGGAGACCGGCTTGCCGAAGGAGGCCTGGATGCCCTCCAGGACCCGCAGGACCTGCGCGAGGTCGTCCGGGTTGTTGACCTCCCAGCCGCGCTGCGGCTCCAGGCGGATACGGCCGCCGTTGGCGCCGCCGCGCTTGTCGCTGCCGCGGAAGGAGGCGGCGGCGGCCCAGGCGGCACCGACCAGCTGCGAGACCGTCAGGTCGGAGGCGAGGATCTGCTGCTTGAGGGCGGCGATGTCCTCGGCGCCGAGCAGCTCGCCCTCACGGGCCGGCAGCGGGTCCTGCCAGATGAGCTCCTCGGAGGGGACCTCAGGGCCGAGGTAGCGCACGAGCGGACCCATGTCGCGGTGCGTCAGCTTGTACCAGGCGCGGGCGAAGGCGTCCGCGAATTCCTCCGGGTTCTCGTAGAAGCGGCGCGAGATCTGCTCGTAGACCGGGTCGAAGCGCAGCGACAGGTCGGTGGTGAGCATCTGCGGCTTGTGCTTCTTCGTCTCGTCGAAGGCGTCCGGGATGATCTCCGGAGCGTCCTTGGCGACCCACTGGTTGGCACCGGCCGGGCTCTGCGTGAGCTCGTACTCGTACTCGAAGAGGTGCTTGAAGAAGTCGTGGCCCCACTGGGCGGGCGTGGTGGTCCAGGTGACCTCCAGGCCGGAGGTGATGGCGTCCTTGCCCTTGCCGGTGCCGTTGGTGGAGGCCCAGCCGAGGCCCTGGGCCTCGATCGGGGCGGCCTCCGGGTCGGCGCCCACGAGGTCGGCATTGCCGGCGCCGTGGGTCTTGCCGAAGGTGTGGCCACCGGCGATGAGGGCGACGGTCTCCTCGTCGTTCATCGCCATCCGGCGGAAGGTCTCACGGATGTCGCGGGCCGCGGCGACCGGGTCCGGGTTGCCGTTGGGGCCCTCGGGGTTGACGTAGATGAGGCCCATCTGTACGGCGCCGAGCGGGTTCTCCAGCTCGCGGTCGCCGGTGTAGCGCTCGTCGTCGAGCCAGACCTTCTCGGGGCCCCAGTAGACGTCCTCCTCGGACTCCCAGACGTCCTCACGGCCGCCCGCGAAGCCGAAGGTCTTGAAGCCCATCGTCTCCAGGGCGACGTTGCCGGTGAGGACCATGAGGTCGGCCCACGAGATCGACTGGCCGTACTTCTTCTTGACGGGCCACAGCAGACGGCGGGCCTTGTCCAGGTTGCCGTTGTCCGGCCAGGAGTTCAGCGGCGCGAAGCGCTGCTGGCCCGCGCCCGCGCCACCGCGGCCGTCGCTGATGCGGTACGTGCCCGCGGAGTGCCAGGCCATACGGATCATCAGCGGGCCGTAGTTGCCGAAGTCGGCCGGCCACCAGTCCTGCGAGGTGGTGAGCACCTCGGCGATGTCCCGCTTGACGGCCGCGAGGTCGAGGTTGTTGAAGGCCTCGGCGTAGTCGAAGTCCTCACCGAGCGGGTTCGCCACGGCGGGGTTCTTCGCGAGGATCTTCAGGTTCAGCCGCTCCGGCCACCACTGCCGGTTGCCGCCGCCCTGCGTGGGGTGCAGTGCGCGCTCACCGTGCGGTACGGGGCAGCCGCCAGTGCTGGCTTCGGTGTTCTCGGACATGGAAATCCCTCCGGACGGGGCGGAATCGCTGTGCTCAGAGCCTGCTGAGGAGCGGTGTTCAGGCACTGCGTGGGTGTTCATGTACTTGGCTAACGTCGTAGCCGATCCTACAATGGACAGAGTCCAAGTCAAGAAACACGCTAACTCTTGTGCCCGTGAATGTCCTGCCGGCTTCCGGGCGATCTTCCTGCCCGCTGTGCCGCCCGACCTGGAATAGGTGATCCGAGATGAGCGACCTCCTTGAGCGACTGCGCGGCCGCGGCTGGCGGATGACCTCGCAGCGGCGCGTCGTGGCGGAGGTGCTCGACGGTGAGCATGTGCATCTGACCGCGGACGAGGTGCTCGTGCGGGCGGCCGAGAAGCTGCCCGAGATCTCCCGTGCGACCGTCTACAACACACTCGGTGAGCTTGTCTCACTCGGCGAGGTCATCGAGGTCGCCACGGACGGGCGCGCCAAGCGCTATGACCCGAATGCCCGCACTCCGCACCAGCACCTGGTGTGCTCGGGCTGCGGCGCCATCCGCGATGTCCGCCCGCAGGGCGACCCGCTCGCGGACCTGCCGTCCACGGAGCGCTACGGCTTCACCGTCGAGGCGGCCGAGGTCACGTACCGCGGGGTGTGCCCGGCCTGCGCGGCGTGAGGCCGCGTCCGTACCGGGGCTGGTGTCGCGACGGGGCGACGGTTCCCAGGGTCGTTCCCTGACGGGGTACTAGAGCGCCTTGTTCCGTACGAGTGCGGAGAGGATCAGCGCTCCGGGTAGGACCGGCAGCCAGCCGTTGACCAGGCGGTAGCCGAGCACCGTGGCCGTGGCGAGGGCCAGGGGGGTGCCGAAGGCGATCAGGGTGAACACCAGCGCCGCGTCCACCGGGCCGATCCCGCCGGGCGCGGGCACCGCGCCGACCATCGTGCTCGCCGCGAGATAAGCGAAGATCAGATGGGTCCAGGGCAGCGTGACCCCGAGCGAGGCCCCCACCGCGGCCAGCGTCGCCCCCTGCATCAGCGGCAGCGCGGCCGCACCGCCCCACAGCGCGAGGGCCCGGCTCGGCCGGGCGTGCAGCAGCCGGGCATCGGTCAGTGCGGTCGAGACGAAGCGCTGCAGCGGGCGGCGCACGGCGCGGACCGTCCTGAGGACCACCACGATGATCAGGAGCGCGGCCGCCGCGCACCCGGCGGCGATGAGCACGGACTCGCCGTGCGGCAGCAGCTGCCCGACCGGCAGGGTGTCGGGGAGGGCGATCAGGAAGCCGAGGATGAGCGCGGTCCTCGCCACCGGCTTGACCAGCGAATACAGGGCGAGCGAGGTGGTGGCGCGGGCCAGCGGGATGCCGTGGGCCTGCAGGAAGCGCAGGGTGACCGCGTGCGAGCCGAGCCCGGCCGGCAGTACGTGGTTGGCGGCGCCCGCCGCCACCTGCGAGGCGAGCAGGCGGCCCGGTGGCAGCCTCTCCAGGACGGCGCCCTGGCGGATGAAGGCGGTGCTGATGCTGCACAGTCCGGTGAAGGCCACACCCACGAGCAGCCACCACGGATCGGCGGAGGCGAGCCGCGCGGCGCCGTCGCGTACGGAGTTCCAGTCCAGGGCCGCCCAGGTGCCGACGAGCAGCAGGGGGAGCACGCTGAACACCAGGCGCAGCCGGCGTCCGCTGAGCGGGAGGCGGGTGAAGGCGGGTCGCCTCAGGGTGAGGCGATCGGTTGTGGCCTGGGCCTGGGCCGGGCCGGGCGCGGGGGCTTTCTCAAGGCTGAGCGGGGACACGGCGCACGTCATCCTTCCGCGTCGTGCCCGCGCACAGGGGGGATCCGGGAGCGGGCCGGTCGGACACAGAGTGGGGACTCGGAGTGGGGACTCGAGGAGAGGATTCCCGTTTTGAGGTGTTCCCATCCTTGGTGACGCATTGGTGTCCTGTGGGGGAATGCCCTCATCTGTGTAGTGAATCGTTGTCTGTCCGTCCTCCGACTGTCATGGCCCGCCGGTGGTGCTGCCAGTCACGGTCGGGCAATCGGGTCAGGCGCGGGCCCGCCGGGTTCGGCGGGCTCGGGGTGAGGCGGGCTCGGGGTGTGGTCGGGTGGGGTGTGGTCGGGTGGGGTGTGTTGCGCAAGCGGGGGCGAGCGGGGAGGGGATCGCTCGCCCGTTCCCCTGGGGGGCTTGTCACCCGTTCGTGAATCGTTCCGCGGCGGCCCGCAGGGTAGAGCACTCCGCGGAGGCCAGCCATGGAACAGACAGCGTTGCGACCCAAGCCGATGCCCGGCCACACACCCGCGCCGGGCCACCGTCCGCACGCGGTGCGGCGGCGTGGGCGGCGGACCAGGACCGTGCTCGGGGCGAGCGTGATCGCGCTCGTCCTGGTGCTCACCGGGATCGGGCTCGGCACGGTCGGGGCCGGCGTGATCGGGATGAGCAAGCTCGCCGAACTGCGGCAGCAGGAGGCGGCCCAGGCCCCGCCCGAAGGTGCCGCGAACCCGCCGTCGGAGCCCGGCCCGGACGGGAAGGGGAATCCGGACGCGAAGGGCAGCCGCAGCCCGGACTCGAAGCGGAATCCGGATGCGGGCTCGGATCCGGAGTCGAAGTCCAGGGCCGAGCCGCAGGGCAGTCATGGCGAGTCCCTCGGACCGGCGCCCGCGGCGATCGGCGTCGAGGCGGTGGACGCGGCCCAGGGCGCGGGGGCACGCCTCCTCGGGGTCCACCAACCGGGCCCGGGCCACAGCGCGGGACTGGTCCGCGGCGATGTGGTGACGGAGTTCGGCGGGGAGCCCGTCACCTCGGCGCACGACCTGGCCCGCGCCGTCGTGGCGGCGCCGCCCGGCGAGGAGATCGCCATCGTCGTACGGCATGCGAACGGGCTCCGCCAGGAGCTGACCGTGACACCGGGAGTGGTCATCTGACCCGCCCGTGGCCCATGCCGGGCAGGCCGGATTCCGCTCGACTCGCCGCGGGTGCGGGGGAGAGGATGGCCAGGTCGTAGCCGCACCGAACGAGGAGTACGCGATGTCCACCGCACCCGCGCCGTTCACCGCCGATGACTACAGGGCCAGGATGGAGCGTGCGGCGCAGGCCGCCGCCGATGCCGGTCTCGCGGGCGTGCTGGTCGCACCGGGACCGGACATGGTGTGGCTCACCGGCTACCAGCCGCCCGCCGAGACCGAGCGGTTGACGATGCTTGTGCTCGCGGCCGGGCAGGACCCCGTGCTCGTCGTGCCGACCCTCGAGGCGCCCGATGCCGAGAAGGCCGCGGGCGCGCCCGCGCTGACCCTGCGCGACTGGACCGACGGCAAGGACCCCTACGCCGTGACCGCGCCGCTGCTCGACATGGACGGCCGCTTCGGCGTCAGCGACAACACCTGGGCGCTGCATCTCCTTGGCCTCCAGGGCCAGTTGCCCGGCACCACGTACGCCGCACTGACCACGGCCCTGCCCATGCTGCGCGGCGTCAAGGACGCCCACGAACTGGAGCGGCTCGCGGCCGCGGGGGCGGCCGCCGACGCCACGTACGAGGAGATCAAAAAGGTCCGGTTCGCGGGCCGCCGGGAAAGCCAGGTAGCCGGTGATCTCGCGGATCTGCTGCGGCAGTTCGGCCACGAGCAGGTCGACTTCACCGTGGTCGGCTCGGGCCCGAACGGCGCGAATCCGCACCACGAGGCCGGCGAACGGGTCATCGACCACGGCGACATGGTCGTCCTCGACTTCGGCGGCCTCAAGCACGGCTACGGCTCCGACACCTCCCGTACGGTCCACGTCGGCGAACCCACCGCCGAGGAGCAGAAGGCGCACGACATCGTCCGCGAGGCGCAGGAGGCGGGCTGTGCGGTGGTACGGCCCGGAATCGCCTGCCAGGAGGTGGACCGGGCCGCACGCGCGGTGATCGTCGAGGCCGGCTACGGCGAGTACTTCATCCACCGGACCGGGCACGGCATCGGCGTCACCACGCACGAGCCGCCGTACATGATCGAGGGCGAGGAGCAGCCGCTCGTGCCCGGGATGTGCTTCTCCGTCGAGCCCGGTATCTACCTGCCGGGCCGCTTCGGCGTACGGATCGAGGACATCGTGACCGTCACCGAGGACGGCGGGCGTCGGCTGAACGCCACCACTCGTGAACTGGCCATCGTGGAGTAGGTGCGAGGTGCGAGGTGCGAGGTGCGAGGTGCGAGGTGCGAGGTGCGAGGTGCGTAGACGTGTAGAGGTGCGAGGTGCGTAGACGTGTAGAGGTGTGTAGGCGTGTAGGCCTGCAGACATAGGTACATGAGGGCGTGGAGATACGTACGGGCGTGCGGGCCCCGGAGTGCCGGGTGCCCGTCCAGCCCAGTGCCGTCCTCCACGAGTCGCGCTCCGCCGAGGGGCCGCGCAGGATTCCCCTTGTTGCCTGCCCGCCCTTCGGAAGGACCCTGGACGTGCCCCAGCAGGACCGCAGCTTCGCCGTGCCCCAGCCGGACCTGAGCGCCGTGGAGTGGCTGGCCGCCGCGGCCGCCGACCCGGCGGGGCTCGTCCGCCGGTGGGAGCGCGACCCGCTGGGTGTGGCGCTGCTTCAGGTGGGGCGGCTCTGGGACATGGTGCTCGTCGCGGGCGCTGCCGGACTGTCCGTGCTCGACCGGCTGGCCGCCCGCGGCGCGGCCACCGGCCCGGTCCTCGCCGACACCGCCGGCACCCGCGTCGGCTTCCTCACCCCCGCGGGCACGGCGGGCGCGCCCTTCGGCGACCGGGCGCGGGTGATCGGCTCCGGTGCCTGGCTGGAGGTTCCGCACCCCGAGGTCGCCGCAGGCGGCTCGCGCTGGCTGGTGCCGCCGGACGGCAGCGGCGCGCTCACGGCACCGGGGCTGCTCATGGAGGCGGTGAGAGGCGTGGTCCCCGTGCAGTCCTAGGGTTGTCCTCAGTCTCCCGGCGTCGACCGAAGGGCGGCCGTGCGGCGTCCGGTGCGAGCAGCACGCAGGACTCCGGCGCCAGGGTCAGTACCCCGTCCGGCCCCGGCGCATCGGCCGCCTCCCAGGCCGCGAGCACCTGCGCGGACCCGCCCTGCAGCGGGATCCGCGCGGGTCGTCGGCCGAGGTTGACTGCGATCCGAAGATCGCCGCGGCGCATCACCAGCCACTGCGCCGCCTCGTCGAACGCGACCCGGACCGCCGCGAGATCGGGATCCGCCAGATCGGGCTGGCTGCGGCGCAGCGCCACCAGTTCCCGGTACCAGGCAAGGACGCGGGCGTGGTGGCCGCCGTCAGGTTCGGACCAGTCGAGGCAGGAGCGGGTCCGGGTCGCCGGGTCCTGC
This sequence comes from Streptomyces lothianensis, assembly GCF_047779955.1. Taxonomy (NCBI): domain Bacteria; kingdom Bacillati; phylum Actinomycetota; class Actinomycetes; order Kitasatosporales; family Streptomycetaceae; genus Streptomyces; species Streptomyces lothianensis. The sequence goes on along the minus strand of NZ_JBLMKT010000027.1, from coordinate 49,433 downwards.
GGGTCGGGGATCTCCTTCTCGACCCGGCCGAGGCGCGCGAACTCCGCCCGGCGGCCGTCGCGTACGGCTTCGGCGAGCCGAGGATCCGTATGGTCCGTGAAGTACTGCCAGGGTGTCGTGGCCGCCCACTCCTCGCCCATGAACAGCATCGGCGTGCCCGGTCCGGTCAGCGTCAGGGCGGCGGCGCAGGCGAGGAGGCCGGGGGAGAGGGTGGCGGAGAGCCGGTCGCCGAGCGCGCGGTTGCCGATCTGGTCGTGTGTCTGGCTGTAGCCGACGAGGCGGAAGGCCGGGGTGCGGGTGCGGTCCAGTGGCCTTCCGTGGCTGCGGCCGTGGAAGGCGGAGTACGTGCCGTCGTGGAAGAAGCCGCCGGTGAGGGTTTTGGCGAGTGCGCCGAGCGGCGCCTTTGCGAAATCGGCGTAGCAGCCCTGGGATTCACCGGTGAGGGCGGCGTGCAGCGCGTGGTGGAAGTCGTCGTTCCACTGCGCGTGCACGCCCAGACCGCCCTCCCGGCGCGGAGTGATCAGGCGCGGGTCGCAGCGCTCGGACTCGGCGACCAGGAACAGCGGACGGCCGAGTTCGTCGGCCAACGCGTCGACGGCCGTGGACAGTTCCTCCAGGAAGGGCAGCGCCCGGTCGTCGTGCAGGGCGTGCACCGCGTCAAGGCGCAGACCGTCGAGCCGGTAGTCGCGCAGCCAGGCGAGGGCGCTCTGCAGGAAGTACGCGCGGACGTCGTCCGAACCCGCTCCGTCCAGGTTGACCTCCGCGCCCCACGGGGTGGGGTGGTCCGCGGCGAAGTACGGGCCGAAGGAGGGCAGATGGTTGCCGGAGGGGCCGAGGTGGTTGTGCACCACGTCGAGGACCACACCGAGGCCCAGCTCATGGGCCGCGTCGACAAAGCGCTTCAGCGCCTCGGGACCGCCGTAGGGCTCGTGCACCGCCCACGGTGCGACCCCGTCGTAGCCCCAGCCGTGGGTCCCGGGGAACGGGCAGAGCGGCATCAGCTGGACATGCGTGATCCCGAGCTGCCGCAGATGCCCGAGCCGGGCGGCGGCCGCGTCGAGAGTGCCCTCGGGTGTGTACGTGCCGATGTGCAGCTCGTAGAGGACCGCGTCGCGCAGCCCGAGGCCGGGCCAGTCGCTGCGCCAGGTGTACGCCTCGGGGTCGACGACGGCGCTCGGGGCATCCGGGCCCTCGGGCTGGCGGCGGGAGCGCGGGTCGGGGAGCACGGGCCCGCCGTCCAGCGAGAACCCGTACCGGTCGCCGTCCCCGGCCTCCGCCTCGGCCGCCCACCAGCCCGTACGGGCCGGATCCGGACCCATGGCGTGCCAGTCGTCCCGCAGCCGCAGCCTCACCTCCTGTGCGCCAGGAGCCCACACCTCGAACAGCACGGACGATTCCCCCTCGTCGTCGAATGCGTCGCCGTTTCTGCGCCGTCGTACGCCGCGGTGACCATGGTGCTGCACAAAGGATCGGAACACCGGCGGTTTCACGGGTCCGGCGCATGCGGTGCCTGCTCGTCCCGGTCCCCGCAGGACCCCGGAGCGGCGGCTTTCTGGACAGTGGTGCGTCACTCGTCGACAATCGCGTACGTGACGTCCTCCTTCGAGTTCCCGACCTACCCCGACCGGGTGTCGGACGCCGAGCGCGACAAGGCGCTCGACGCGCTGCGCGAAGGCGCGGCCCAGGGGATGCTCTCGCACGACACCTTCGTACGCCGCGTGGAGCTCGCGCTCGCCGCACGCCGCTCGTACGAACTCGCCCGGCTCACCGCCGACCTGCCCCGGCGGCCGGGCGGCGGCCGGATGCTGGGCGCGCTGACGGGCGCGGTCGGCGCCCTATCGGCCTTCACCGTCAGGGTGCGCCGGGCGTGGGAGGCCGAACGGCTGCCGAAGCTGCTGCTTCCGCTGCCCGGGCCTTCCTCAAGCTCTCCGACAAGCTCCGAGCATGGGATACCCCACTCGCTGCGGATCGGACGCGACCCCGGGAGCAGCCTGCGGCTCAGCCACGAGACCGTCTCGCGCCGCCATGCCGAGCTCGTCCTCCAGGGCGGCATCTGGGTGCTGCGCGACCTCGGCTCGACCAACGGGACCTCCGTCAACGGGCGCCGTGTGGTGGGCGCGACAGTGGTGCGCGAGGGCGATCACATCGCGTTCGGCTCGATGCGGTTCCGGCTGGCCGCGCAGTAGGAGCGCCCCGAGCGCCCCCGGCGCAGAGCCGCGGCGTGCTCCGACAGGCTGCTCGAGTCCGGCCCGTTCGGGTGAGTTCCGGTGCGTTCGGGGACTTCTGTGCGGTTGGACAGCGGTGTACGGGCTTCACTCCGTACCGCCAACTGCATTCCACAGCGAGGACGGTGACGGTCCCCATGACCACTTGGGCGACGGCGGCGACGACGGCCACGACCGCGACGAGCACGCAGAGCACGCCGGGCATGACGAGCACGCCGGGCATGCCGGGCGCGCCGGGCACTATGCGGGCGGGGAAGACCCCGCGGGCGGTGAGTGCCTTCAAGGGCCTGCTCGCGGTGGCCGCCACGGCCACGCTCCTTGTCGGCGCCGCGGGCAGCGCCCCGGCCGCGGGCCACGGCCATGACACCGGGCGCGGCCATGACACCGGCCGTGACACGTCCGTCCCCGACCTGAGCGGCAACTGGATGGTCGTGGCGGTCGAGCAGGCCGAGGACGCCCCCGGCGAGGGGGAGACCCGGCTCGTGCGCTGTCCGGCCGGCGAGGGCACCACCCACCCGCACCCGGCCTCCGCCTGCGCCACGCTCAACGCGGCCGAGGGCCGGATCGCGAAGATCGCACCGCAGGAGATCCTCTGCCCGATGAACTACCAGCCGGTGAAGACGCTCGCGTACGGGATGTGGGACGGCATCCACGTCGCCTACGCGAGGACCTTCCCCAACGAGTGCGCGATGGAGGCCGCGACGGGCAAGGTCTTCAAGCTCGACGATTAGAGCGAGACGCCCCCTCAGGCAAGGGAGACCCCCTCAGGCAAGGGAGACCCCCTCAAGCCACCCGGGGCGGGCACCCGCAGCACCCGCCCTCCACACGCCCGCCCCATGCCAGGCACCCGCCCGTCAGGCCGCATCCGCGTCCATCCGCGCGTGACGCGCCGCACTCAGCACAGTGCGGGCCTGGTGCTCGACCTGATGCTCGAGCGGCACCCAGCGGGCGCGGAAGACCGTGGCGAACTCCTCGGACCAGAGGCGCACCAGGCGGTCGAGGCCGGGCGCCGCGGGATCGTCCGCCGCCTTGAGGATCCGCAGCAGCATCGCGGCGGCCCGCAACGGCAGCCGCCGCCCGAAGGCGTCGATGCTGGAGACATACGTCCTGGTCGCGTCGGCGGGCGGCGGCTGCAGCCAGTCGTCCGCGAGCCCGGGGACGAGGTCGAGGGCCCAGCGGCTGGCCCTGAGCAGCGGCGCCAAGGGGTGTGGCGGCTGAGGATCCCCGCCGTGCCCGCCGCCGCGTATCCACGTCCCGTACGGACCCGTGGACCCGGCAGCCGACCGGGCCAGCACCTCCTCGACCTGTCCGGCCTGCACCCGCAGCCGCCGTGAGACCTGGCGCAGGGCGGCGCCCGGATCGGGGTGCGGGCGGGAATCGTCGACGAGATCGCTCGCCCACATGGGCACTTCGACGATCGCGGTGAGCCCGCCGTAGCGGTGGGCGCGGTACCAGGTGGAGCGTGTCACGTCCTCCGGCAGGCTGGGGAACGGCGCATCGGAGCCCGGCCCGGGCATCACATGCACCCCTGGACCGGTCACCGGCCAACCCGCCGCATCGGAAGTGCCGGTCTCCACCGGGATGTGCAGCTCCGCCGCCGATTTCGCGAACGGTTCGGCGAGCCCCGGTACATGCCGCGTCAACTGCACCCACGTACCGCCCAGATCCGTGCCGTGCAGCGAGACCTGCAGATATGGCTGCAGCTCGTCGATCAGCCGTAGCAGCGTGGAGGCCTCGGGCGGCAACTGCTCCGGCGGCAGCACCGAAGGCGCCCACTCGGGCTGCTCGGGGCCCGCCGGCCGGAAGAAGTACCGGTGGTAGTCCAGGAGCGAGGCCGGGGTGAGGGAGCGGTGCAGGCTCGCCCCGTCCGGATCGGCACAGAGCAGGAAGTGCCAGGAGGTCCCGTCGCGCAGCCGCTGGTCGGCGGCGACCCGGCGCGCCAGATGCAGCGCGGTCGGCCCGCCGACCGGCTCGTTGGCGTGCGCGCCAGCCACCACAAGCACGGCACGCGAGGCATGTCCCACGGACAGCAGCTGCAGCGGCCGCCCGGCACGCGAGGTGCCGACCTGCCGCAGCCGGCACAGCCAGGGCAGCTCGGCCGCCAACACCCGTGCCGAAAGGACGAGTTCCTTCACACCCGGGTAATGCTGCTCCGTCAGGTGACTCACCCCCGTATGGTCCCCTCTGGCGTGCACGCAGTACCCCATGTGCCGCCCCCGGTGTCAAGGTGGCCGGAGCGGGTGGGGTTACCGCGGGTCCACTGCTGGTGCGTGCGACGGCGCGCAGCCATGCGAACCTACGGACCCGGGCCCGCGGCTTCGTGCCAACACCCCATGCGTTCGCCACCCCTGAGCTGGCTAGCGTCGAACGGTGACGACGCAGGGGAACAGGACCGGGACCAGGAGCAGGACCAGGACCTCACAGAACACGATTGGTGCCTATCGCCAGGTGATCGGGCTGACCGGGGCACTGCTCCCGGCCGTCTCCTTCCTGGGGCGACTCCCCACCGCGACCATCCAGATGGGCAGCGTGCTGCTCGTCGCCGAGACCAGCGGCTCGCTGGGCACCGGAGGCGCGGTCGGCTGCGCGCTCGCGCTCGGGCAGGTGGCCATGGGCCCGTACCTCGGGAGGCTCGCCGACCGGCGCGGGCAGCGGCGCGTCGTGCTGTGCTTCGCGCTGCTCAACGCCGTGCTCATCGCCGCCTTCACGCTCGCCGCGCTGCTCCGGCTGCCCACGTGGGCGCTCATCCTGCTCGGCGCGCTCGCCGGTGCGAGCCAGCCCGGGATCGGGCCGCTGGCCCGCGCCCGCGTCGTGGCGCTCGCCCGCGCGCGTCCGGGCGGCGACCGGCTCGTGGCCACGGCGTTCTCCCTGGAGGGCACCATGGACGAACTCTCCTTCGTGCTCGGCCCGGCGCTCGTCGGCATCGCGGCGGTGGCCGGGCATCCCGCGTACGCCTTCGTCCTCGCGACCCTCCTGGTCGCAGGCTGCGGGACGGCCTTCGCGCTGCATCCCTCCGCCCGCCAAGTGCCGGTCGCGGTACGGGATACGAGTGCCGTACGGGAGACGAGTGCCGTACGGGATGTCAGTGCCGTACGGGATACGGGAGCCGTACGGGAAGCGGGCACCGGCGGCGCGCGCAACCGGCAGCGGACGCCCGCCCTTTCGAAGCGACGGATGCCGCCCTCGGTGTACATCGTCCGCACCGGCCTGGTCCTCCTCGGCTTCCTCCTCGGTGCTTGCGGCGCAGGTATCACCGCGCTCACCCGGGAGCTGGGGCAGCCGGGCCAGGCCGGTCTGGTGTACGCGGCGATGGGCGTGATGAGCGCCGCCGTCGGCCTGGCGATGGCGGCGCTGCCCGCGCGCTTCGGGCTGCGGCTGCGCTGGCGGCTCGCGACCGCGGCCGCCGCCCTGCTCTCGCTGCCGCTGATCTGGACCGGCAGCCTGGCCGGCCTCTACCTCGTGGTCACGGTCTTCGGCGCGGTCTACGCACCGAACCTCATCACCGGCTTCGCCCTCACCGAACGCGCCGTGCCCGAGGAGCGGCTGGCCGAGGGCATGACGTTCGCCGTCAGTGCGTTCACCGGCGGCCAGGCCGTCATGCTGGCCGTCGCGGGGCGGCTCGCCGAGGCGCACGGCGCCCAGGTGGCCTTCGCGATCGGCAGCGCGGCCGCCGCGTGCGCCTTCCTCGCCTCACTTGCGGTACGCAGGCCTCGTACGCCTGTCGTACGGGAACCGGAACCCGCCCTCCAGCAGACCGCCTCGGCCCCGTGAGACAGCGGTTTCCGCCGTCCCTGCGGGCCGCGGCCGCTATGAAACCGCTCACGCCCGGGCGCCCCGGCCGCCGGAACGAACAGCCCGTACAACGGAGTTGGGAAAGCAGCCTGTCCATCCTGCTGCACCGTCGGCCGCTCGCGGAGTACCCTTCCTTGATCGTGAACGGGGTAAGGGCGTTGCTCGCCCCTGAGTCCGCGACGCCGACCCGGCGGCGGACCAGGGGGAGCGGAAGGCGGTGCACGGGTGAGCTCGGGAGGTCTTGAGCTGCCCCCAGGCGACTCGGGTCGCGAGGAGGGCGGCTCCACTGACACCCCGCCCTCAGCGGTGTCCCTGGCGCGCCCTGTGGACACACATTCCCAGATAGGCCCCGAACTGAACTGGGGCGCGGACGCCTGGCGCGAAGTGCGCACCCGCGCCCAGCGGGCCGGACGCGCCTACATCTGGCTGAACCTCGTGGAGCAGCGGCTGCGCGCCGTCGTGGCAGCCGTGCTCCGGCCCGTCTACGAACCCGTGCACGGCGAGGACTGGGTGGTGGCCGCCGCCGGGCCCGCCGGACAGGAATGGGTGCAGCGAGCCGTCGCCGTACGGGAGGTGAGCCGCCGCAAGGGCTATCTGCTCGACCCGGCCGACGACAACGTGCTGAGCTTCCTCACCCTGCCGCAGCTGCGCGAGCTGATGGTGCAGCACTGGCCGTGTTTCGAACCGTACTTCGACGACCGGCGCGACCTCGAACTGGCCCTGGACGAGCTGGAGGTCACCCGGAACGTGGTCTCCCGCAACCGGGCCCTGTCCTCGCCGGTCCTCGCACAGGCCGAACGGGCCTCGTCCCGGCTCCTGGAGATACTCGGCGGCGACGCGGAGGTCCCCTCGGCGCGCCGGCTGCCGGTGGACGCGGTGGAGGACATCGTCGGCGACCGGTACGCGGACGTGGTCGGCGTGCACCCGGACCGGGTGCGGCTCCTTCGCCAGTTCCCCGCGGAGGACCTCTTCGGCGGGGCGCGCCGGCTCGACGCGATCGGCATCGGCCTGAACCTCCTGGTCCAGAACTTCTCCGGCCGCCGCCTGCTGCGCCTCGCGGAGGCGGGCGGCCGCGTACGGCTGCTCTTCCTCAACCCGGCCAGCAGCGCAGTGAAGCGGCGCGAGCGGGAACTGGGACTCAAGCGAGGCGAGTTGAGCCGCTCCGTCGAGATGAACATCTTGCACATGCGACGGGTCCGCTCGCGCCTGCGCGACCCCGGTGCCTTCGAGATCCACGTCTTCGACGAGACCCCCCGCTTCACCGCCTATCTGGTGGACGGCGACGGCCAGGACGGCATCGCGGTCGTCCAGTCCTACCTCCGCCGCCTGCGCGGCATGGAGGCCCCGGTCCTGGTCCTCCGCAAGGGCAACAGAGTCGTCCGCCCCGACGAGGCGGACCTGGGCGAGCACGGGCTGTTCGAGACGTACCGCGAGGAGTTCGAGTCGGTGTGGGGGGATTCACGGCCGGTGTCGTGACCGGGGCCGGGCCCCCGCCCGTGGAAACCCCGTTGTCAGTGCCGCATGACAACCTGTGCAGCACATGGGGGAACCGCAACGAAGGAGGCGCCACGCATGGGCTGGCACCAGGAGCTGCTGATCGGCTTCGACCTCGAAACCACCGGCACGGACCCGCGTACCTCGCGCATCGTGACCGCCGCACTGATCGAGGTCAGGGGTGGGAAGCCGGCAGGCCGCAAGGAGTGGCTCGCCGACCCGGGCGTGCCGATCCCCGCGGAGGCGGTCGCGGTGCACGGCATCAGCAGCGAGCGCGCGGCGAGCGAGGGCCGCCCCGCCGACCGCGTCGCCGACGAGGTGGCCCGCGCCCTCGCGGGCTACTGGGACGCGGGCGTCCCGGTCGTGGCGTACAACGCGAGCTTCGATCTGACCCTGCTCTCCGCCGAGTTGCAGCGCCACGGCCTGCCCTCGCTGAGCGAGCGCCTCGGCGGCCGCGAGCCCGCCCCTGTGATCGACCCGTACATCATCGACCGCACCGCGGATCGCTACCGCAAAGGCAAGCGCAATCTGACGGCGGTCTGCGCGGAGTACGGCGTGGTCCTCGGCGATGCCCACAATGCGACGGCCGACGCGCTCGCCGCCGCCCGCCTGGCCGTGGCGATAGCCGACCGCTATCCCAAGCTCGGCGCGCTCGGTCCGGCGAGCCTGCACCGGCAGCAGATCGCCTGGTACGCGGACTGGGCGGCCGACTTCCAGGAGTTCCTGCGGGCCAAGGGGGACACGACGGCCGTGGTCGAGGCGACCTGGCCGATGCGGGCCCTCACCGACCGGGTGGGCTGACACGCCGGCCCGCGCTCGCGCCGACGGCCCACCCGCGTCGCACGTCAGACGTCGCACGTCACAGCTCGCACGTCAGAACGGATACCACCGCACCGACGCGTCCCCGTCCCGCAGCGAGCCCACCCGCCGCCGGAACTCCGCGAGCGCCTTCGGATTGGCGGACGCGTGCTGCGCCACCCAGGCGCAGCTCGCCGTCTCCCGGGCGCCCCGCAGCACCGCGCACCCCTCCCACTCCCGCACATCCCAGCCGTACGCCCGGACGAAGGAGTCATAGGCGGCGGGATCGAGCCCGTACCGGTCGCGGGACAGCGCCATCACCACGAGATCGTGCTCACGGAAGTCCGCGGAGAACGTCTCCAGGTCCACGAGCACCGGCCCTTCGGCCGTCACGAGGACGTTCCGCGGCAGCGCGTCCCCGTGGATCGGCCCCTTCGGCAGATGCGGTACGAGGCTCCGTACGGCCTGTGCGAACGAGTCCACGCGCGCCCGCAGGAACTCCGCATCCGCCGGGTCGATCGCGTCCCCGGCCAGCCGGAGCCACCGCTTCACTCCGCCGAGCAGCTCGCGGCGCTCAAGGGTGAAGGAGTCCGCGGGCGGGGAGTCGAGCTCGTGCACCTTGCGGATCAGCGCGGCCAGATCCGCGGCCTGTGGGGGCCGCACCGGATCGCCGAGCCGGTGCCACACCGTGACCGGATGCCCGTCGAGAACGCGCGGCGCCGGCTCGGCGGCCCGCACCGCCGGCACCCCCGCCCCGGCGAGCCACCCGGCGATCCGCACCTCGCGCCCGGCCCGCTCGACCAGCTCCGGCGCGCGGCGGCCGACCTTCACGACGAGCTCACCGAGCGCGAACACCGCGTTCTCGCCGAGCGCGAGCAGCCGCGCGTCCCCGGCGAATCCCGCGCCGTCGAGCACCTCGCGCGCCCTTGCCTCGTCCATCCGCCGCCTCCGTGCCGATCCGCTCATGCCCGCACCGTTCCGCACCGTTCCGTGCCGTTCCGCACCGTTCCGTGCCGCTCCGGGCTCTTCCCTCTTGTGACCAGGCAAGTCTTGCATCCGCGCGGGCCGCACCCGCCCCACGAGAGAAAAGCCTTGTGCGAGACGATACGTCTCGTCTAATCTTCTGCGTATGACAGCTCACAAGCCCGCACACATCGCCATGTTCTCCATCGCCGCCCCCGGGCATGTGAACCCCAGCCTGGAAGTCATCCGCGAGCTCGTCGCCCGCGGACACCGCGTCACCTACGCGATCCCCGAGTCCTTCGCCGAGAAGGTCGCCGAGGCCGGTGCCGAACCGAAGGTCTGGAAGTCGACGCTGCCGACCGGTGACGACCCGGACGCCTGGGGCACCGAACTCATCGACAACATCGAGCCGTTCCTGAGCGACGCAATTCAGGCGCTGCCCCAGCTCGCCGAGCTCTACGAGGGAGATGAACCGGACCTCGTCCTCTACGACATCACCGCCTACCCGGCCCGCGTCCTCGCGCACCGCTGGGGCGTGCCGATCGTGCAGCTCTCGCCGAACCTCGTCGCCTGGAAGGGATACGAGGAGGAGATCGGCAAGCCGACCATGGACCCCCTCAAGGAGACCGAGCGCGGGCGGAAGTTCTTCGAGACGTTCGCCGGCTGGATCGCCGAGAACGGCATGGACCTCTCGGTGGAGGACTTCATGGGCCGCCCCGACCGCTGCATCGTCGTGATCCCCAAGGCGCTTCAGCCGAATGCCGACCGGGTCGACGAGTCCGTCTACACCTTCGTCGGCGCCTGCCAGGGCGAGCGCGCCGAACAGGGCCGGTGGCAGCGGCCCGAGAACGCCGAACACGTACTCCTCGTCTCGCTCGGCTCGACCTTCACCAAGCAGCCCGGCTTCTACCGCGAGTGCGTCAAGGCCTTCGGCGAGCTGCCCGGCTGGCATGTCGTGCTGCAGATCGGCAAGCATGTGGACCCGGCCGAACTCGGCGAGATCCCGGGCAACATCGAGCTGCACAGCTGGGTGCCGCAGCTCGCGATCCTGCGCCAGGCCGATGCCTTCATCACCCACGCCGGCGCGGGCGGCAGCCAGGAAGGCCTGGCCACCGCGACCCCGATGATCGCGGTGCCGCAGGCCGTCGACCAGTTCGGCAACGCCGCCATGCTGCAGGAACTCGGCGTGGCCAGGCAGATCGCCACCGAGGAGGCCACCGCCGAGGTGCTCCGCGAGGCTGTGCTCGCCCTGTCCTCGGACCCGGACGTTGCCCGCAGGCTCACCGAGCTGCAGGCACAGACCGCGGCCGAGGGCGGCACCCGGCGGGCGGCCGATCTGGTCGAGGCCGAACTGCGCGAGAGCTGACCCGACCGAGACGAGACCGAGCTGACCCGACCGGGACACGGCGGAGCTTGCACGACCGAGGGCGGCCCGCGGCCAAGACCCGCGGCCCGCGGGCATTTCCGGCGGGCCGCCCTCGACTGTCGGTCCCGGCGCCTATCGTTCTCGACCATGACGAAGAATTACGCGACCCTGCTGCGCGGCATCAACGTCGGCGGCCACGCCAAGGTGCCCATGGCCGAACTGCGCACCCTCCTCACGGGACTCGGCTACGGCGAGGTCACCACGTACCTGCAGAGCGGCAACGTCTCCTTCACCGCCGAGAAGGGCGACGAGGAGAGCCTCGCCGCGGAGATCGCCAAGGCCATCGAACAGCACTTCGGCTTCCCGGTGGACTGCCTGGTCCGCGAGCACGCCTACCTCAAGGCCGTAGCCGAGGCCTGCCCCTACCCGGCCGTGGACCTGGAACCCAAGCAGCTCCACATCACGTATCTCTCCACCCAGCCGGACCCCGAGCGCTATGCCGAGATCGACCCGCCGGCCTTCCAGCCCGAGGAGTTCAGTCTCGGCGACCGCTGCCTCTACCTGTATGCGCCCAAGGGGCTCGGCCGCTCCAAGCTCGCGGAAATGCTGTCGCGCCCGAGGATGACCAAGGGCATGATCGCCACCACACGCAACTGGAACACCGTCACCAAGCTTGTGGAGCTGACCCGATGACCGAGCAGTCCACCGCCGTCACCGCCGTCACCGCCGTCACCGCCGCCATCGAGGCCGAGCTGCGCCTCCTCGACCCGGAGGTGCGCAGGGACGCGGAGGCCGTGGGGGAGCTGCTGCACGAGGAGTTCTTCGAGTTCGGCTCCTCCGGGACCGTCTGGGACCGGCCTTCGATCATCGCGGCCCTCGCCGCATCGGGCCTCGACAACGGGGCACCGATCGTGGCCTCCCGCATGCGCGGCGTCCAGCTCGCCGACGACCTGGTCCAGCTCACCTTCGACTCGGAGAACAACGGACGCCACGCCCACCGCAGCTCCCTGTGGCGCCACACCCCCGAGGGCTGGCGCCTGTGGTTCCACCAGGCAACCCCGTTCACGCCGGAGAACTGAGCCTGTCCGGCCGCACCGAGACGCCGTACCGGCAGGCCGCCGCCGAGCAGGAAGGCGCATCGCCGGAAGGGGCCGCGGGGGGCGTATCGGTCATGTCCGGGTGGTGTTCGAGGCCACGCGGTGGGTGAGCAGACGGGTTGTGCTGCCGTCCTGTTCGCGGACGTCCTTGGCGTGGAGGTATCCGATTCTTTCGAGGACCTTCAGGGAGCGTGCGTTCTCCGCGTTCACCGTGGCGTGGACCTCCGTGAGGCCCAGTTGTTCGTGTCCGTAGGTCGTGAGGCCGGTGGCGAGTTCGGTGCCGAAGCCCTGGCCCCAGCTGCTCACCGTCAGGCCGTAGACGATCTCGTGGCCGTGGAGCCAGGATTCGGGCGAGGGCTTGATCTCGGCGTGGCCGATGTAGCGGCCCTCGTGGCGCACCGCCCAGACGGGGAAGCGGTCCTCGGCGTAGATCAGCGAGAATATTCGGCCGAACAGCGCGTGGTCCTGGGCCGCGGGCGGGCGCTCGGGGCCTTCCCAGAACCACCGTCCGGACTCCGTGTTCTGGAAGAGGGCCACGAAATCGCCCTCGTCGGACCGGACATACGGGGACAGGGTGAGGCGTTCGGTGCGCAGTTCGGGAGTCACAGGGCCGACGCTAGGCACCGTTTCGCCTCGCGGCAACCAGCTTTCGGGCACAGAGGAGCGGATTGTTCAGGCTGCCAGTCCGCCCACGAGGGGGAGCGCCGTACGGCAGGCGGCCTCGTAGCGCGCGGCGAGCAGCCGCGCCACCTCCGGCGCCGGTCCCAGCACATCCGCCAGGACGTCCGCACCGGCCTCCCGCGCCCCGCGGGCGATCCGGTCCGGCAGAAAACCGGGCGCGAGGACGTACGGCGCGACGGCGATCCGCCGGACGCCCTCGGCGCGCAGTTCCCGTACGGCATCCTCCGTACGGGGCAGGGATGCGGAGGCGAACGCGGGCCGCACGGCACACCAACCGGTGCGCCGCCACTCCCGCGCGATTTCTGCGATCACCGCGATCGCCTCCGGGTCGGAGGAGCCCGCCGAGGCCAGTACGAGGCCGGTCGAGCTCTTGTCGCCGGGCGTGAGCCCGGCCTCGTACAGCCGCCGTTCGAGCGCGTCGACGAGCAGTGGCGAGGGGCCGAGCACCTCGGCCTGCCGGATCCGCAGCTGCGGCAGCCGGGCCCCCGCCTCGTCGAGTACGGCGGGGATGTCGGCCTTCGCGTGGAAGGCGCGGGTGAGCAGCAGCGGAAGCGCCACCACATCCCGGGCGCCCTCGGCGGCGAGGCGTTCGAGCACCCGCGGTACGGAGGGTGCGTTGAAGTCGAGGAAACCGGTCTCCACCCGCAGCCCGGGGCGCTCGGCGCGGAGCCGGCCGACGAGCGCATGCACGCTCGCGGCATGGCGCGGGTCGCGGCTGCCGTGGGCGACCACGAGGAGCGCGGGCCGGGGCAGGCCGGTCGGTCCCGGCAGCACTGGTCTCACCTTCATCACGCCTCCCTCAGTCCCGTCCAGCGGCCAGGCCCCGGCTGCGCAGCACCCGCTGCTGCAGCGGGGCGAACAGCACGGACTCGACGAGCACACCGACCGCGAGGATCAGCAGCACCGAGGCGAGCACCAGGCTCATCGAAGCGGACTCCTTGCCCTCGGCGAGCATCCGGCCGATACCTGGCAGCGGGGTCGCCGTGATCAGTTCGGCGGTCATCAGGGCCCGCCAGCCGAAGGTCCAGCCCTGCCGGAGCGCGGTGATCAGACTGGGCAGCGCGGCGGGCACCAGGACGTGCAGCGCCCCGCGCAGCCCGGAGGCGCCCATCGAACGCCCGGCGCGCAGCAGCAGCGGCGGCACCTGGTCCACCCCGGCCGCCATCGACACCGCGATCGACGGGACCGCTCCGAGCAGCACCACCGCGTACACGGCCTGCTCGGAATTGCCGAGGGCGATCACGGCGACGGGCACGAGACCGGCGGCGGGCAGTGACTGCAGCGCGGACAGGATGGGGCCGAAGACGCTGCGCAGCGCGGTGACCCGGGTCAGGAGCAGCCCGAGCGGAATGCCGATCACGGCCGCGATGCCGAAGCCGAGCAGGCAGCGCAGGAGACTGTGCCCGAGCGCGGGCAGCAGCGTCCCCTCGGCCTGCGCGTCGGCGAGCTCGCCCCAGACCGCGGCGGGCGAGGGCAGGGATGCCGACCACTGGAAGGTGTGGGCGAGCTGCCACAGGCCGAGCACCAGGGCGATGGCGGCCAGGGGAGGCACGGCCTTCGCGAGCAGCCTGCGCGAGGTGTCCTTGGCCGCGGCGGGGGTCTCCAGAGCATCGAGCCCGGAGGCCATCTCCTCCTCGGAGCAGACCACCGCCTGACGAGTGCCGGACGCGTCAGTGGCGGGCATGTCGAACGATCTCCTCGTGCAGATGGCCGGTGATCTCCCGGGCGAAGGAGGTGACGTCGGCGTCCTCGATCCGGCGGGGGTAGGGCAGGTCGACGTCCCAGTCCCGGGCGACGCGGCCCGGCCGGGAGGACAGGAGCACCACACGCTGCCCGAGCCGCACCGCTTCGCGCACGTTGTGCGTGACGAACAGGACGGTCAGCTTCCGCTCGCTCCAGACCCGGGTGAGCTCCTCGTGCAGCAGGTCACGGGTGATGGCGTCGAGCGCCGCGAAGGGCTCGTCCATCAGGAGAACCTCACTGCCCTGGGCCAGCGCCCTGGCCAGCGCCACCCGCTGCCGCATCCCGCCGGACAGCTGGTGCACCCGCTTCCCGTACGCGTCCGGGAGCCGCACCAGACGCAGCAGCTCCTGCGCCTGCTCGCGCCGCTCCGCCTTGGCCACCCCGGCCAGCCGCAGGGCCAGCTCGATATTGCGTCCGGCGCTCAGCCACGGGAACAGCGCATGGTCCTGGAACATCAGGGCGGGCCGCCCCGCGGGCACGCTGACCCGGCCCGCGGAGGGCCGGTCCAGGCCCGCCACCAGGTTGAGCAGCGTGGACTTGCCGCAGCCCGAAGCGCCGAGCAGGCAGAGGAATTCGCCGGGTGCCACACCGAGCCGGATGTCGTCGAGGACGACCTGGGGGGCGTGGGCGGGCCCGAAGCTCTTCGAGACGCCGTCGAGGTGGACGGCGAAGTCCGGGCCGGTGGCGGCGGTCCGGGCGGGCGCGGGCAGGGCGGTGAGGTCGGCGGTCACGGGAGGCGGTCCTCTCGTCGGGCCGGCACCGCCCTGACGGGCGGTTACGGCTGTGCGGCGGGGCGGGGACTGCGGTGCTGCGTCAGCGGTTTCAGAAGTCCCAGCCCTCGTCGTCCACTTCGGCTGTCGCGGGTTCATCGCCCTGGGCGAAGGCCTCACCGGACATGCCGGCGGCGAGCGTGGTGCCGTCCGCCGGGTCGATGAGCAGGAAGGATCCGGTACGGCGCGAGTCGGCGTAGGAGTCGAGCGCGAGCGGTTCGGCGGTACGGATCCTCACCCGGCCGATGTCGTTGGCGACCAGCTGCCCGGGCTCGGGGTGCTGGGAGAGGTCGTCGAGGGTGAGCCGGGAGGGGATCTCCTTGACGATCGCCTTGACCGTACGGGTGGTGTGCTTCAGGAGTACCCGCTGCCCGACCGAGAGCGGCTGGTCGGCCACATGGCAGACCGTCGCCTCGATGTCCTGGCCGGCGGCCGGGGCGTCGTGGGCGGGCACGATGAGATCGCCGCGCGAGATGTCGATGTCGTCTTCCAGGAGCAGCGTGACGGACTGCGGCGTCCACGCCACGTCCACGCTCCTGCCGAGCAGATCGATCCCGGAGATCTTCGAACTCCGTCCGGAGGGCAGCACCTTGACCTCCTCGCCGACCCGGAAGGTACCGGCGGCGATCTGCCCCGCGTAGCCCCGGTAGTCGGGGTGCTCGGCGGTCTGCGGCCGGATCACCACCTGCACCGGGAAGCGGGCGTGGCAGGTCGCGAGGTCATGGCTGACCGGGACGGTCTCCAGGTGCTCCAGGAACGTGGGGCCCGCGTACCAGTCCATGTGCGCGGAGGGCTCCACGACGTTGTCGCCGGCGAGCGCGGAGATCGGGATCGCGGTGATCTCGGGGACGCCGAGTTCACCGGCGTACGTCGTGAACTCCTCGGCGATCTTCGCGAAGACCGCCTCCTCGTAGCCGACGAGGTCCATCTTGTTGACCGCGAGGACGACGTGCGGGACACGGAGCAGCGCGGCGATCGCGGCGTGCCGGCGGGTCTGCTCGACGACGCCGTTGCGCGCGTCGACCAGGATCACCGTCAGCTCGGCGGTGGAGGCGCCGGTGACCATGTTGCGGGTGTACTGCACATGGCCGGGCGTGTCCGCGAGGATGAACCGGCGCCGGGGCGTGGCGAAGTAGCGGTAGGCGACATCGATGGTGATGCCCTGCTCGCGCTCCGCCCGCAGCCCGTCGGTGAGCAGCGCCAGGTCGGGTGCCTCCTGGCCGCGGCTCGCGGAGGCCCGCTCCACGGCTTCCAGCTGGTCGGTGAGCACCGACTTGGAGTCGTGCAGGAGCCGTCCCACGAGGGTGGACTTGCCGTCGTCCACGGAGCCTGCGGTGGCGAACCGCAGCAGCGTCGTGGCGGACAGGCCGTCGATATCGGTCAGCTGACCGGTGGTGCTCGTCATGGCTAGAAGTACCCCTCGCGCTTACGGTCCTCCATCGCGGCCTCGGACAGCTTGTCGTCGGCGCGGGTGGCCCCTCGTTCGGTGAGCCGCGATGCGGCGATCTCGGCGATGACCTGCTCCAGCGTGGCGGCGTCGGAGTCGACGGCGCCGGTGCAGGACATGTCGCCGACGGTGCGGTAGCGCACGAGACGCCTCTGGACCGGCTCGGTCTCCTTCGGGCCGCCCCATTCGCCCGCGGTCAGCCACATCCCCGAGCGGGAGAACACCTCGCGCTCGTGCGCGAAGTAGATCTCGGGCAGTTCGATGTGCTCGCGTGCGATGTACTGCCATACGTCGAGCTCGGTCCAGTTGGACAGCGGGAAGACGCGGACGTGCTCGCCCGGCGCGTGCCGGCCGTTGTACAGGTTCCACAGCTCGGGGCGCTGGCGGCGCGGGTCCCACTGCGAGAACTCGTCGCGCAGCGAGAACACCCGCTCCTTGGCGCGCGCCTTCTCCTCGTCGCGGCGCCCGCCGCCGAAGACCGCGTCGAACTTCTCCGCGGCGATCTTCTCGGTCAGCGGCAGCGTCTGCAGCGGGTTGCGGGTGCCGTCGGGGCGCTCCTTGAGGACCCCGCGGTCGATGTAGTCCTGCACGGAGGCGACATGCAGCCGAAGCCCGTGCTCGGCAACCACCCGGTCGCGGTACGCCAGCACCTCGGGGAAGTTGTGGCCCGTGTCGACGTGCAGGAGCGAGAACGGGACCGGCGCCGGGGCGAAGGCCTTCAGCGCCAGATGCAGCATCAGGATCGAGTCCTTGCCGCCGGAGAACAGGATCACCGGCCGCTCGAACTCGCCCGCCACCTCACGGAAGATGTGCACCGCCTCGGACTCGAGGGCGTCCAAGTGGCTGAGCGCGTACGGGGAGTCGGTCTCCCCCGCGACGGATGCAACGGTCGTGGTCACGCCAGACCCCTCTCACTGAGCAGCGCATGAAGCGCCGCGGCCGATTCCTGCACGGTCTGGTCCTGCGACTCGATCCGCAGATCGGGTGCCTCGGGCGCCTCGTACGGGTCGTCCACGCCGGTGAGCCCGGAGATCTCGCCCGCCGCCTGCTTGGCGTACAGGCCCTTCACATCGCGTACGGAGCAGACGTCCACCGGGGTGGCCACATGGACCTCCAGATAGGGCGTGCCCTCGCTCTGGTGCCGCTTGCGCACCGCCTCGCGGCTGTCCGCGTACGGGGCGATGACCGGGACGAGCACTTTCACACCGTTCGAGGCGAGCAGCTCCGACACGAAGCCGATGCGCTGCACGTTGATGTGCCGGTCCTCGCGCGAGAAGCCGAGACCCGCGGAGAGGAACTCGCGGATCTCGTCCCCGTCGAGCACCTCGACGCGCTCGCCCTCGGCGCGCAGCCGGTCCGCGAGTTCGTTCGCGATGGTGGTCTTGCCCGCGCTCGGCAGCCCGGTGAGCCAGATGGTGGCTCCGGTCACGTTGCTCTCCTCGGAAGTTCCAGCACTCATCCGTGCAACCCGCATTCCGTCTTGGCCCGCCCGGCCCAGCGGCCCGAGCGCGCGTCCTCGCCCTCGGCGACCCGGAAGGTGCAGGGCGCGCAGCCGATCGACGGATAGCCGTCGTCGAGCAGCGGATTGGTCAGTACGCCGTGTTCGGCGACGTAGGCGTCCACGTCGGCCTGTGTCCAGCGGGCGATCGGCGCGATCTTGACCTTCTGCCGCTTGGCGTCCCAGCCGACCACCGGGGTGTTCGCGCGGGTCGGCGACTCGTCGCGGCGCAGCCCCGTCGCCCACGCGTCGTATCCGGCAAGGCCCTGCTCAAGCGGCTTGACCTTGCGCAGCGCGCAGCACAGGTCCGGGTCGCGGTCGTGCAGCTTCGGCCCGTACTCGGCGTCCTGCTCGGTCACCGACTGCACGGGTGTGAGCGTGATCAGGTTGACGTCCATGACCGCGCCCACCGCGTCCGCGGTGCCGATGGTCTCGGGGAAGTGGTAGCCGGTGTCGAGGAAGACCACGTCCACGCCGGGCATCGCACGCGAGGCGAGATGCGCGACCACCGCGTCCTCCATCGAGGAGGTGACGCAGAAGCGCGGGCCGAAGGTCTCGGCCGCCCACCTGAGGATGTCGAGCGGAGAGGCCTCCTCCAGGTCGCGGCCCGCCTGTTCGGCGAGCGCTTCCAGTTCTTCGGCCGTGCGCTGCGTCTGAGCCGTGCTCATATCCCGTCCCCTCCACCGGAGTTCTGCGAGGTCTGAGAGTTCTGTGAGGCCTGTGAGTTTGAGTTCTGCGAGTGCTGCGAGTTCTGCGAGGTCTGCGAGGTCTTCCGGACGCCCCGGGCCAGCAGCCCGAGGAACTTCAGCTGGAAGGCCCGGTTGCAGGAGGCGCACTCCCAGGCGCCGTGGCCCGTCTCGTTGGGGCGCAGATCCTCGTCCCCGCAGTACGGGCAGTGGAACGGCGCCGCCCGCTCGCTCACGACAGGGCCTCTTCCGAGGCACGCGCGGTCCAGGCGGCGAAGCGCTCGCCGTCCTCGCGCTCCGCCTGGAAGCGCTTGACGACCCGCTCGATGTAGTCGGGCAGCTCGGCCGAGGTGACCTTCAGGCCACGGACCTTGCGGCCGAAACCGGCGTCCAGGCCCAGGGCGCCGCCGAGGTGCACCTGGTAGCCCTCGACCTGCTCGCCGTTCTCGTCGAGGACCAGCTGTCCCTTGAGACCGATGTCCGCCACCTGGATACGGGCGCAGGCGTTGGGGCAGCCGTTGATGTTGATGGTGATCGGCTCGTCGAAATCGGGGATGCGGCGCTCGAGCTCGTCGATGAGGGAGGCGCCGCGCGCCTTCGTCTCCACGATCGCCAGCTTGCAGAACTCGATCCCGGTGCAGGCCATCGTGCCGCGCCTGAACGGCGAGGGGTTGACGGTCAGATCGAGGGCCTCCAGGGCCGCCACGAGGGAGTCGACGCGGTCCTCGGTGACATCGAGGACCAGCATCTTCTGCTCGGCGGTGGTACGCAGCCGGCCCGAGCCGTGCGCCTCGGCCACCTCGGCGATCTTGGTGAGCGTGGCACCGTCGACGCGGCCGACGCGCGGTGCGAAGCCCACGTAGTAGTTGCCGTCCTGCTGCTTGTGCACGCCGACGTGGTCGCGCCAGCGGCCCACGGGCTGCGCGGGCGCGGGCCCGTCGACGAGCTTGCGCTTGAGGTACTCGTCCTCCAGGACCTGGCGGAACTTCTCCGTGCCCCAGTCGGCGAGCAGGAACTTCAGGCGGGCGCGGGTGCGCAGCCGCCGGTAGCCGTAGTCGCGGAAGATCGAGATGACGCCCTCGTAGACATCGGGCACCTCGTCCAGCGGCACCCAGGCGCCGAGCCGCTGGCCGATCTTCGGGTTGGTGGACAGGCCGCCGCCGACCCAGACGTCGAAGCCGGGACCGTGCTCGGGGTGCTCGACCCCGACGAACGCGATGTCGTTGATCTCGTGCGCCACGTCGAGCAGCGGGGAACCGGAGATCGCGCTCTTGAACTTGCGCGGCAGGTTGGAGAAGTCGGGGTTGCCGACGATGCGGCGGTGGATCTCCTCCAGCGCGGGCGTGCCGTCGATGATCTCGTCCTGGGCGATCCCCGCCACGGGCGAGCCGAGGATGACACGCGGGGTGTCACCGCAGGCTTCCGTGGTGGACAGGCCCACGCCTTCGAGCCGCCGCCAGATCTCGGGCACGTCCTCGATCCGGATCCAGTGGTACTGGATGTTCTGCCGGTCGGTGATGTCGGCGGTGCCGCGCGCGAACTCCTGGGAGATCTCACCGATCACCCGCAGCTGCTCGGTGGTCAGCCGGCCGCCGTCGACGCGGACACGGAGCATGAAGTACTTGTCGTCGAGCTCCTCGGGTTCGAGGACGGCCGTCTTGCCGCCGTCGATCCCGGGCTTGCGCTGGGTGTACAGGCCCCACCAGCGCATCCGGCCGCGCAGGTCGTTGGGGTCGATCGAGTCGAATCCGGTCTTGGAGTAGATCGTCTCAATGCGTGTCCGCACATTGAGACCGTCGTCGTCCTTCTTGAACTGCTCGTTGCCGTTGAGCGGAGTGAAGTGACCGACGGCCCACTGACCCTCGCCGCGGTGACGTCCCGGCCGACGGCGTGGGGCTGGTGCGGGCTTGTTGGGGGTGGCGGCCATGGCTGTGTCCTTCACTGCAGGTGCGCGGCTTTGACCTGCGCAAACGGAAACGCGTACGGGCGTACGGAGGTACGGGGATACGCGCGCGTCATTGCGCAGGCTCGTCGAAAGAGGTCGGGCTACGTCGGGCCCGGGGAAGTGCGGCGTCGTGCTGAGATCTTCAGCGCGCCGGACAGATGGCGCTGGACACGCGGCCGAGGTCGACGTGACGTCGACTCACCAAGGCAATTCCAGCTCGAGACATGACGGAAGCGTGGCACGGGACTTTGGACTCAGTCCAGCATCGTCCGTCATGTGGACAGTGTTGTCCTGCATGATGAGATGGTGTGGTCTGGGTCACGGATCGGGGATCGGCCCAGGTCACCACGGGTGTCACCACCGGAGGGGCGGCGGCGCGGCGCGGCTCGCCGCCCCGCGCACAGGAGCGCGGGGCGGCTCAGCACCGCTGCGTGCGGGAGCTCACCACTGCGCCGAGGGGCGCTCCGGCTCCTCCTCCACCTTGGTGTCGAAGAGCCGGAAGCCGCGCCGGAGGTAGTTGTCCATCGCATGCTCGCCGTCGAGGCTGCAGGTGTGCAGCCAGACCCGCTTCGTCGGCGTGCGGCCCGGCCAGCGCTCGGCCAGATCCCAGGCGCGGGCGGTCCCGTACGTCAGGAGATGGCCGCCGATGCGGCGGCCCCGGAAGGCGGGGAGGAGCCCGAAGTAGAGGATCTCGACGACCCCCTCCTTCTGGGCGTCAAGCTCCACGTACCCGGCCGGCGTCCCCTTGTCGTACGCGACCCACGTCTCGACCCCCTCACGCTCCAGATGCCGCTGCCACTCGGCGCGGCTCAGCCGCAGCCGGTCGGTCCACTGGATGTCGCCGCCTACGGCGGAGTAGAGGAAGCGGCTGAAATCGGCGGAGGGGACCTCGGCGCGCACGATCCGCACCTCGCCCTCCGGTTCGCGCGCGGGGCGCAGATCGGCGGGCGAGGTCTGCTCCAGGGACCAGGTGGTCACAGTGATGCTCATGCCGCCCAGCGAATCATGCGCCCGCACCCGGCCCAACCCCCGGGGCGGCGGCCGGGGCTCGGTCCGGCCGCTCTCCTCGGCCCACCGGTCTCCTCAGCCTGACTGCTTCCCGCAGTCCGGCCGCTCCCCGCGCCGGACCCGCACCACGGTCGGCGCGTTCGACCGCGGCAGCAGGTCAGACGGATCCTGCGGCAGGATCACCCGTACGTCGGTGTCCTCGCGGAAACGATACGGCCGGCCTTCGAGCAGCCCGGCCAGATAGCGCCGTACCCGTGACAGCTCCGCCCGCACGGTCACCGCACGGCCCGGATCGCCGAACAGCTCCCCGGCGAGGGCGGGTGCGCTGCGGCCCGCGGGCGCGACGGCGAGCAGATACAGCAGCTCGGCGTGGCGCGGGCTCAGCTCATGACTCCAGGCGCCGCTCGCGCCGGTCACGCTGAGCGTGCACCGCGGTGCGGCGCTCAGATCGAGCACCACGACCGCCGGCGCCCCGAGCGCACGGTCCCCGGCCTCCTCGGGCCGCAGCAGCCAGCCGCCAGGCAGCGGCTCGACGAGGCAGTCGCCGAACGCCGGCAGCCAGGCCCGCCCCGGCCCGACACCGCTGGGCAGCGCGATCCGCTCGACGGGCGCCGTGCCCGTGACGGCGGCGGTCCAGCCGTCGCCGTCCACGACGAGCGCCCGCCCCTTGATCCCGGCGAGCAGTGGCGCCGCCGTCATCCGCAGCCGGTCGAGCGAGACCCGATGCCGGGTGCGCAGCTCGGCCTCGGCGAGCCGGGCCACCGACTGCACCAGGGAGAGCGTCGCCGGATGCATCGTGTCGAGGGGGCCGCTCACATCGACCACCCCGATGAGACGGCCGTCTCGCGGATCGGTCACCGGGGAGCCAGCGCAGGTCCACTGGTGATGGCTGCGGACGAAGTGCTCGGCCGAGAAGACCTGCACCGGCCTGCGCGTGACCAGAGGCGTACCGACGCCGTTCGTGCCGACCGTCGACTCTGCCCAGTCCGCGCCCAGCTCGAGGCCGTGCCCGTCCGCCATCCGCAGCACGGACGAGGAGCCCTCGCGCCACAGGATGCGCCCCTCGGTGTCCGCGACCAGCATGATGTGCTGGGCCGCGTCCGCGATGGTCACGAGCGCGCGGCGCAGCTCGGGCAGCAGCTCGGCGAGCCCCGAGGTGTGCCGGCGCTCCTCCAGGTCCTCGCGCCCGAGCAGCCCGTTCCGCACGTCGCGCTCCGGATCGACGCCGCGGCGCAGCATCCTGCCCCAGGACTCCCCGATCACCGGGCGCGGCTCGACCGGCGGCCGCCGCCCCAGGAGCGCGGCATCCCGCACCCCCTTGAGCACCCGGGCCGCCTTGACGGAATCCACGGCCGCCAGCCGGGTCAGATCGATCGTCGCATTCGCCACCGGAGCCTCCCACTACGCCAGTGCACATCCTGCACTCCCGACGCGGTGACCCTCCGGTGGGGAAACCGGCTGCAGAACCGGCTGCAGAACCGGCGGGGGAAGCGAGCCGCGGAGGTCCGCCCGGCGCATGACCGCCGGACGCCCCTCGGGAGCGCACGGCACGATGCAACCCCCTGCAACGCTCGCGAACAAGTGCGCGTACGACCGAAAATGAACACGACGCCGCTTCCGCGGCGTTCATGCCCGCTTTCCAACAGGGTATGGGGGCGGGGATGGTGCCGTGTCGGCGCAGCACCATCCCCGCGACCCGCACACCGGCGGCATTCGCTCCGTGAACCGCCGCGCCCGCCCGGCCCCTCTGGGCACGGAAAACGGAACGGCCCTCTCTCGTACGGAAAGCGGAACGGCCTCGGGACCATGCCGTCCGACAGCCTCCGCGAGGGGCCCGGCCGGCGGTGGACTCTCCGCATGCGACCAGCGGCTCGGCCCGATTCCCGCCGGTGCGGGCGGGGGCGCCCTTGCGGATACGGTAAGGACGTGCACCAGGCAGAAGAAACACCCGAGCTGCCCCCGGGGCGGCTCCACCGGGCCCGCGCCGTTTACCGCAACATGTCCAAAGGCAGAACCGCCTGGCTGCTCCTCAAGGACACGGTGAACTCCTGCATCGAGTACCGCATCCTGGGCCTGGCCGCGGAGGCCGCCTTCTTCACCCTGCTCTCCGTGCCCCCGCTGCTGCTCTCCCTGGTCGGACTGCTCGGCTACGTGGACGCCTGGACCGGCGCCGAGACCATCCAGTCGGTGCGCGACAACATCCTGGAGGCCGCCCGCACGGTGCTCTCCGACAAGGGCGTGCACGACATCGCCGAGCCGATCCTCGACGACGTCCTCAAGGGCGGCAGCCCCGACGTCATCTCGCTCGGCTTCATCCTCGCGCTGTGGTCGGGCTCGCGCGCCGTCACCGTTTTCATCGACACCATCACCGTGATGTACGGACTCGACGGCGTACGCGGCATCGTGACGACCCGGCTGCTCGCCTTCCTGCTCTTCATCGTCGCCCTGGTGATCGGCTCGGTGGCACTGCCGTTGATGGTGGCCGGGCCCGATGCGGTGCTGCAGGTCCTGCCGATCTCCGACGGCGTCGTACAGGCCCTGTACTGGCCCGTGGTGATCCTGCTCGGCATCGTCTTCCTGACCACGCTGTACCACGTGTCCGTACCGGTGCGCTCGCCCTGGATCGAGGACGTGCCCGGCGCCCTGGTAGCCCTCGGCATGTGGGTGCTCGGCAGCTTCCTGCTGCGGATCTACCTCACCAACACCGTGGAGGGACCCACCATCTACGGCTCCCTCGCCGCACCCGTCGCCGTCCTCCTGTGGATCGGCGTCTCGGCCTTCGCGGTCCTCGTCGGCGCGGCGGTCAACGCGGCCATCGACCGTGTCTGGCCCTCGATCGCCACCGCCGCCGCCCGCGAGGCGAACGAGCGGATCAGGGAGGCGAGGGCCGCCGAGGTGGTCGCCCGCGCGGCCGCCGCACGGGCCGCCGAGGATCCGGAGGACCCGGACATGCCCTCCGAGTTCCCCGAACGCTGGGCCCAGTTCCTGCCCCCGGACGACCTCAGCGCCCGCCTGCGCACCCACGCGAAACGGCACCCCGAGCCGCGCCCGCCGAAGCATCCCGCGCCGCACGCGAAGGACTCCCCCGAGGAGCGCGACCGGCCCTGAACCCTTACGGGGTCCGGCTCACTCCTTCCAGGTCCCGGCCGCCGCGTGCTCGCGCACGAACTCCCCGAAGTCGCGCGGCGCACGCCCCAGTGCCTGTCGGACCCCGTCCGTCAGCTGAGCGTTGTGCCCGTCGAGCATCGTCTCGAACAGCTCCACCAGGAACGCGACCGCGCCCTCCTCGGTCCCCGTCTCGGCGAGAATCTCCCCGAAGGCCCGCGCCGGCACCGGGATGTACGGGATCTCCCGCCCGGCCGCCTCGTTGATCTCCGACACGGCCGTACGGAAGGAGAGCAGCCGCGGCCCGGTGAGGTCGTAGGAGCGCCCGATGTGCCGGTCCTCGCTCAGCGCCGCCACCACCACATCGGCGATGTCCCGCACATCGACGAAGGGTTCGAGGACCTCACCGGCCGGGAAGGCCAGCTCTCCGGTCGCCCGCACCCCCTCGAACAGCTCGCCCTCGCTGAAGTTCTGCATGAACCACGCGGCCTGCACGATCGTCCACTCGGCACCCGACTCACGCAGCGCACGCTCCGCGGGCGCGGCCTGCGGCTCACCGCGCGCGGAGAGCAGTACGAGCCGCCGTACCCCCTTCCCCACCGCCTTCGCCGCGAGAGCCGCGATGTCCTCGGCGGTGCCGGGCGCGCCGATGTCGAAGTAGTGCGCGAGATACGCGGCGTCCACACCGTCCAGCGCCGCATCCCACGTCGAGCGGTCCGTCCAGTCGAACGGGACGGGCGCGGACCGCGATCCGCGCCGCACCCGCAGCCCCGCCCGCTCGGCCGCCTCCGCCACGATCCGCCCGGTCCTGCCGGTCGCCTGCGTCACGAGGACGGTCCGGTTGCTGTTCGTCTGCTGGTTGCCCGTGGTCTCTGTCATGTCTCCAGTGAACTTCCGCACGCCGCCGCTTCCCATCGCAGAGACGCTCGGTGCCATACGCAGACGTCTCGCCCGTACCCTGGGGGCCATGGACGCACTCGCCGGATTACTGGAAGGCCCCCGGGCGAAGGGCGCGTTCCTGGTCCGGGCCTGCTTCGACCCGCCCTGGTCGGTACGGATCGAGGACCGGGCACCCGTCAGCGTGATGGTGATGCTGCGCGGCGAGGGCTGGCTGATCCCCGACGAGGGCGGGAAGCACCACCTGGCGCCCGGCGACATCGCGATCGCCCGTGGTCCCGACCCGTACATCTGCGCCGACGACCCCGCCACCGAGCCGCGCGCGGTGATCCTGCCCGGCGGGCGCTGCACCGCCCCGGACGGCCGGGAGATCAAGGACTACCTCGATCTCGGCACCCGCACCTGGGGCGGTCGCAGCGACGGGGAAGCGGTGATGCTCGTCGGCACCTACCAGCTGCCGGGCGCGGCGAGTTCGCGGCTGCTCGACGCGCTGCCGCCGCAGCTCGTGCTGCGCGAGGAGGTCGCCGACTGCCGTCTCCTGCCGCTGCTCGCGGAGGAGATCGTCCGCGACGAGCCCGGCCAGGACGTGGTTCTCGACCGCCTCCTCGACCTGCTCCTGATCGCCTCGCTGCGCACCTGGTTCGCCCGCCCCGAAGCCTCACCGCCCGGCTGGTACCGGGCCCTTGGCGACCCGGTCGTGGGCGTGGCGCTGCGCGCGATCGAGGACGCTCCGGCGCACCCGTGGACCGTCGCGGAACTCGCCACCCGGGCCGGCGTCTCGCGTGCAGCCCTGGCCCGCAACTTCACCGAACTGGTCGGCGACCCCCCGATGGCCTACCTCACCGGATTCCGCCTGGCCCGCGCGGCGGACCTCCTGCGCGATACGGACCTCACCCTCACCTCGATCGCCCGCAAGGTCGGCTACGGCAGCCCCTTCGCGCTCTCCACCGCCTTCAAACGGGAGTACGGGGTGAGCCCGGCGGAGCACAGGGAGGGCGCCGCGCCCAACACGCCCTGAGGCGGGCGATGCGGTGTCCGATTCCTTCAAGACGGCGGATCGCGGGTGGTCTACGTTCGCAGCATGACCACGCAACACAGCCACACCCCGCAGCCCACCCCTCGCTTCGACATGATCGGCATCGTCGTCTCCGACATGAGCGCCTCGGTCGCTTTCTACCGGCGCCTCGGGCTCGACTTCCCCGAAGGCGCCGAGCAGGAGCCGCACGTGGAGGCGAGCCTTCCGGGCGGACTGCGGTTCGCCCTGGACACCGAGGCGACCCTGCGCTCCTTCACCCCCGGCTGGCAGCCGCCGGCGTCCGCGGGCCGGATCGGCCTCGCGTTCCTGTGCGCGGACGCGGCCGACGTGGACGCCCAGTACGAGGCGCTGGTGGCGGCGGGCTACGGCAGTGAGCTCAAGCCGTTCGACGCGTTCTGGGGACAGCGGTACGCGACGGTCCTCGACCCGGACGGGAACGGGGTGGACCTGTTCGCGCCGTTGGGGGAGTAGGAGGCGATACATCCTCAGGGGTTCCGCAGCGGCTCCAGAGCGGCCTCTGAGCCGCTGCTACGGCGCCAGCGCGAGCAGCGCGCCGAGCGGCATGCCCGCCAAGTCCCGTACATCACGTGACAGATGGGCCTGGTCGGCGAAGCCCGCGGCCGCCGCGGTCCCGGCGGCGGGCAGGCCCGAGCGGGCCAGTGAGAGCGCGCGCTGGAGGCGGAGGATGCGGGCGAGATTCTTCGGCCCGTAGCCGAAGGCGGTGCGGGAACGGCGGTGCAGGGTGCGGGCGGTGAGCCCGATCTCCGCCGCGACCTGCGCGACGGTGGCGCCCTCGGCCAGCCGCTCGGCCGTGTGCCGCAGCGCGGTGTCGGGCGGGGCGGTGCCGACGGTGCGGGCGAGTTCCTCCAGGCCCGTTCGGGGATCGGCCGCCGCCTCGACCTGCGCGGCCAGCCGCCGGACGCGCGCCGCGGGCCACAGGTCGCGGAGTTCGACGCGCTGGTCCAGGAGCGCGTGGGCCGGGGTGCCGAGGAGGGGTGGTGCGGTGCCGGGGGCGAAGCGGATGCCGGAGACGGTGGTGGCCTCGCCGGGGCTTGTGCGGTGGGCCCGGGTGTCCGGGCCCGCGACGAGCAGCCGGCCCTCGGACCAGAGGATGTCGATACACCCGTCCGGCAGCACCGGGTACGGCTCGCCGTCGCCGGCCCGGTCCGCGGTCCAGACGGCGGCCCCGGGGAAGAGGGCGGGGCGCTCCTGGTACATGCTGCCAAGGGTAGGCGAGGCAGCGCCGCGGAGGCGGGGCCGACAGCCGACCCCAGCCCCCGCGGGGGCTGGGCCGACAGCCGACCGCATAGAGTCGGCCGGGTGATCGAGACCCTCCGGTTCGGCGACGCCGGGACCCTGCCGAGCAGCCCGCCCCTCACCCCCGAGGTCTGGGCGGTGCACGGCCTGGCGGGCCATGCCCCCGTCCTCGGCGAGGACGAGCGGCAACGGGCCGCCGCGCTGCGGCAGGAGGCGGACCGCACCGTCTACATCGCCGTGCACACCGCGCTACGGATCCTCACCGGCGCCTACCTGCAGCAGGACCCGGCCACGCTCCGTTTCCACCGCGAGGACTGCCCTGGCTGCGGCGGCCCGCACGGACGCCCCGCACTCCCCGGCAATCCGCTGCACTTCTCCCTCTCCCACACCAAGCGCCTCGCCCTCCTCGCCTTCGCCCCCGCCCCCGTCGGCGTGGACATCGAACCCCTGCCGGCCGCGGACGTCATGGCCGACGTGGCCGCTGCCCTGCACCCGTCCGAGCGGGAGGAGCTGGCCCGGCTCCCCGAGCCCCGGCGCCCGTCGGCCTTCGCCCGCTGCTGGACCCGCAAGGAAGCGGTCCTGAAGGGCACGGGGGAGGGCATCGCGGGGGACGGCCTGGTCCGTACGGTCGTCGGTACGGGCCCTGACCCGCGTCCCGTCCCGGGGTGGCGTATCGAGGACATCACCGCGCCTGCCGGTTACGCCGCCGCCCTTGCGGTGGCCGCACCCGGACCGGAGCCTGGATGACCCGGCACGCTCACGCCGAAGGGCCCGTCGGTCAGGCCGCCACAGCCGGCCGACGGGCCCCTCCACCCCGGTGCCCGGCCAGGCACCGGCTCCACCGGTACGAGGGGGCGTCACTGGCAACCTCCCGTACCGGAAGCAGGGTTGATCGAGCAGGGGCACCCGGTGCCCCGGGGCCGCTCAATCGAGCAGGGGCACCCGGTGCCCCAGGGCCGCTCAGCGGAGCTTGCGCCCCTTGGCCTCCATGGCCGCGCGGCCCTGCGCCTGCTTGAGCCGCCAGTCGCGGCGGATCTCCGCCCGCAGCCGGGCGTCGGTCTTGGCGAGCAGGCGCTGGTTCTCCCGGATCAGCTTGCGGTAGCTCTCCAGGCGCCGAGCGGACAGCGAACCTTCCTCGAGTGCGGCCAGCACCGCACAGCCCGGCTCCACCTCATGGGCGCAGTCGTGGAAGCGGCACTCCTCGGCCAGCTCCTCGATCTCCGAGAAGACCTGGCCGACTCCGGTCTCGGCGTCCCACAGGCCGACGCCCCTCAGCCCCGGGGTGTCGATGAGGACTCCGCCGCCGGGCAGGGCGAGCAGATTGCGGGTGGTCGTGGTGTGCCGGCCCTTGCCGTCCACGTCACGGATCGCCTGCACATCCATCACATCCGCCCCGAGCAGTGCGTTGGCCAGGGTGGACTTGCCCGCGCCCGACGGGCCGAGCAGCACGCTCGTACCGCCCGAGACGACGGCCCGCAGCACTTCGACACCCTCGCCCTCGGCGGCGCTGACGGGCAGCACCTGCACGCCGGGTGCGGTGGTCTCGACGTCCTCGACGAGATGGGAGAGCGCGACCGGGTCGGGCACCAGATCGCATTTGGTCAGCGCGATCAGGGGCTGCGCACCGGACTCCCAGCCGAGCGCCAGGAACCTTTCGATCCGGCCGAGGTCGAGGTCCCCGGTCAGCGGTACGGCGATGATCGCGTGGTCGACGTTGGCGGCGAGGATCTGGCCCTCGGACCGCTTGGACGAGGTGTTGCGTACGAAAGCCGTACGGCGGGGCAGGTAGGTGCGCACCAGCGGCGGTTCCGCGGCCGTGTCGACGGCCGCCCAGTCACCGGTGCACAGGACCTTCATCGGATCGCGCGGTGTGACGAGCGCGGTGTCCGCGCGCAGCGTGCCCTCGGCGGTCACGATGTCGCACAGCCCGCGGTCGACGCGCACCACACGGCCCAGGGTCAGGCCCTGCTCCGTATACGGCGCGGCAGTGGCCTCCCAGTCCGCGTCCCAGCCGTAGGAGGTCAGGGGAAGCGAGGACGAACGGGAGAAGGAAACGGTGTTCAAGTCTGGGGACCCTTCGAAGGGAAGTGGCCCCGGCAGAGCGCCGCGTGTGCGGCGGCGCGGTTCGTTCAGTCAGGGATCAGCCGGAGACCACGAGGGGGTGGGTGACGGTCTTCTGCGTGCGGACGGCGTCCGCCCAGGTGACGGCAGTCATCAGGCACACCTCCAAGCTCTCCGGTCGGTACGGTCGGTTCGGCGCCGCGGACCGCTGCTGTGCACCGGTCCTCGGTTCGACGGATGAAAGCTAACCCGAGGCGCCTTGGCGGTGCCACAGGTTTTTCCGGCACCGGATTCCGAGGCCGCATCCTCCGCTTCCCGGGGCCCGGCCCCCGTGCCCCTGGGCCCGTGCCCCCGTGCCCAGTCCCCAGCCCCCAGCCCTGGGGCCCCGTGCCCCGGAAAGATCGTTGACGGAACTCGGCGGCGCTGCTTACCGTCTGCGCCGATGCCTTCTGACGCTGCGTACGCAGATCTCGTCCTTCGTCCCGTTTCCGGGCCCGAGGAGATCGAACTCTTCAACTCCCTCCCGTACTCCATCAACCACGAGCTGGCCGACGACCTCGCCGAGGACCGCCGCCGCCCCGGCTGGATGTGGCTCGCCCTGCGCGGCGGGCGCGTGACCGCGCGGCTCGCGTGGTGGGCGCGGGCGGGGACCGGGCGGCCCGTGCTCCTGGACATCCTCGACGTGGACGATGCGGACCCGGGGGCGGCGGCGGACGCGCGTGCGCTGTACGCGGAGGCCGCCGCGGCCGTGCTTCCCGCGGGGGAGACGCAGCCCGAGTACGAGCGGTTCATCCCGGCCGACTGGCGGGAGGACCCCGAGGCACGGCGGGCGGTCGAGACCCGGATGTCGGTGCTCGAATCGGCCGGAGCGCGACTGGTGGTCGAGCGGTTGCGGCTCGAATGGCGCCCCGGCACCGAGCTGCCGGCCCGCGACCCGCGCCTCGCCTTCCGGCCCGCCCTCGACGAGGACGAGCTGCTCGACCTCCAGACCCGAACGCTCACCGGCACGCTGGACTTCCACAGCCAGGCCGACCTGAAGCGGATGTCCGCGGCACAGGTGGCGCGGGAGCAGTGGGACGAGGAGTTCGCCCGCTACACCTCGCCGCGCGAGTGGTGGCAGATCGCGGTGCTGGCGGACACGGGGGAGGCGGTGGGCTTCGTGATCCCCGCGCGCAATCCCTACAACCCGGTCCTCGCGTACATCGGCGTCGTCCCCGAGCATCGCGGCAACGGCTACATCCACGGCATCCTCGCCGAGGGCACCCGCATCCTCGCCGCCCAGGACGTCCCCCGGATCCGCGCGGCAACGGACCTGGGCAACGCCCCGATGGCAGCGGCCTTCGCCAGGGCGGGCTACGTGAACTTCGAGCGCGCCGTCAACATGGCCTGGTCGTAGGCGGGTACGCCCGCATCGATACAGCCGGGAAGGCGCGGTGGCGGGAAGGAGGCCCGCCCCAGGCAACCGCGGTGTCCGATTCCCGCCAGCACGCGCGGCGAGGGCCCCGCACACTGGAAGGGTGATCGACCAGGACACCGCCTACGAGGCGGTACGCAGCCGCGACCCCCGCTTCGACGGTGCCTTCTTCTTCGCCGTCTCCACCACCGGCATCTACTGCCGCCCGAGCTGCCCCGCCATCACCCCCAAGCGCCCCAACGTCCACTTCTACCCGACCGCCGCCGCGGCCCAGTCCGGCGGCTACCGCGCCTGCCGCCGCTGCCGCCCCGACGCCGTCCCGGGCTCCGCCGACTGGAATGCGCGGGCCGACGTCGTCGGCCGCGCCATGCGCATGATCACCGACGGGGTCGTGGACCGCGAGGGCGTCCCCGGTCTCGCGACCCGCCTCGGCTACAGCGCCCGCCAGGTGCAGCGCCAACTCACGGCCGAGGTGGGCGCGGGGCCGGTCGCCCTGGCCCGCGCCCAGCGCGCCCACACCGCACGCGTCCTGCTCCAGACCACGGGGCTGCCCGTCACGGACGTGGCCTTCGCCGCCGGTTTCGCCAGCGTCCGGCAGTTCAACGACACGATCCGCCGGATCTACGCCCGCACCCCGAGCGAACTGCGCAAGGAGACGGGGACCGCCAAGCCCGCCAAGCCCGGCGGGACCGTCAAGCCCGCCAAGCCCGCCAAGCCCGGCGGGACCGTCAAGCCCGTCAAGCCCGCCGCGCCCGCCGGGAGCGGCGCGGGTGTGCCGCTGAGGCTCGCCTACCGCGGCGCGTACCACGCGGCCTCCGTCTTCGATCTGCTCGCCGCCGAGGCGATCGAACGGATCGAGGAGGTCACGGGCGAGCCCGGCACCCGCACCTACCGCCGCAGCCTGCGCCTGCCGCACGGCACCGGTATCGCCGCCGTCGACGAACACGCACCCGGCCCGTGGCTCGAGGCCCGGATCCACCTCACGGACCTGCGCGACCTCACCACCGCCGTACAGCGCCTGCGCCGCCTCTTCGACCTCGACGCCGATCCGCACGCCGTCGAGGAGCGCCTCGCCGAGGACCCGCGCCTGGCCCGGCTGATCGCCGCCCGCCCCGGGCTGCGCTCGCCGGGCGCCGCCGACCCCGAGGAGTTCGCCCTGCGCGAGGTCCTCGGCCGCGAGGCGGCCACCGACCTGCTCACGCGCTACGGCACCCCGCTCGCCACCCCTTGCGGCAGCCTCACCCACGTCTTCCCCGAGGCCGCGACGGCGGCCGATGCACTGCCCCTCGCGAAGGCGCTGACCGACGGCCTGGTACGACTCGATCCGGGCGCCGATCGCGACGACGCGCAGGAGGCGCTGCGGGCCGTGGCGGGTGTGGACCCGTACACCGCGGCCGTGATCCGGACCCGGGCGCTCGGCGATCCCGATGTCGCGCCGCCCGGCGAGGAGTCCGCCGACCTGTGGCGCCCCTGGCGCTCCTACGCCCACCGCCACCTGCGGGTGGAACGCACCGAGAGGGAACCCCGGCCATGACGACCGCCGTCACCACCACCACGTACTGCACGACCCTCCCGAGCCCGCTCGGCGAGCTGCTCCTCACCGGCGACGGCAGCGGCGCACTCGGCTCCGTCTCCGTACCGGGCCAGAAGGGCGGACGCACCATGCAGGCGGAGTGGGTGCGCGCGCCCGAGGCCTTCGCGGAGGCCGAGCGGCAGCTCGCCGCGTACTTCCGGGGCGAACTCGAGGAGTTCCACCTGGAGTTCCGCACCCACGGCACGGCCTTCCGCGAGCAGGTGTGGGCCGCGCTCGACGCCGTCCCGTACGGCGCCACCACGACGTACGGCGCCATCGCCCGCAGCATCGGTGCCTCGCGCGCGGCGGTGCGCGCGGTCGGCGGCGCGATCGGCGCCAACCCGCTGCTGATCGTGCGTCCTTGCCACCGGGTGATCGGCGCGGACGGCAGCCTCACGGGCTACGCGGGCGGCCTGGACCGCAAGCTGCAGCTGCTCGGCCTGGAAGGCGCGCTCTGAACCGAGCAGCACCTCCTAACGCGCCACCCACCCCCGCTCGTACGCATGCCACCCGAGCTGCAACCGCGTGGTCACCCCGGCGAGTTCCATCAGCCGCTTCACGCGCCGCTGCACCGTCCGCAGCCCCAGATCGAGCTGCTTGGCCACGCTCGCGTCCGTCAGGCCCGCGAGGAGCAGCGACAGGATCTCCAGGTCCGTCCGGTCCGGTCCCTCGCCCTCCTGCGCGTACACCGAGGCGTCCTCGCCGAGCCGGAGCGGAAGCGCCTCGCGCCATACGGAGCTGAACAGGCCGTGGAGCGATTCGAGCAGCCCGCTCGCATGCACCACGAGCGCCGCCGGTTCCGCATCGCGTGAGGTGAGCGGGACCATCGCGAGACTACGGTCGGCGATCACCAGCTTGGTCGGTACCCGGTCCACGACCCGCACCTGTTCGTCGCGGCGCAGCGCGGTGGAGAGTTCGAGCAGCCCGGTCGGCAGATCGAGTACGGCACGTTCGACGATCACGCGATACCTGACGCCGCGTGCCGTCGCCTGTTCCTCGGCCTCGTTGTCATGGCCGGAGACCACGGTGGGCCGTCCGGTGACCAGCGCACAGACCTCCTGTGTCGCGCCGAGCTGCAGTTGGAGGAAGCGCCGGGCGACCGCGCCCGCACCCGTGACGACCTCGACGAGATCGTGCACCGAGGGCGCGTCGGCCTGCGTGCGGTACTCATCGGCCAGCAGCGCGGCCGCGAGCTCCGCGCGCTCCAGCTCGTGGCGCTGCTGGGTGAGCAGCGCACCGAGCGCGACACCCGGGGGAGCGGCCACCCAGCGGCCCTGACGCGAGGTGGACTGGGCGGCCAGACCGTGGTGTTCGAGCCTGCGCAGCGCCCGCTCGGTGTCGGTCTCCTTCAGTCCGAGACGGGCGGCGAGGTCGGCCGCGTCGGCCGCACCGAGCGTGACCAGCGCGCGGTAGGCCGCCTCCTGCATCTCGTCAAGGCCTATGGCCCCCAGCATTGCCCGCACCTTTCACGTACCTGCCGAACCCACCCGGGAGCGCCCTGCCTGCCGCTCCGGCAGGGAACGCTCTCCCGGCCGCTCCCTGCCGTCCTGCGCCGTGGCGGGAAACGGCCACGGCGCAAACCCGCCTCGGCACATCATCCCCGCACCACCGCTTTCTTTGCCAAGGTGGCGCCACCGCAGGCTCTGGCAGGTCACACGGCTCACGCAGCACAAGCAGCTCGAGCATTTCCAGCAGGGAGACTAATGCGCCCGATATCCAGAAAGGTCCTGGTCGCGGCCACCGCCGCCGCCCTGGCCGCCACCTTGGCCGCGCCTTCACAGGCCGCGCCCTCCGCATCCGAGAACGAACGCAGCCCCCTGGCCGGCAGCGAGGCCGCCCAGGCCGCGGGCGAGGGCGCACGGCAGACGACCGTGACCCTGGTCAACGGCGACAAGGTGCTTGTCACGACCGGGAAGTCCGGCCGCAGTTCCGCCGCCGCGCTGCCGCGCGAGGACGGCACGGTCCCGTTCCTGCAGACCCGTACCGTCGGAAACGACCTGTACGTCTACCCGGAGGGCGTCACCGAGGCGCTCGCCGCGGGCAAGGTGGACGAGCAGCTGTTCAACGTCTCCGGCCTGATCCGCCAGGGCTACGACGACCAGCACGCGAAGACGCTGTCGCTGATCGCCGTCTACGACGAGTCCGTGGACGTCGCGCGCTCCGCACCCGCGGCCCCGCGCGGCGCCGAGCGCGAGCAGGTCCTCGACGCGATCGACGGCGTCGCCCTCGAAGCGGACAAGAAGCAGGCCGCCACCTTCTGGGCCGATGTCACGAACCCCAGGTCCCGCACCTCCGGCGGTCTGAAGAAGCTGTGGCTCGACCGCAAGGTCGAGGCGACGCTCGACAGGTCGACCCGGCAGGTGCATGCCCCCGAGGCCTGGGCCGCCGGCTACGACGGCAAGGGCACCAAGGTCGCCGTCCTCGACACCGGCGCCGACACCCGGCACCCTGACCTCGAGGGCCGGATCAGCGAGTCGAAGAACTTCACCGACTCCGACACCGCCGAGGACCGCCGCGGCCACGGCACCCACACCATCTCCACCGTCGGCGGCTCCGGGGCCGCGAGCGACGGGAAGAACAAGGGCGTCGCGCCGGGCACCGAACTGCTCAACGGCAAGGTGCTCAACGACTACGGCCAGGGCGCCGAGTCCTGGATCATCGCCGGCATGGAGTGGGCCGTCGAACAGAAGGCCGACGTCGTCTCGATGAGCCTGGGCACCGCGCTGCCCAGCGACTGCACCGATCCGATGAGCCGCGCCACCGAGGAACTCGCCGCGAACTCCGGCACGTTGTTCGTGGTGGCGGCCGGCAACCTCGGCCCGAGCGCCAACACCGTCACCTCGCCGGGCTGCGCCCCGAGCGTCCTGACCGTCGGTGCCGTCGACCGCGAGAACAACACCGCCCGGTTCTCCAGCCGCGGCCCCGTCACCGGCACCCACACCCTCAAGCCCGAGATCACCGCACCCGGCGTCGGCATCTCGGCCGCCGCCGCGGGTGGACGCGGCCTGTACGCGTACCAGTCGATGAGCGGTACGTCGATGGCCACTCCGCATGTCGCGGGCGCCGCGGCCGTTCTCAAGCAGAAGCACCCCGACTGGACCCCGCAGCAGCTCAAGGCCGGGCTCGTGGCCTCCGCCGACCAGGACATCCCCGGTGACGTACGGGAGACCGGTGGCGGACTGCTCGACGTCGAGGCCGCGATCGGGCAGCAGGTGCTCTCCGCGCCCGCCGTCCAGGCCGGCAGCTACAACTGGCCGCAGGACGACAGTGACCGCACCGCCGTCGACGTGCCGTACACCAACACCTCCGACAAGCCGGTCCGGCTGCGTCTGTCCGTCCAGGACCTCACCGGCAACGACGGCACCCCGGTCCGCTCCTCCATCGCCCGGCTCGGCGAGCGCACCGTGAACGTGCCCGCGGGCGCCACCGTCAAGGTCCCGCTGCACATCGACCCCTCTGCGGCACTGCGCAGCGGCCAGTACGGCGACCTCGTGGGCCGTGTCCTCGCCGAGGCGAAGGGCCTCAGCGTCTCCACCCCGTTCTCGCTGTACGTGGAGCCCGAGACCGTCACCCTGCGCGTCAAGCTGATCGACCGCCAGGGCAGGCCCGCCGACGCCGGCTCCTCCCTCGACGTGATCGACATCGAGGCCGACCGGGGTGAGCGCCGCTTCAACGAAGGCGCCAAGGACCAGACGTACGCCCTGCGTCCCGGCAACTACTTCCTCTCCGGCTTCGTCGCCACCCCGGACGCCGGCGAGAACCCGAGCCTCGTCGACTCGCTCACCTACCTGGGCCGTCCCGAGATCGAGATCGAGAAGGACACCACGATCGTCCTCGACGCCCGCGAGGCGCACCGCCTCGACGTCGAGACCGACCAGGCCTTCGAACAGCGCGGCGCCACGCTTTCGTTCGTCCGCACCTGGGACGACATCTGGGGCCACACCGGCACCGCGAGCGGCGGCCGTGAGGTCCGCGGCTACTACGCCTCCGTCGAAGGCCGCGCCCACGCGGGCGACTTCGAGTTCGGCAGCCACTGGCGGGGCGCCGCCCCGCAGATCTCCGAGATGAGGGTCGTCGGCGGACAGGCCCTGCACCCGGTCACCTCCGCCACCAACTCGGCGAACCTCGACGGCACCGGATCCGCCGAACTCGTCGACGCGGGCACCGGAACGGCCGCCGAGCTCGAAGCGGCCGGTGTCGAGGGCAAGATCGCCCTGGTGAAGCTGCCCGCGGGCAGCTCCGCGGTCGGCTCGCTCGCCCGTACCGCCGAGGAGGCCGGCGCCCTCGCCGTCATCGCCCACCGGGACGACCCCGCCCGCTGGTACCCGACCGCCGGATTCATCGGCGGCACGCTGCCCGCGCTCGGTCTGCCCACCGAAGAGGCGAAGGCGCTGGTTGCCGCG
The DNA here is from genome assembly GCF_047779955.1 of Streptomyces lothianensis. Classification (NCBI taxonomy): domain Bacteria; kingdom Bacillati; phylum Actinomycetota; class Actinomycetes; order Kitasatosporales; family Streptomycetaceae; genus Streptomyces; species Streptomyces lothianensis. The sequence continues at coordinate 12,174 of NZ_JBLMKT010000027.1, read as the reverse complement.
CTCGCCGAAGGCCCGGTCGAACTCTCCTGGAAGGCCACGGCCAACACCCCCTACCTGTACAACCTGTCCTTCACCGAGGACGGCACCCTGCACCGCGACCGCACCTACAAGGCGCGAGACAAGAAGCTCGCCGCCGTCGACACGAAGGTCCACGCGATGGGTGTCCGCGCCGACTACCTGGACTTCCTGACGACGGTGCTTCCCAGCGGCCTGCAGGTCACCGCCGGCGGCTTCAGCACTGTCCCCGCGCCCGGTGAGCGCACCGACTACTTCACGGCCGACGACGGTGTACTCCGGTCCCGGACGCTGTCCAGCAGCTTCCCGTGGGGCGAGTTCATGGTCGGCAAGGAGCACGAGTACCAGCGCGGGCAGCGCACCGAGGAGAGCTGGTACGACGGCGTCATCGCACCCACCGCCCCGGTCGACACGGTCACCGGCGAAGTGACCCTCACCGCCGAACGCCAGGGCGACCTGATGGGCTTCGCCCCCGGTATGTGGGGCGACGGCACCCACCACGGCAACGCCGGCTCCTTCGGTGACATCGGCGGCCTCACGCTCAAGCGCGACGGCGAGGAACTCGGCAGCACCGGCTGGCCGTTCGGCGTCTTCGAGGTTCCGGCCGAGGAGAGCACGTACGAACTCACCCAGCGCGTCATGAAGATCGGTTCGCCCGCCGCCGTGTGGAAGCGCTCGCAGTCCGTCGAGACCACCTGGACCTTCCGCTCGAAGCTGGACGAGACCGAGTACACCGTCGGCCTGCCGCTGATGTACCCGCGCCTGACCCTCCCCGAGGACGGCATGAAGACCCTCGCCGCCGAGGACGGCCTGCGCATCGGCCTCAAGGTCACCGGCCACGCGGGCTACACGCCCGGCGCCATCAAGTCCGCCTCCCTGTCCTACTCGTACGACGGCGGCGAGACCTGGACCGAGGCACAGCTCACCGGCACGGGCACCACCCGCACGGCGACCGTGAACCATGCGGACGCCTCCGGAAAGCCGGTCACCCTGCGGACCGAGGTGACCGACACCAACGGCAACACCGTCCGGCAGACGGTGATCCGCGCGTACGACGTGCGCTGACCCCCGCCCCGGACCGCGCCCGTCAGCGGTCGCGTGCGACTGGGACCGCGAGTGGGACAGCGACCGGGACCGCGCGCGACTGAGGCCCCCGGCAGCAACTGCCGGGGGCCTCGGGCCGCCCGCGGCGAGAATTTTCGGGATGCCCCGTTTTCGTACGCCCCGTGCGGTGGACAATAGGGGCATGAGCCAGCAGGGGGACCGGCGCAACGACGCCGCGGGGTACGAGGACGACTGGTGGGCGAAGCTGTACAGCGGCTTCACGGACGACACCGGACCGGCGGCGACCCCCGAGTCCTTGGACGACCGTTTCGAATCGGCCGCGGACACGGTGGTGGAGCAGCCCGGGAGGGCTGGTGAACAGCCGGGGCGGCCCGGCGAGCAGCCGGGTGCCGCGCCGCTGCCGCCGCCCGCCCCCACCCGACCGCCGCGCCCGCGCACCTGGACCCCGCCGCCGCGGAACCCGGTGGCGGAGCCGGGCGGCACGCCGGGGGCCGGTGGCGTGGAGCAGGACCCGGAGCCGCCTCCCGCCCCCACCGAGCCCGCCGCGACATCATCTCCGCGCGACTCCCAGGACCTCACCCCACCCCGAGGCGCCGAAACTCCCAGCGCACAGGCCCCCGTGGCGCTCCCCGAACAGGCCGATCCGACCACGCTCGCGGAGGTGGCGCGGCGCGGCGGCGGCGCACAGCAGCCGAACTTCGTCGGAGACGGCCCGCCCACCTACGACGCCGAGCCCGGCACGCTTCCGTCCGCCGAGCCCGACGAGCTCACGGACCTCGTCGCCGACACCGTGCTCGACGGTGCCACGTACGGCACGTACAGCCTGCGCGCCGTGTCCGTGCGCGGGGATTCCGCGCGCTACCGCGGCGAGGTGCGCAGGGACTCGCTGCTCACTGCCCGCTTCGGCAGCGGCGAGAGCGCGCTCGTGCTCGTCGCCATGGCCACCGGCGCCCGCGCCACACCCGGCGCGCATCTCGCCGCCGCCGAGGCCTGTCACTGGATCGGCCGAGCGGTCGGCCGCAGCCATGCCCGCCTCTCCGAGGACATCCGCGCGGGCAGGCGCGGCGACCTGAAATCGGGCCTGCACCGCCTGACCGACCGCAGCCTCGGCAAACTGCGCGCGGGCGCCGCCGAGCGCGGCCTCGAACCCGAGGAGTACACGGTCACCTCGCTGCGCTGTCTGCTGCTGCCCGCCGACCCCGGCTGCCGCACCCGGGTCTTCTTCGGGATCGGCGGCGGCGGTCTGTTCCGCCTCAGGGGCGGTGACTGGCAGGACATCGAGCCCAAGGCGGCCGAGGCGGCGGGCGAGCCGGTGGTCGGTTTCGGCTCGGTGCCCTCGGAGTCCCCCCAGGGTGACCGACTCACCATGGACCTGCAGATCACGACGCCCCCGAGCCCGTACGACGCACCGCAGGCCCCGCCCCGCGAACCCTTCCGCTTCCGCGCCTCCGTAGCCCGTCCGGGTGACACCCTGCTGCTGTGCAGCGGCGGCCTCGCCGAGCCCCTGCGCGGCGAACCCGCCCTCGCGGGGGCGCTCAGGGAGCGCTGGGCGGGCGAGGAGGGCCCGCCAGGACTCGTCGACTACCTGGCCGACGTCCAGCTGCGCGTGAAGGGCTACGCGGACGACCGCACCGCCGCGGCCGTCTGGGAGGACCAGCCGTAGCCGAGGACTAGCCGTAGCCGAGGACTAGCCGTAGCCGAGGACCAGCCGTAGCCGGGGACCAGCCGTAACGGAGGACCAGCCGGAACGGACGACCAAGGGCCCCGGTGCCCGCCTCGGGGCACCGGGCGCCCCTCCTCGGCGCGCGGCCCACAACGCGCGGCACCCCCGCCTCTGCACCGATCATGGGCTGCACAGGCAAGCACACCCTCGCCGTGTCCGCCGTGTCCGCCGTGTCCGCCGTGTCCGCCGAGTCCGAGGAGCGCAGACCCTCATGGCCAAGCAGAACGTCGCCGAGCAGTTCGTCGACATCCTCACCAGGGCGGGCGTCCGCCGTCTGTACGGGGTCGTGGGGGACAGCCTCAACCCGGTCGTGGACGCCGTCCGGCGCAATGCCGCGATCGACTGGATCCATGTGCGGCACGAGGAGACCGCCGCCTTCGCGGCCGCCGCCGAAGCGCAGGTCACGGGGAAGCTCGCGGCCTGCGCCGGTTCCTGCGGCCCGGGCAACCTGCATCTCATCAACGGCCTCTACGACGCCCACCGCTCCATGGCCCCCGTACTCGCCCTCGCCTCGCAGATCCCCTCGCACGAGATCGGGCTCGGCTACTTCCAGGAGACCCACCCCGACCAGCTGTTCCGTGAGTGCAGCCACTACAGCGAGCTGCTCTCCAACCCGAAGCAGATGCCCCGCCTGCTGCAGACCGCGATCCAGAACGCGGTCGGCCGCCAAGGCGTCAGCGTCGTCTCCCTGCCCGGCGACGTCGCCGACGAACCCGCGCCGGAGAAGGCCGCCGAGACCTCCCTGGTCACCTCACGCCCCACGATCCGCCCGGGCGACGACGACCTGGACCGGCTGGTGGAGATGGTCGACGAGGCGGACAAGGTCACCCTGTTCTGCGGCAGCGGCACGGCGGGCGCGCACGCCGAGGTCATGGAGTTCGCCGGGAAGATCAAGTCCCCGGTCGGGCACGCCCTGCGCGGCAAGGAGTGGATCCAGTACGACAATCCGTACGACGTGGGCATGAGCGGGCTGCTCGGCTACGGCGCCGCCTACGAGGCCACCCACGAGTGCGAGCTGCTGATCCTGCTCGGCACCGACTTCCCGTACAACGCCTTCCTGCCGGACGACGTGAAAATCGTCCAGGTCGACATCCGGCCCGAACGCCTCGGCCGCCGCTCCCGGCTCGACCTCGCCGTCTGGGGCGACGTACGCGAGACGCTGCGCTGTCTGACGCCGAAGGTGCGGGCCAAGACCGACCGCAGGTTCCTCGACAAGATGCTCAAGAAGCACGCCGACGCGCTGGAGGGCGTGGTCAAGGCGTACACCCGCAAGGTCGAGAAGCACGTCCCGATCCACCCCGAGTACGCGGCCTCCGTCCTCGACGAACTCGCCGACGACGATGCCGTGTTCACCGTCGACACCGGCATGTGCAATGTCTGGGCCGCCCGCTACCTCAGCCCCAACGGCCGCCGCCGCATCATCGGCTCCTTCTCGCACGGTTCGATGGCCAACGCCCTGCCGCACGCGATCGGCGCCCAGTTCACCGACCGGGACCGTCAGGTCGTCGCGATGTCGGGGGACGGCGGTTTCTCGATGCTGATGGGGGACTTCCTCACCCTCGTGCAGTACGACCTGCCGGTGAAGGTGGTCCTCTTCAACAACTCCTCGCTCGGCATGGTCGAACTGGAGATGCTGGTCGCCGGACTGCCCTCCTTCGGCACCGCCAACCACAACCCCGACTTCGCGGCGGTCGCCCGCGCCTGCGGTGCGTACGGCGTACGGGTGGAGAAACCCAAGCAGCTCGCGGGCGCGCTCAAGGACGCCTTCAAGCACAAGGGCCCCGCCCTCGTGGACGTGGTCACCGATCCCAACGCGCTCTCCATCCCGCCGAAGATCAGCGCCGAGATGGTGACCGGCTTCGCGCTCTCCGCGAGCAAGATCGTCCTGGACGGCGGGGTGGGGCGGATGCTGCAGATGGCCCGCTCCAACCTGCGCAACGTGCCGAGGCCCTGAGCAGCCGTCCGCACATCCCGCCGCGGAACGTCCCGCCGCGGAACGTCCCGCCGCGGAACGTCCCGCCCCGGAGCGGCCCGCCCGAGCATCAGGCGGGCCGCAGCCGCAGCGTCACGATCTGGAACGGCCGCAGCGCCACCCACAGCCCTTCCTCATCCGTCTCCACCGCACCCACCGGCCGTTCGAGGAGATCCGTCACCTCGGCCCGCGCCACCGGGAACGAGGCCGTGACCGAGGCCCGGGCCCGTCCGCCGCGCGATTCGTAGAGCCGTACGACCACATCCCCGCTGCGGTCCTCCGCGAGCTTCACGGCCTCGACGGTCACCGCCGGATCGTGCACGGTGATCAGCGGGTCGAGCGCGGGTGCCTCCGTGACCCGCAGTGGCAGGTTCAGCGCGAGCCCCTCCGCGACTGCCTCCCCGACCGAGGAACCGGGCAGCAGCGCATACGTGAAGCGGTGCGTGCCCAGGTCCGTCTCGGGGTCGGGGGAGTGCGGGGCCCGCAACAGCGTGAGGCGGACCGTCGTCCCGAGCCCGTCCGCGTGCGGGGCGCGGCTCACATCGTGGCCGTACGTCGAATCGTTGAGCAGCGCGACCCCGTACCCCTCCTCCGCGACCCGCAGCCAGCGGTGCGCGCAGATCTCGAACCGTGCCGCGTCCCAGGCGGTGTTGGCGTGCGTGGGCCGGTGCACATGGCCGAACTGGATCTCCGCCGTGGAGCGTTCGGCCTGCACGTCCAGCGGGAAGGCGACCTTGAGCACCTTCTCCGACTCCTGCCAGTCCACCTCGCACTCCACGTCGAGGCGTCGGCTGCCGGTGGCAAGGCGCAGCTCCTGGGTGATGCGGGAGGACCTGCCGAAGGCCCGTACGACCCGTACGACCGCCCGCAGCGGACCGGATTCCACCAGCTCCACCGACTCGGCCGCCGTCAGATCGGTGTGCCGACGGCGGTAGTGCTGGTCGAGGTCCCAGGCGTCGTACTGGTTGGGGTGATCGGGGTGCAGCTGGAGGAGGTTGGCGCGGGCGTCGGGCGGAAGGACCTCGCGGTCGGCGTCCAGGTCCCGTACGGAGGTGAGCAGCCCGTCGGAGTCGATGTGGACCGACAGATGCTCGTTGGTGAGTGTGATCCCCGTGTCCGTCTCCTCGGCGAAGAGCGCGGAATCACGGGGGTGTGCGGCGGCGGCCGCGAGCGATTTCGTGGCCAGGCCCTGCACGTTCACATGCACCGGGCCGCCGGCCGTCTCGACGACCTCGCTCCGGGCGTACGGGGAGGAGTTGAGCACCGCCGGATCGCCGGGCCCCAGCGCGCGCACCGCCTCGGCGGTCAGCTCGTCGAGTTCCGCGAGGACCCGGGCGTAGGTCTCGCGGGCCTCGCGGTGCACCCAGGCGATCGAGGAGCCCGGCAGGATGTCGTGGAACTGGTGCAGCAGCACCGTCTTCCACAGCCGGTCGAGCGCGTCGTACGGATACGCGTACTCGGGCGAGCGCAGGGCCGCCGCCGTGCACCACAGCTCCGTCTCGCGCAGCCGGTGCTCGCTGCGCCGGTTGCCCTGCTTGGTCTTGGCCTGGCTGGTGTACGTACCCCGGTGGAACTCCAGGTACAGCTCGCCCGACCACACCGGCGCCGACCGCCCGTACTCCTCCTCGGCGGCCTTGAAGAAGGCGGCCGGCTTCTCGATCTCGACGCGCGGTGAGCCTTCGAGCGAGCGCAGACGCCGCGCCCGCTCCATCATCTCCCGGGTCGGACCGCCGCCGCCGTCGCCCCAGCCGAAGGGCAGGAGGGAACGCGAGGCGCGGCCCTTCTCGGCGAAGTTGCGTTCGGCGTGGGCGAGTTCGCTGCCGTGGAACTGCGCGTTGTACGTGTCCACCGGCGGGAAGTGGGTGAAGACCCGGGTGCCGTCGATGCCCTCCCACCAGAAGGTGTGGTGGGGCATCTTGTTGCTCTGGTTCCACGACAGCTTCTGGGTGAGGAACCAGCGCGCCCCCGCGAGCTTCGCGAGCTGCGGGAAGGCGGCGGTGTAGCCGAAGGAGTCCGGGAGCCAGATCTCCTCGGTCTCCACGCCCAGTTCCTCGGCGAAGAACCGCTTGCCGTGCACGATCTGCCGGGCCAGCGCCTCTCCGCCGGGCATGTTCGCATCGGACTCCACCCACATCGAGCCCACCGGCGCCCAGGTGCCGTCCGCCACCGCCTTCTTGATCCGCTCCCAGATGTGCGGCTGGTGCTCTTTGACCCAGGCGTACTGCTGGGCCTGCGAGCAGGCGAAGACGAGCTCGGGATAGTCGCGGGCGAGCGCGGTGACGTTGGCGAAGGTGCGCGAGGCCTTGCGCACGGTCTCGCGCAGCGGCCACAGCCAGGCCGAGTCGATGTGCGCGTGCCCGGTCGCCGAGATCCGGTGGGCGCTCGCAGCGGCCGGCTTGGCGAGTTCACCGGCCAGGGCGGCCCGCGCGGCGGCGGCCGTGCCGGGCACGTCGTGCAGGTCGAGCGCGTCGAGCATGTCCTCCAGGGCGCGCAGGATCCCGTGGTGCCGCGTCCGGTCGGCGGGCAGCTCCGCCATCAGCTCCGTGAGCACCTCGATGTCGAGGACCAGCCGCCATACGTCCACATGCAGTACGGCGAGATCGGCAGCCGCGAATCGGTAGATCGGCCGATCCCCTGCCGTCAGGATGTCGCCCAGACGCGTCGGCTCGAAGTCGCGCAGCACGGTGGGGTTCGCCGCCGCCTCGAGCAGCAGATCCACCGGCTCGCCGCCCTCGGCCCGCTCGGCGACGGTCAGATGCCGGTTGCGCGGATGGATCCCCTTCAACGGCACGCCGTTCGCGTCGTACAGCATCCCCTCCGCCTGGAATCCCGGCCCGTCCCCGCTGAACCCGGGGTCGACCACCACCTCCACCTGACGGCCCGCCCAGCCCTCGGGCACCGCACCGGTCAGCCGGAACCAGCTGGTCGACCAGGGGCTGCCCCACTCGGTCCCGGTCGCGAAGGGCTCGTACGCGGCAGTCAGCGCCTCGCCCACCGGCACAGTTCCCCAAGCTCTCGACTGCTTCCCCAAGCTCTCGGCTTCGCTCGAGCAGGGGAGACCCCACTGACCAGGGGAGGCCCCACTTTCGGGCGCATGCCATACGGACAGGGCCAACGGCACCCGCTCCCCGTACCGGGCGGGACGGATGAACTGGCGCAGGGCACGTTCCAGACGTCCCAGCACCAGCGGTCGGTCGTCGTGCATCACGGCTCCTGTTCGCTTGCCGGTCGCTCACACCCACTGCCCCTGATGTTCCCCGCTCACCTCCCACAGCCCTCGATACGCCGCACCCCCGCCGCCTGTCGAGTACGCGCCCTCCGTTTGTTTGACGAATGGACATGCGTGCTGCCCGGGATGGGCGGGAATGCATTCCCGTGAACCTGTTCGAGAAGACAGGCCTCCGGAGGCGAAGAGCAGCAGCACCACCGCACATCCAGAGAGGGAGCAGTCATCAGCGCACGGGGCGGGGTCATGTCAAGGCAGGCAAGCCGGCGGTCGGACGACGAAGCCACGGCAACGGGGGAGCACGCGTCATCACTCAAGTGCAGACTGGGAAGCTCCGATCTGCGCGCGGTGCCCGAAGTGCGCCGGGCGTTGCGGGAGCTGCTCGCCCACTGGGGCAGGCCCGGGCGCTCGGACGTGGCGGAGTTGCTGACCAGCGAGATAGTCACCAACGCACTGGTGCACACGGACGACGACGCGGAACTGATCGCGACCGTGGCACCGGAGCGGCTACGGGTCGAGGTACGCGACTGCACGGAACGAAGGCCTGAGGTGCGGGTACCGCACGCCGACGACGGTCCGCGCACCGGCGGCAGAGGGCTGCAGCTCGTGCAGTCCCTCGCCGATGCCTGGGGCGTCATGTCGTACGGGACCGGAAAGGTGGTGTGGTTCGAACTGGGCAGCGGCCCGGCTTGAACGTGCGCCCGCGCACACGGCCGGGCGACCACCGACGACGGAGCGGCGCCGCCCTCGTCACCGGGCGGACGCCACCCGACATCCCTGACACTCAGCCGAATTGCTGCTCCAGATCCTTGAGCTTCTGCTCCAGGGAGTCCAGGCGAGGAAGCGTCTGGGTGTCGTCCTCCGCGGTGAGGTCGACGGCGACCGGCCCGTCGGTGCCGGTCACGGCCTGCAGCGAGGGCCGCGGGCGTACGGGCAGCTGCTCGGCCGGAGCCAGGCCCGCGGAAGGCTCCGCGAGGGGCTGCGGAGCGGCGCTGCCCGCCGCGGCGGCGAGCGCCTGCGGACCGGCCGTGCCGCCCGCGCGGGCCGCGAGGGCCTGCGGGGTGCCGGTGCCCGCCGAGGCCGCCTCCACCTCCAGCCTGCCCGCCGTACGGCGGCCGCCGCCCCAGGCGTGCCCCCGGCTCAGCGCCTTCAGGCGGGCGCGCTCCAGGCGTTCGTGCTCGCGCTTGCGGAGCCGGTTGGCCGCCTTGTCCTTGCGGTCCTCCCGCACCTCCTCGACCGCCTCGTCGAGGGTGCGTACGCCTTCCAGGAGCATCAGCGACCAGGCGCCGTAGGTCTCCCGGGGAGCCCGCAGCCAGCGCACGATACGGATCTGCGGCAGCGGACGCGGCACGAGCCCCTGCTCGCGCAGCGCGGCACGCCGGGTCTGCTTGAGCGCGCGGTCGAAGAGCACCGCGGCGCTCAGCGACATCCCCGCGAAGAACTGCGGCGCGCCCGCATGGCCCAGACCCCGGGGCGCGTGCACCCAGTTGAACCAGGCCGCCGCCCCCGCGAACGTCCACACGAGCAGCCGTGAGCCGAGCGCCGCATCGCCGTGGCTCGCCTCGCGGACGGCGAGCACCGAGCAGAACATCGCCGCCCCGTCCAGGCCGAACGGGACCAGGTACTCCCAGCCGCCGGAGAGGTTGAGGTTCTGCCGGCCGAAGCCGACCAGGCCGTGGAAGGAGAGCGCGGCCGCGACCGCGGCGCAGCAGAAGAGCAGCAGATACGAGACCGATCCGTAGATCGCCTCCTTGCGCCTGCGCCGCTCCTCGCTGCGCTCCCAGGAGTCCTGCTCCACCGCCGCGGCCTTGGCACCGGCCCGCTTGCCGCGTGTGAGCACCGCAACCGCCACCAGCATGCCGAGCAGCAGCACCCCGCCGGGCAGCAGCCAGTCAAGCGATATGTCGGTCATTCTCATCTGGGGTCCCTTGCGTCACCTGAGGGGGGTTTCGGCGTCATCCTGACGCAGACGCGGAGACCTTCAGGGGGTTTCGGGGGAAGAGAACGCCAAGGGGGTGTGCGGGGGTGCAGATGGGTGGATTCTGCTCGAACTTCCGTGCTGATACCGGGAGTTGAGTTCGATGACTCCCACCCGTGCGGGTGGTTCAGGTCGATCCGCTTGCGGTCAGCTTGACGATCCGCTCCGCATCACAGGTACGCGGGCACGTCACACAGGTGTCGTCCGGACGCAGGGTGTAGAAGAGGCAGCAGCTCGCACGGTCCCGGGTGGGCAGCGACTCGCCGTTCGGACCGGTGAGTTCACGGAACGAAGGCGTCCCCACGTACGGCTTCGTCCTGCCCGGAAGCAGCAGCTCCAGCTCCGCGATCGCCCGGCGCTCCTCGCCGAGCAGATGCCCGATGTACCAGAGCCCCTCGACGATCTCGTCCGTGGCCATGCCCCACAGGGCCCGCGGCCCGCGCCGCATCCGCGGCCCGAAGCCGTCGAGCACCGGACCCAGGTGCGCGGCGACCGAGGCCCGGACCTCCGCCATCAGCGCCGCCTCGTCGGGCACGACCCGTGCACCCGGCGCGGCGGCCAGTGGATCGCCCGGCAGGCAGGCGAACTCCTCGACGCGGACGGCCATCTTGCCCAGCGTGCGCTGGAAGGCGACGTTCGTCACCGGCAGGCGCGGCACCCGGCGCCGCAGGAACCACGGAACCGTGATGAGGAGGCAGGCCGGCCAGGCGTACCGGTGGAAGCCGAAGCTGGCGGTCACATCGGGGCGGGCCTGCTGCCCGTAGTCCCTGAGGACCTGTGCGTCGTCCCAGGCGAGAAAGGTGTCGAGCGCGGCCCCGCCTTCCGCGAGCTCGACGGCGGCGACCCAGCCGCCGCCCTGCGGGGCCTGCTCGTGTGCGCCCAGCTCGCGCACCGCGAGTCCCGGGAACACCTCGCCGAGGCGTGCATACGTATCCGCGAACGCCGAGGGGGCTGTGCGGGTGTCGCCTGGCAGAAGGGCGTCAAGGGACATGCGCGGGACCACCGAATCGCGATCGTTTGCAGGTAAGCCTTACCTTACCCGAAGGATTCGATGTTTGAACTCGGGGGTCGTCGGCTCGGGCCCCGGGCCGGGTTTTTCGACAGCCGGGGCCGCTCCGCCTATCGTCTTTGGGTGAGCCGCTGGGGCTCCTGAGCCGTGACGAGAGCCGGGGAGGTGGACCCGAGTGGAGCAGGCCCGTCCGCGAGCCGCCTCGGATCCTTCGTCCACGGAACGCACACAGGCCGCCGCGCCCACGGTGCGGGTGCCCGCGCAGACGGTACCCGCCCGCAGGCCGACTGCGCGTACGGCGCGCGGAGGCGCGGAGGAACGCGGTGCTGCGGAGGGGCGCGGTGCTGCGGAGGGGCGCGGTGCTGCGGAGGGGCGCGGCATCGCGGAGCTGCCCGGTGTCGCGCAGGGCGCGCCCGCCCGCGGCGACCACACGCACAGCGAGCCACCGGCGCCTGCGTTCGTACCGGCTGCTGCGCCCGTACCGGCCCCACCGGCCGAGGGCGGCCGTCATTCGGTCCGGCGTCATTCCGTACGAGGCCAGATCCTCGAAGCCCTGCGCGCCGCCCTCGTCGGAGGCGAGCTGGCGCCCGGCGAGGTCTACTCGGCACCCGCGCTCGCGAGCCGGTTCGGAGTCTCCGCCACGCCCGTACGCGAGGCCATGCAGCAGCTCGCCCACGAGGGCGCCGTCGAGGTCGTGCCGAACCGGGGCTTCCGGGTGGCCGAGCGCAGCGCACGCGAGCTGGCCGAACTGATCGAGATCCGCTCGCTGCTCGAGGTGCCGGTCATGCTGCGCCTGGCCCGCACCGTACCGGCCGGGCAGTGGGCCACCCTGCGGCCGCTGGCCGAGGCGACGGTCACGGCGGCGGCCCGCGGTGACATCACCGCGTACGTGGACGCCGACCGCGCCTTCCACGGCGCGATCCTCGCGCTCTCCGGCAACGAACAGCTGGTCATGGTCGCCGACGACCTGCACCGCCGCTCCCAGTGGCCCCTGGCCACCGGCCCGGTGAGCATCGGGCGCGCCGACCTCGTCGCGGACGCGGCCGAGCACACGGCGCTCCTGGACGCCCTGGTCGCCCAGGACCTCCAGGTGGTCTCCGCCCTGGTCCGCGAACACTTCAACGGGGCGCACTAGTGACCTGAGTCGGAGATTCGTCGTTAGTTGGGTATGAGTCGTCCGGGTCCG